>CAZYMF010000093.1:0-18035 GCA_964648215.1 uncultured Binatia bacterium (SeqCode) | reverse complement strand
GATCGCGGATGCGAATGGCTGACCAACGTCGTCTGAGATAACGGGAGGTGCTGAGACGGTCAAGGCGCTGCGCTGGAGGTGACCTCGAGGAAACGGAGGGCGCACCGACCACAGAGGCACAGAGCGCACAGAGGAAGGATGAGGACGGAAGCTCCGCGTCTCCTCGTCGAAATCGTGTCCTTCCTCTCGATCCACGAGGATCCTCTGTGAATCTGCTCTTTGTGATCTCTCTGCCTCTGTGGGTGGGCTCCTTATGCCGGTGAAATTGAATTCCGGGCCGGTTTGTGGTCTGTCCACAGATGCCCTTGGGCTGAAAGGACCGCGTGTGCTCGACCCCCGCCCGCTGCAGGCCGGCGAAACCGCCACGGCTGCGCCCGCACCCGTGAACGTCTCGGTGGTGATCCCGATCTACAACGAGGCCGCCAACATCGAGGCGTTGCACCAGCGACTGACGCGTGTACTCGAGGAGATGGGACGGTCCTATGAGATCTGGTACGTCGACGACGGCAGCGCCGACGGCTCGCTGGAGATGCTCTCGGGCCTGAGCGCCGGCAACCCGCGCGTCGGGGTGATCGAGCTGACCCGCAACTTCGGCCAGCACGCCGCCGTGCTAGCCGGCTTTGCCGCCGCCCGCGGCGAGATCATCGTCACACTCGACGGTGACCTGCAGAACCCGCCGGAAGAGATCCCCAACCTCGTGGCCAAGATCGAGGAAGGGTACGAGGTGGTCGGCGGCTGGCGCGAGGCGCGCCAGGATCCGCTCTTCCGCAAGCTCGCCTCGCGCGTCGTCAACGAGCTGACGTCGGTCACCGTCGGCGTGAAGATGCGTGACTACGGCTGTATGCTGCGCGCCTATCGCCGCGACGTGGTGCGGCAGATCGTCGACTGCGACGAGCGCTCGAGCTTCATCCCGGCCCTGGCCAACTCGCTGGCCAAGCGCACCGCCGAGATTCACGTCGAGCACGCCGACCGCTTCGGCGGCACCTCGAAGTACGGGATGCTCAAGCTGCTGCGGCTGCTGTTCGATCTGATGACGGGATTCTCGCTGCTGCCGATCCAGCTCGTCAGCCTGATGGGCGTCGTGGTCGCGGTGGCGGGCATGGGCTTCGGCGGCTTTCTCATGATCCGGCGCTTCATCGTCGGGCCGGAGAGCGAGGGCGTGTTCACGCTGTTCGCGATCCTGTTCGGGTTCATCGGCGTCCTGATTCTCGCCGTCGGGCTGGTCGGCGAGTACGTCGGCCGCATCTACCTCGAGGTGCGCCGGCGCCCGACCTATCGCATCCGGACCATCCACGGCGTCTCGCGGACGACGGGCGACGGCTGATCGCGAAGCGATGGCGCAGCCCTCTCCGAACTCCCGGCCGCCAGCCGCCGGCGGCCGCCGCGAGGCGCCCTCGCGCCAGCGCCTGGTGGTGTTCGCCTACCACGACGTCGGCTACGTCTGCCTGCAGGAGCTGATCCGCAGCGGTGACACCGTGGTCGCCGTGGTGACGCACGACGACGATCCCGGCGAGGAGATCTGGTTCCGCTCGGTCCGCCGGCTGGCCGAGGAGCACGGCATCCCGGTGTTCACGCCGGAGAACGTCAACACGCCGGAGTGGATCGAGCGCGTGCGCGGCTGGGCGCCCGACTTCCTCTTCTCGTTCTACTACCGCAAGCTGCTCGGCGCGGAGCTGCTGGCGATTCCCCGCCGCGGCTGCCTCAACCTGCACGGCTCGCTGCTGCCGCGCTACCGGGGTCGCTGCCCGGTGAACTGGGTGCTGATTCACGGCGAGCGGGAGACGGGCGTGACCTTGCACTACATGGAGGTCAAGCCCGACCGCGGGGACATCGTGGCGCAGCGGGCCGTGGCCATCGGCGACGAGGACACCGCGCTGACGCTGTTTCGCAAGCTGACGGCGGCGGCGGCCGAGCTGATGCGCGACGCTTACCCCTTGCTGCGCGAGGGCCGGGCGCCGCGCCAGCCGCAGGATCAAGCCGCGGCCAGCTACTTCGGCGGGCGCCGGCCGCAGGACGGGCGCGTGTCCTGGGCCGACGACGCGGTTGCCATCCGCAACCTGGTGCGGGCGGTCACCCACCCGTATCCCGGGGCCTTCGCCTTGTGGCGCGGCCGTAAACTGTTTATCTGGGAAGCACAGAGGACGGAGACGTCCGCCGCCGCTGCCCGTCCCGGGCAGGTATTGGCCGTCGAGGCGGCCGCGAACGGCGGGATCATGGTTGAGACCGGGAGCGGCGCGCTGCGTTTGCTGCGCGTGCAGCTCGAGGAAGACGAGGAACGGCCCGCTGCGGAAGCGGCCCGCCGCCACGCAATTACGGAAGGAGCGCTACTCGAATGAAGGTTCTGATCACCGGAGGAGGCGGCTTCGTCGGCTCGCACCTGGCCGACGCCTTTATCGCGCGCGGCGACGAGGTGAGCATTGTCGACACCGGCAGCGTCGCCAAGGTGCGCCACCTCATGGGCAAGCCGGGCTTCCACTACATTCGGGACAGCATCTTCAACAACGAGATCCTCGAGGGTCTGATCGCGCGCGCCGACCTCGTCTATCACCTCGCCGCCGTCGTTGGCGTCGAGTACTACGTCGGCGACCCGTACGAGGTGCTCAACGTCAACGTCAACGGCACCCAGAACGTGCTCAAGCTCGCCTTCAAGCACGGCAAGAAGGTGGTCTTCGGCTCGACCTCCGAGGTGTACGGCCGCAACCCCAAGGTGCCGTGGCGGGAGGATGACGACCGCCTGCTGGGATCGACCCGCATCGACCGCTGGTGCTACTCCACTTCCAAGGCGGTGGGCGAGCACTTCTGCTTCGCCTACCACCACATGGGCCTGCCGGTCACCATCACCCGCTACTTCAACGTGTACGGCCCGCGCCTGGACAAGCTCGACGTCGGCCGCATCATCACCATCTTCATGGGCCAGCTGCTGCGCAACGAGCCGCTCACCGTGATCGGCGACGGCAAGCAGACGCGCTGCTTCACCTTCGTCGACGACGCCGTGCGGGCGACGGTGGCGGCGGGCGTCGGCCCCGACACCGACGGCGACGTGTTCAACATCGGCACGGCGGTGGAGACCACGATCCTCGAGCTGGCGCAGACGATGATCGACATCTCCGGCTCCAAGTCGACGATCAAGTTCGTCACCCAGGAGTCGATCTACGGGACCAGCTACGAGGACATCCCGCGTCGTGTGCCCGACAACACCAAGATGCGCGAGGTGCTGGGGGTAACGGCGGAGACGCCGCTGGCCGAAGGGCTGCGCCGCACCATCGATTGGTTTCGCGCCGCCATGGCCTGAGGGGCGGCGGCCTTCTCGCCACGGCACCCCGCGGGCAAGCTCGGCTGTCATCGTGTCTACTCGCCTGGCTCTCAAAGTGGACGTCGACACCCACGTCGGTCTCCAGCGTGGCGTTCCCGCGCTGCTGAAGCTATTCGAGCGCCTGGGCGTGTCGGCGTCGTTCTTCATCTCGTGCGGTCCCGACCACTCCGGTCGCGCCATTCGGCGGGTGCTGCGGCGGGGCTTTCTGCGCAAGATGCGGCGGACCAACGCCGTCGGCATGTACGGCTGGCGGACCGTGCTCTACGGCACCTTGCTGCCGGGGCCGCAGATTGCGCGGGCCTTTCCCGAGCTGCTGCGCGCCGCCGAAGCGGCCGGCCACGAGGTCGGCGTGCACGGCTACGATCACGTCTACTGGCAGGACCGGTTGGCGTCGCTGCCGCTCGACGCCGTGCGCGCCGAGTTCGGGCGTGGCTGCGACGTCTACACCGAGATTCTCGGCCATCCGCCGCGCTCGTTCGCGGCGCCCGGCTGGCAGTGCACGGCCGCCAGCCTGCAGTGCGAGGACGAGGCCGAGCTGCTCTATCACAGCGACACCCGCGGTACCGCTCCGTACCGCGCCCGGGCCGACGGCCGGGTCTTCCGCACGCCGGAGATCCCGAGCACCTGGCCGACGCTCGACGAGACGTACGGCGAGGTCGGCACGGAGCGCGCGGAGCTGGTCCGCTTCTACCTCGGCTGCGTGCGTGACGGTCTCAACGTGCACACCATTCACACCGAGGTCGAGGGCCTGCCGCACCTGGAGCTGTTCGGCGAGATGCTGGCAGCGCTCAAGCCCGAGGTCGAGTTCGTGCGCCTGGATGCCGAGGCCGAGCGCCTGCACGGCGCCGAGCTCCCGGTGCACGACGTGATGCCGCGCCCGATTGCCGGGCGCCACGGTACGGTGGCGATGCAGATATGAATGAAGTGGAAACCGTTCCCCTGGAACCCGACACGATCGCGAAGAGCGACACCGGCGCCGCGGCGCCACGGCCGCTGCGGCCGTGGGCGGTGGCGCTGTTCGCCGTCGCGGCGGCGGCGGCCTACTGCTTCTCTCTCCACCTCGGCGCCCTGGCCGAGCCCGACGAGCCCCGCTACGCCGAGATCGCGCGCGAGATGCTGGCACGGCACGACTGGGTGACGCCGACGCTGAACTACGTCAAGTACTTCGAGAAGCCGCCGCTGGTGTACTGGCTGACGGCGATCGACTTCTCCTTCCTCGGCGTCAGCGACTGGAGCGCGCGCCTGGTGCCGGTGTTCGCCGCCCTCGGCACCATCCTGCTGACGTGGGCGGTGGGGCGTCGCGGCTACGGCAACTGGGTGGCCGCCATCGGCGCCGGGCTGCTCGCCGTCTCGCCGCTGTTCTTCGCCATGGGGCAGACGCTGACCCTGGACATGCCGCTGACCTTCTTTCTCACCCTCGGCCTGGCCTGCTTCTGGTTCTGGTGGCAGGGTCCCGGGCGGCCGCGGGCGTGGCTGCTCGGCCTCTACCTCAGCGTGGCTCTCGGCGTGCTGACCAAAGGGCCGGTGGCGATCGTGCTCACCGGCGGCATCGTCGTCCTGTTCCTGCTGGCGCAGCGCGACTGGCGGGCGCTGTGGGCGGGCATCGATCGCGTCGGCATCGGTCTTTTCTGCCTGGTGGCGTTGCCCTGGTTCGTGCTGGTCAGCGTACGCAATCCGGAGTTTCCCGACTTCTTCATCATGGACCAGCACGTCCGGCGTTTCCTCAGCACCGGCGAGCACCATCAGCCGATCTGGTTCTTCCTGCCGATCGTGTTCGCCTCGCTGCTGCCGTGGAGCGTCGCCGTGCTGCTGGTGCCGGCCTGGTCGGGCGCGCTGCGCCGCTTCCGCGAATGGTCGGCGCTGACCTGGTTCTGCCTGATCTGGTCGGCGGTGATCATCGGCTTCTTCAGCCTGTCGACGTCGAAGCTGGGCACCTACATCGTTCCGGCGCTGCCGCCGCTGGCGCTGCTGACGGCGCGCGCGCTGCGTGACGCCGTCGCGGCCGAGGCGCCTCTCGGCCCGCGGCTGGCGCCGCTGTTGCTGGTGCTGGGCGGCGGCATGGTGATCGGGGGCGTGGTGGTGCTCTTCCTGACGTTGCCGCTGAGTCGTCCCCTGACGCCCTACCTGTGGGCGGGAGGTCTGGTGCTACTCGCCGCCGGGTGGTGGATGCGCCAACAGCGCGACACCCAGCGAGCGTTGGTCACGGGCATGGTGGCCATGCTGGCGCTGCTGTCGGTGGCGATCTCGGGGCGTGGTGTCACCACCAGCTACCGCCAGTTGGGCCTGGCCATCCGGGCGCACGCCCAGCCCGGGGACGAGGTGCTCATCTACCGTCACTACGTCCAGGGTATCCCGCTGTACACGCAGCGCCGGGCGGTCATGGTGGTGGGCAAGGGCGAGCTCGCCTTCGGCAGCCGGCAGGGCGACCAGAGCGCCTTCTTCTGGCCGAGCGACGCGAAGCTGCTGCAGGAATGGGCGTCGCCGACGCGAGTGTTCCTGGTGATCAACCGCTCGGAGCTGAAGCCGTTGCTGCCGCAGCTCTCGTCGCCGCCGATCCAGGTCGCCGCCGAAGGCAAGAAGGTCGTCGTCGTCAACCATCCCGTGCCATGAGCATCGAAACGACGACGGCGGGCGGAGAGACGGCCACGGTCGTCTCTCCGCCCCGGTCCACCGTGGCCACGGTGGTGGGTGCGGCGGTGTTGGTCGTGCTCTGGGGTACGCTGCAGCTGTGGGGTCTGGGGAGGATGCCGTTCCACACCCACGGCGAAGCGCGCGAGGCACTGGTTGTCTGGGAGATCACGCATCAGGGGGAATGGGTGTTGCCGCTGCGCGACGGGCCGACAGGCGCGGAGGTGCCGTCGAAGCCGCCGCTGTTCCACTGGATGGGCGCCTTGATTTCGCTGGCGCAGGGGCGAACCGACGAGTGGAGCATCCGTCTGCCCTCGGCCCTCCTCTCGCTCGGCGGCGTGCTCGCTACCTACGGCGCCGGTGTAGCCCTCTGGGGAACCGTGGCGGGCTTGACGGGGGCGACGATCGTCATGACCAGCTTCGAGTGGCAGCGCGCGGCCACCGGTGCGCGGGTGGACATGACGCTCACGTTTGGCTTGCTGGTCGCGTTCTTCTCGTATCTGTTCTTCGTACGCAGCGGCGGCCGCCGCTGGCTGGTGCCGTTCTACGGCGGGATGGCCTTCGCGGTTCTGGCCAAGGGCCCCGTCGGAGTGGCTCTCCCGGGTTTGCTGATCGTCGTGCTGTGCGCACTCCAGCGCGATGCCTCGCCGCTGTGGCGGCTGCGCCTGGTGCGCGGCTTGATCGCCGTCGCGGTGATCGCGGGGCTGTGGTACGTGCTGGCCCTGATCGAAGGCGGCTTCGCTTTTTTTGGAAAGCAGGTTCTCAACGAGAACGTCTACCGGATGTTCTCGTCCTCCGAGTACGAGGGCGGTCACCGGCACGGCGTGATCTACCTGTTCCTCACGTTGTTGGCTGGGTTCTTGCCGTGGACGTTGTTCGTGCCCGGTCCGGTGATTGCCCTGTGGCGTGAGCGGCGGCGCTTGTCCGCCGACGATCCGCGCGTCTATATGCTTTTGTGGATGGCGGTGGTCTTCGGCCTCTACGCCCTGGCCGTCAGCAAGCGCAGCGTCTACCTGCTGGCTCTCTATCCCGCGCTCGGTCTTCTGGTGGGGTGGTGGTGGGCTGGGAAATGGAACGCAACGGAAACGCGGAGCGCAGACGAGCCGAGGTGGTGGTTGATCGTGCTTCGCGTCGTGGCGCTGGGCGCCGCCGGGATCGTCACCGTCCTGCTGCTGGCAACGGTGATCGAACGGGCGGGGCTGCCGTTGGTCGAGTGGGTGGGGCGCTTCTTCTCGCCCGAAGCCTCCCTGTACACCGATTGGGTCGCCGAAGCTCTGCGCCATCATGCGCTGGCGAGCGTGGCGCTGTTCGCGGCGGCGGTGGCGGCGTTGTGGTGGGTGGCCCAGGCGTTGCGCGCCGCCGGCCCCGGCCGCTGGCGTGGGGTGCTCGTCGGCGTGGTCGCCACCCTGGGTGTTGCCGACGTGTTCGCGCAGCAGATCTTGCTGCCGCAGATCGGCGTGCACCGAACCTACCGCGACCTGATGCCGGCCGTGCGGCGGGTGGCGGGGGGCGAGACGGTGGCGTTCTACCGGACGTTCGACTACGTGGCCGCCTACTACTGGGGAGGAAGGATCAACAACTATCAGGGAGACCTGGACGCCGCCGCCCCTCCCTACCTGTTGATGACCCGCCAACAGTGGGAGCAGCTCTCTGCGGCCGAACGCGCCCCGTTCGCGCTCGTGCCGTTGCCGGCGGGAGAAGAGACGATGGGCAACGATCGTCTCATCTTGGTGCACAAGCGGGTTGCTTGAATCGTCCGGCGCGCGGCGCCGGCAGGAGTGACCGTTCATGAACACGACAGTTCCCTTGCTCGACCTCAAGCGCGAGCACGCGGCCATCGCGGCCGAGATCGCCGGGGCTTGGCAGGAGTCCCTCGCGGCAATGCACCTGCTCAAGGGGCCGAATACGCGCGCCTTCGAGCAGGAGATCGCCGCGTATGTCGGCGTGTCGCACGCGGTCGGAGCCTCGTCCGGCACCGATGCGCTGGTGTTGGGCCTGTGGGCGCTCGGTATCGGTCCGGGGGACGAGGTGATCGTCCACGCCAACGCTTTCACCGCCGACGTCGAGGCGATCCGGCTGGCGGGGGCCCAGCCGGTGCTGGTCGACGTCGAGGCGGACGGCCTCGGTCCCGACGTCGACGCCGTCGTCCGAGCGGTGACCCCGCGCACTCGGGCGCTGCTGGCCGTGCACCTCTACGGCTCGCCGCTGCGGTTGGCGCCGCTGCTCGAGCTCGCGCGCGCGCGCCGGCTGGCGCTGGTGGAAGACGGCTCGCATGCGCACGGCGCCGCGCGCGACGGACGGCGTGTCGGCAGCTTCGGCGCCGTCGGCTGCTTCAGCGCCGGGGTGGTCAAAAATCTCGCCGCTTACGGCGACGCCGGCTTCGTGACCACCGGAGACGAGGAGATTGCCAAGCGCGTGCGTCTCTGCCTGGCCCACGGGCAGGAGCGGAAGAACCATCACGTCCGCTATGGCGGCAACTATCGGCTGGACGAGCTGCAGGCCGCCGTGCTCCGCATCAAGCTGAGACATCTCGACGCACGCAACCGGCGCCGGCGCGAGATCGCGGCGTTCTACAGCTCGCGCTTCGCGCCCCTGGGTGTCGGCGTACCGGTCGAGGCTCCGGGTGAAGTGCACGTCTACCACCAGTACGTCGTCCGCACGCCGCAGCGCGACGCGCTGGCGAGCTACCTGAAAGGGGCCGGCATCGAGACCGGCATCCACTACCCCGTTCCGCTGCATCGCCAGCCGGCGTGGCTGCTGGCCTACGGCGAGGGGCCGGCGCTGCCGCGCGCGGAGCGGCTGGCGCAGGAGATCCTGTCGCTGCCGGTGTTCCCCGATCTCACCGACGCCGAGGTGGAGCGCGTCGCCGACGCGGTCGTCGCCTTCTGCCGCCGATGAGCCGCGCGTCGCAGCCGGCGCTGTCGGTGGTGGTGCCGGTCTTCAACGAAGAGGGCAACGCCGGGCCGCTGTGCAACGAGATCCGCAGCGTCGTGCGCGAGCTGACGCCGGACTTCGAGATCATCTTCGTCAACGACGGCAGCCGCGACGGCACGCTCGACGAGCTGCGGGCGCTGTGCGCCGAGGAGCCGCGGCTGCGTGTCCTCGATCTCGACGGCAACTACGGCGAGGCGGCGGCGCTGTCGGCGGGCTTTCGCGCCGCTTGCGGCGAGCGGGTGGTGACTCTCGACGGCGACGGTCAGAACGATCCGCACGACATCCCGCGCCTGCTGGCGGCATTGCACGAACGCGGCGTGCGGGTGGTGTCGGGCTGGCGCCGGCAGCGCCGCGAGAGCGCGTTCGTGCGGGTGCTGCCGTCGCGCATCGCCAACTTCATGATCCGCACGGTCACGCGGCTGCCGATGCACGACAACGGCTGCGGCTTGAAGGTGTACGAGCGCGCCGTGCTCGGCGGCATTCAGCTGCCCCCGGGGATTCATCGCTTCCTTCCCGCCGTTCTCGGCGTCGGCGCGGCCGAGGTGGCCGAAGTGGGTGTCAACGACCGGCGCCGCCGGCACGGCGAGTCGCACTACGGTCCGGGCCGTACGGTGGTGGTGCTGCGCGATCTGCTCGCCATTCGCTTCATGATCGCGCGGCCGCGTTTCTACGAGCCGCTGTTCGCCGCACTCGCGGCTGCGGCGCTGGTGGCGGCGGCCGTGGGCGCGGCGCGAGGTGCGGCGATCGTCTCGCGGACGAGTGTGCTGGTGGGCGTGCTCGCGGCGCTGGTGTGGTGGAACCTGCGTCGCTTCAACCGCGCCCAGCGGCAGGGCGTGTGCCGCGTGCGCCGCGAGTACACGGCGGCGAAGAGTGACGAGGGCGCGCATCGGGCGGCCTCGTGAAGCATTGCCGGGCGTGCCCTGAACCGACGCGCACGCAGAAGAGAATGGAGAGCCGGGAGCCGGGAATTCGGAACGGAGAACCGGTCAACGTCGTGTCCTTCGTTCACGGGTTCTCCATCCCCGGTTCCCGGTTCCATGTTCTACATTTGTCCTGGCCCCATCGCGACTACAGCGCCAGCATGTGACCCTCGCTCGGGTCGACCTTGCCGTCGAGAGTGGCGCGGTAGACGGACTCGACCGCCGCCTGGCCGCGGCCCTCGACGACGCGCAGCCAGCCCGCCGAGTCGAGGAACCGACGCATCGCGACGCCCACGCGCGTTTGCAGCCCGGCGGCGCCCCAATCGCCGCTGCGTCGCAGCGCGTGGTCGGGCGCGAAGAACAGAATCGGAGCCGGTCCCGGCACCTCCGCCCCCATCGCCATCTTCTCCCAGTGGGTGACGCCGACCGAGCAGCTGTACTTGAGGCTGTCGCCGAGCGCCTCGTGCACGGTTCTCACCACGGCACCGTTGCCGGCGAAGTCGACGAGCACCGCGGGTGTGTCGCGCGGCAGCTTGCCGGCGTCGGCGTAGGTGACGATGCGGTCGTAGTAGCCGGTGCGCTCGCAGAAGGCCCGGTTGGCGGGCGAGGTCAATCCGACGAGCGAGCACTGCTCGCGGCTTCCCTGCGAGAGGAGGAAGGCCAGGGACAGCGCGGTCTTGCTCGACGCGCTGGACAGCATGATCGAGCGCGCGCCGAAAAACGCGTTCTCGGCGAGGAAGTCGTCGAGGAGAAAGGACGTCGTGAACAGCGGACGGAAGAGCGCGATGTGGGCCTCGCGGCCGGGCTCGCAGGCGGGATCGGCGGCGACGCGCGTGTACTGGTTGTAGATGGGAGGCAGAGCGGCGCGGTGGGGCGCGGCGTCGACGAAGCCTGCGGCGGAAACCTGGTCCGCCTGCAGGACGACGTGCGTCGACATCGGAAGGTATCCGTAGACCCGCTCGCCCACGGGCAGCGCCTCGTGGCGCGAGCGCGCGACGTCGGCGAAGCCCCACACGGGAATGCGTCCCCAGCCTTCCCGGGCCGGGAAGAACGTCCAGTAACCGATCATCTCGCCGACGGCGCCGTAGGTGATGTTGTTGGCGGTGAAGGCGAAGCGGTCGACGCGCAGCAGCACCTGTCCGGGCTCGATCGCCGTGTCCGCCGAGGCCTGCCCGGGAACGAACGCCGTCTGGCGCAGGTCCGTCTTCTTGACGATGAAATCCACCGAGTCGCTCATGGCCGAAGGCCTATCACGTCCGACGCTCCCGAGTCGACGCGCTCCGGCCGCGCTCCGCTCTTCAGGCGGACCAACCCAACCCCTTTCATCTTGCGCCAGCGCCCTGGGCCGTAGCGCTGGCGAAGCTGCCGTAGCCGACGGATGGAGGTTCCCCACCGCGATGGACTCGATGACGACGATCTCGCCGATGACATCGACCGCCATGAGCAGCTGTATGCCATGGAAGTTGGGGGCGGGCTAGAATGCAGAAGGCCGACCCCCTTGCGCTCGTGTTTCCCCATCGTCACAAGGTAGCAGGTGGTAAGTGCGCGCTGGGCTCGCCAGCAATACCGTCCGCGACAGCCGGATCCGTTCGCGGCCCGATCCCGCATGCATTGTGTCTCGCCGTCTCGACAAGCGGAGGCATCATGGGTGTCAGACGACGAACTGTCAGCGCGGCTCACGCGGGGCGCTCATCACTGTTCGGCCTGGCGTTCCCACGCTCGATCAGTTGACAACCCCGGTCGCGAAGGCTTTGAGCGGTACGGCCGGACTTTGGGGAGACGTCATGGGAGAGATTGCCATCGGGTTAATCGGCCTCGGCTACTGGGGGGAGAAGCTGCTGCGCACGTTCGGCCGCACGCCGGGGTTGCGCGTGGCTGCCGTTTGCGACGGCAACGCCGCGCGGGCGGAGGAGGTGCGGCGGGCGTCGGGGCCGGGGCTGCGCTTCCACGCCGATGCGGCGGCGCTGTGCGCCGACCCGGAGGTGATGGCGGTGGCGGTGGCGACGCCGCCGTCGACCCACTTCGAGCTGGCCCGCCTGGCCCTGCGCGCCGGCAAGCACTGCTGGGTGGAGAAGCCGCTGGCGCTGCGGGCGCGCGAGGCGCGGGAGCTGGTGGCGCTGGCGCGCGAGCGGCAAACCACCCTGTTCGTCGACGAGACCTTCCTCTACGACCCGCTGGTGCGGCGCGCCCGCGAGTGGATCTGCGCCGGCCGCCTCGGCCGCCTCTACCACCTCTCCTTCGAGCGCCTCGGCCTGGGGCGCATCCGCCGCGATTCCAACGTCTGGTGGAACTCCGCGCCGCACGATCTCGCCATCCTGCGCTACCTGGCGCCGCAGGAGATCGCCGCCATCCGCGTCGAGCAGTTCACCTACCTGCAACGCGGCGTCGCCGACATGGCCGTGGCCACCGTGCGCTTCGACGATGGCGTGTCGGCGCACGTCTACTTGAGCTGGCTGTCGCCGGTGAAGGCGGCCAGCGTCGTCGCTGTCGGCTCACAGGGCATGCTGCAATTCGAGGGACGTTTCGGGCAACGCAAGCTCACCTTCTTCGACTACGCCGTGGCCGACCCGGCCACGGTGACGGACAACGTCGTGCCGATTTCCCGCTTCGAGGCGAGCGAGATCATTCCCGGTGGCGACGAGGAGCCTCTCGCCCTGGCCGCCGAGGCCTTCGCGCAGTCGCTGCAGTCCGGCACCCCCGCCCCCAGCGCCGGCGAGTACTCGGCCCGCGTCGTCGAGTTGCTCGAGGCGGCGGAAAAGAGCGATCCGTGAGCTGCCACGACCGCGGCGTCAGAACGGATAGTCGATCCCGGTGAACACGCTCGGGGCGCCGCCGCTGGTGCCGAGATCGACGTAGGCGATCAGCTGCGGCGGGATGACGGCGCGCAGACCGAGGCCGCCGACCGCGTGCAGGTCTTCGAGGGGGAAGGTGCGCGAGGAGGCGAACACCCGGCCGAGCTCGACGAAGGGAGCCGCTTCCAGGTGGCCGACGACGTTGAACCGATCGGTGAGCCAGGTCGGCTCCCACACGTTGCTGCGCAGCTCGCTGCGGATGAAGAAGCGGTCGTTGTCGATGAAACGGTTGCTTCCAAACCCGCGCAGGCTGTGCACGCCGCCCAACGCGTTGCGCTCGAAGAACGGCGCCCGGTCGCCACCCTGCATGTAGTTGAGCACGGCCTGCGTCGCCAGAATCAAGCGCTTGTCGCGGCGCAGAGGCAGGAACGACCGCCCCTCGAAGTCGTATCGGAGGTACGACGACGAGCTGCCGAGCGCGCTGTCGACGATCTCGACGCCGGCATCCAGCAGGTTGCCCTCGGTGGCCATGTTGGGCGAGTCCCGCGTGTCGTAGCCGAAGGCGAAGCGCTGGCCGACGACGGTGGCGCCGCTGCGGCCGGGCACGTCGGCGAAACGCGGGTCGCTCACCAGCTGGTCCACGCTGTCGACGCCACCCTGGCGCACGCGCACGACTCGCAGCCGCGTCCGTGTGCCCACCTGGAGAGAGTAGGGCAGGTTTATCGCCACGGAGGCCAGGAGGATGCCGGTGTCCGAGGTGTAGTTGGTTTCGGTGTCGCCCGTGGTCTCGTTGCCGAACCCATAGAACCGCTCGAACGGGTCGTTCTCGTGGAAGGCCCGCGCCTGGATGTTGAGCAGGCCGTCGAAGAGATCGTCGCCGACGTAGCTGGCTTCGAAGTACTCGCCGGTCTTGGTCGCCTTGCCCGCTTGCAGCAGGATCCTTTCCCGATCGCTCGGGTACTCGAAGAGGCGGAACATGGGGTACACGCCCGTGATGGAGTTGTAGCGGACGTCGGGGGCGATGATGCGTTTGATCTGCTTCTGCTCGTCGGTCACCAGGATGGTGGCCAGGACGCCGAAGGTTTGCCCTTCGTTGGGATCGGTGATGATCTCGGGCAGGGGTACCAGGGTGGCGTTCTTGCCCACCGGAATGAAAGCGTGGGCGGCGGAAGTGAGAGCGACCAGCAGCGCCACCGCTGCCGGCACCGCCCGCCGGCAAGTGAGAGGCATGCGAGTTCAAAATCACAAGCAGCATGCCAAGGGAAGGTAGCTGCCCCGGTGAGCCTTCGTGGACCGTAGGAGTCTTGCTTTCGAGGCAGGCCAACGATACGCTGGCAGGCCTACTGTCTGAAGGGGAGAGGCACGCATGGCGATGAAGACGCTGTTTCTGAACCCGCCGTCGTACGACGATTTCGACGGCGGCGCGGGTTCTCGTTACCAGGCGACACGCGAGGTGTGGTCGTTCTGGTACCCGACCTGGCTCTGCTACCCGGCGGGTATGATCCCCAACAGCCGGGTGCTCGACGCCCCACCGGAGCACATCAACCAGGCGCAGACGGTCGCCATCGCCAAGGACTACGACTTCGTCGTGCTGCACACCAGCACGCCGTCCTTCAAGCTCGACGTTCGCACCGCCGAGATGATCAAGGAGGCGAACGCCAATTGTTTGATCGCCTTCGTCGGCGGCCACGTCACCGCCCAGCCGGACGGCGCCCTGCAGGCCTCCGAGGCCATCGATCTGGTCGGGCGCAAGGAGTTCGATTACTCGATGCGCGACGTCGCCGAAGGCCGGGACTGGGCGCAGATCGCGGGCATCAGCTACCGCGTCGACGGCAAGGTCCGCCACAACCCGGAACAGCTACCGCTCGACGGAGGCGACCTGGACCGGCTGCCGTTCGTGACCCAGATCTACGCACGCGACCTCGACTACCTCAAGTACAACAGCCCCTACTGCCAGTACCCCTACGTATCGCTCTACACCGGCCGCGGCTGCCCGGCGCGCTGCACTTTCTGCCTGTGGCCGCAGGTGACCACCGGGCATTCCTACCGCACCCGCAGCCCGGAGAGCGTCTACGAAGAGGTCAAGGAGATGAAGCGCCTCTTTCCGCAGATGAAGGAGATCTTCTTCGACGACGACACCTTCACCGCCGACCCGGCGCGCGCGCGCCGCATCGCCGAGCTGCTCAAGCCGCTCGGGCTGTGCTGGTCGACCAACTCGCGCGCCAACGTCGACCGCGAGACGCTCAAGGTGATGAAAGAGGGCGGCCTGCGCTTGTTCGTGGTCGGCTACGAGTCGGGCAACGATCAGATCCTCAAGAACATCAAGAAGGGCGTCAGCACCGAGCGTGCCCGGCGCTTCACCAAGGACTGCCACGACCTCGACATCCTCATCCACGGCACGTTCATCGTCGGCCTGCCGGGCGAGACGCGGGCGACGATCGAGGAGTCGATCCGCTTCGCCCGCGAGATGAACCCGGAGACGC
Organism: uncultured Binatia bacterium (SeqCode); assembly: GCA_964648215.1. Lineage (GTDB taxonomy): Bacteria > Desulfobacterota > Binatia > HRBIN30 > JACQVA1 > CAZYMF01. The sequence continues at coordinate 2,965 of CAZYMF010000093.1, read as the reverse complement.
TGCAGGTGTCGCTGGCCTCGCCCTACCCGGGGACGCATTTCTACGAGTACGTCAAGGACCAGGGCTTCCTGGTGCAAGACATCTACAACGACGAGGCGGGCTACCAGCGCTGCACCGTGAGCTATCCGGAGATCTCCGGCGACGAGATATTCGCCGCCGTCGAGCGCTTCTACAAGAAGTATTACTTCCGCCCGAAGTACATCTTCAAGGCGGTGAAGAAGATGGTGAAGAGCGCCGACGAGCGCAAGCGCATGCTGAGCGAAGCCGGGCAATTCCTCGGCGCGATGCGCAACCGCAAGAGCGGCGGCAACGGCGTCAGCGCCGGCACCGCCTGAGCCACCCTCGGTGGTCGCGTCACGGGTGGCCGGACCAGGTCACCCGTCCGCACCGCACTCCACACGCATCACGGCACACCACACGACCGGTCGAGACCGGCAACGGGCCGCCCTCCCGGTGCGGCGGGACGGCATCGGTCACGGTGCATGTCGACCCGTGGACGATTCAAGCGACAACGCGAAATCGGTAACATCGAGGGATATCGCCCGAGGTGATCCCTTCGGCCCGCTGGCCCGTGCGTGTCGCTGGCGTGACCATTGCACTGTCTTCTCCGTGCAATGACCGCACGTAACCGCACAGGATTTTCGCTTGTCGAGCTGCTGGTCGCGATCGCCCTGTCGCTGGTGCTGACGGGGTTGGCGGTGCCGTACTTTCCCGCTCTCTATCAGCAGTATCAGCTCAGCCGGGCGGCGAGCCAGGTGGGCGGCGACATGATGCGGCTGCGGGCGCTGGCGGTTGGGCAGTCTTCGTCGTGCCGCATGGTGTTCGACGAGGGAAGCTATCAGGTGCAGGTCTACCAGGGCGGCGGCTTCGTGAACGACGGAGCGCCCATCGCCCTGCCGCGTGGCGCGCACTTCCCGAACGTGCCGGAGCCCCTGACCTTCAGCGCCATCGGAGTAATGCCCAATCCGGCCACGCTCACGGTGGCGGCGGGCAGTATTAGCCGCTCGGTTCTGGTCAACGAGCTGGGCAAGGTGACGGTGCAATGAAGGGATCCATCGTATCGGGGCGTATGCGGAGCCGCGGCGTCTCCGTCGTCGAGGTTCTGGCCTCCGTTGCGGTGTTCGGCATCATCGCCGCGGGCCTGGCGGTCAACAGCGTGTCGGTGATTCGCTCGAACCGGATCAGCCGCGATCTGTCGGGCGGCGCCGCCCTGGCTCAGGGCAAGGTCGAGCAGCTGCGGGCGCTCGACCCCGCCGCCAATCCGGCGGACCTGAGTGCGGGCACCCACTTCGACGCCGCGAACCCGTTGAACGGCTATGGGCAAGCGGGCGGAATCTACACGCGGCAATGGACGGTGACCCGCGACACGCCCGCGCCGGGCCTGGCCACGGTGGTGGTGACCGTCAGCTTCCATGAGGAAGTGGCGCGGTCGATGCGCGTGGTCGCGTTCGTATGCCAGTCATCGACGTGCACGTGATGAACCGATGGCGACACGACCGGCGGGGCATGAGCCTCGTCGAGGTACTCATGGCGTCGCTGATGACGCTCGCTCTGCTGGCGACGATGTTCTCCCTCTACCGCTACCAGATGTTCAGCATACAGGCGCAGACGGCCCAGCTCGATACCCAGCAGGGCGCGCGCGCGGTGCTCGACCTGATGGGCCGGGAGCTGCGCCAGGCCGGAGCGGATCCGCGCTGCAGCAAATCCTTCGAAGGGCTGGCGGCCGCCAGCGCGTCGCTGCTGCAGGTGCAGTTCGATCGCAACGGGAACGGCGCCATCGACGCTGGCGAGTCGGTCACCTACCAGTACACGATCGACACCGGCGCGGTGACGCGCACGGTTGCCGGAGCCGCCGCCTCGGTGCTCGCCTCCGGCGGGCCGGGCACGTACTTCGCCTTGCTCTACTATGGCGGCAACGGGAGCGCGATCGTTCCCGGCGGCCTCGGCGGTAGGCTGACGGCCAGCCAGCGCGCCGCCGTCCGCCGTGTCCAGATCCGCGTGGGCTTGACGCAAAAGGGCGTCGACCCGGCCAGCCCGCTGATGTTGACCAGCACCTACAGCACGAACATCGATCTGCGGAACCGCTTCATGAACGGAAACACGGTGTGCCCATGACCCTCTCCGACTGCCGGCGCTCGGGGGAGACCGGCGCCGCGATGATGATGACCCTCCTCGTCCTGCTCGTCTTCACGACGTTGGGAGCCGGCGCGCTGTTGTTGAGCTCGCTCGATCTCAAGGCCACCAACAGCGACCACACCGGTCACCAGGCGTTGTTCGTCGCCGAAGCGGGCGTGCAAGATGCCCTCAACCGGATCAACCGCGTCGGCGTCATCGACTTCCAGCACGACATCGTCGATCGCTGGAGCAGTGTGTACGGAAGCAACCCCAAGGCGATGCCCGGCTTGTCGGCGCTGCAGTACTCGGTGTTGACTCCGGTGCTGGGAGCCGGGGGAACGTGGACCCTGACCAGCACCGGTACTGGCCACAGCCGCTCGCGCCGAGTCGTCGCCGTCGGCCTGCGCAAGGCCAGCGGGGCCGGCAGCCCCGGCGCCGTCTACCTGGCTTCGGACAACGTCCACGGCCAGTTCAGCGGCAATGCCTTCCTGGTCGACGGGAACGACCACGATCTCTTCGGCGGGACCACCGGCGGTGGCGACGCGCGACCGGGGATCTCGACCCGCAACTCCGGGGCGACCGACGACGTCGTGCGTGCGCTCAATGACAGCCAGAAGGACAACGTCCAGGGCCTCGGGTTCAGCCTGAGCCCGCTCACGCCGAGCGTCATGACCACCGGCGGCCCCAGCACCAGCGACCTGAACCAGCTGCTGGCCGACCTGTTGGCGCGGCCGCACGTGAACTGGAACTCCGGTAGCGTCAACGGCGGGGATCAGCTCGGCACCGTCAGCAGTCCGCAGATCACCTACCTCACGCAGGACGACGTGAACATCAACGGCAACGCGTCGGG
>CAZYMF010000092.1:0-18091 GCA_964648215.1 uncultured Binatia bacterium (SeqCode) | reverse complement strand
CGGGTGCACGGGAATCTGGTCGAGATCGACGAGGAGACGGCAGCCCGACGCCGAAGCCAGCTCGATCAAGCCGGTGGCAATGCCGCCCTCGGTGGGATCATGCATGGCCGTGGCACCGGCGCGAGCTGTCAGCAGCGCCTCGCCGACCACCGAGATGCCGGGTCGATGATGGAACCGAGCGGCGAGCGCCTGCCCGCGCCTTCCGAGCACGCGGCGTGCGATGGCGGAACGCTCGCGGGCCAGGATGGAGGTGCCCTCGATGCCCGCGCTCTTGGTCAGGATCAGGACGTCCCCGGGGCGTGCGCCGGCCGAGGTCACGAGCTCGGTCGGTCTCACGAGCCCCTGCATGTCGCCGGCGAGGATGGGCTGCTTGACGGCCGATGACACTTCCGTGTGGCCGCCGGTGACGGAGATCCGCAGCGCCCGAGCAGCTCGGTCCACATCCCGGATGATCGCCCTGACGGTGGCCGCGGTTGTTCCCGGCGGTACGATCAGAGTGGTCTGAAACCAACGCGGGCGAGCCCCCATGACGGCGATGTCATTGGCGTTGACGTGCACCGCGTACCACCCGATCTCCTTGCTGGTGAAGGTGACGGGATCGCTCTTCAAGACCAGATAGTGCGTTCCCATATCGATGACGGCGGCATCCTCGCCGAACCGGGGGCCTATGCGCACGGCTCTGTCCTTGGCGCCTGTGAAACGGATGAGGGCGCGCAGGAGCCGCGGCGGTAGCTTGCCCAGGGAGAGGCTCATGGCTCGTGTCCGATCATACGACCTGCCGCATCGCTCTACGACGCAGTCAGAATCGAGGCAATACCAGGCGTAAGAATCCCAGGATTGCGGAGACGAGACAGACAGGGACCACGTCCAGGGTAAGGGACCCATGGTCTGTGGGCCAGGGGTGCCTGGCACATAGAGTGCTGACCGATGTCATGGCGTCGCAGTTCCGGTCGTAAGGTGGGCGTATGCTGACAGACCACGGTGAGAGTCCTGCGTTTTCCTCCGAATTTGATCCGGTCGTTGATCCGGACAACCAAGAGATCGACGCTGGAGAGGCGTCATCAACGACGGCAGGGGATGAGGATGACGGCAGCGATGACGACCCCGGCGCCGATATCGCCGGGGCATTCTTCACGGATGTGGCCTCGACCGCGCGCTTGGATGTCGAAGCCGAGAAGCATCTGGCGCGAGAGGTGGTCGTGCGACGATTGGCGATCGCCCGGTTGCTGCGAGGGCAGCGGCGACTGGTGCACACCGCACTCGGTCCAATCCGTCGCGGGCTGATTCATCCGGAAGAGGAGTTTCGCGAGCGCGAGGCGCTGTTGGTCCTGCGAGAGGCGCGTAGGCAGGCACGCTCGGTGGCGTCAACCACGGAGCGGCGCCGTGTCGCCGCGTTCGTGGCCAGGCTGGAAGCCGCCTTGCTCGACTATCGTGTCGTTCGCGACCGGATGGTGGTGGCCAACGTTCGTCTCGTCATTGTGATCGCGCGGCGCTACCGACACCCGACGCTGTCTTTTCTCGATCTCGTTCAGGAGGGTACGATCGGTTTGCTGCGGGCCATAGAGAAATTCGATCCGGATCGTAGCATCAAGTTCAGCACCTACGCCGTGTGGTGGATCTGGCAGCAGATCGCGCGTGCCAGTGATTGCCAAGGGGCGTTGATCCGGACCCCGGTGCATTGGAACCAGCTGCGCCGCAAGCTCGGGAGACTGACGGGTACCGATGACCAGGAGGCAGAACGGCAACGGCTGGCGGCCAACGAGGATATCGGGCCGGCCCGGGTGGCGGCAATGACCAGCGGTATGCCCTGCATCTCCTTGGCATCACCCGTCGCTGGCGATGAGGAGCGAACCCTGGAGAGCACCTTGCCGGCGCCCCGCGAGTGGCAGCCCGAGAGCACCACTTTCGAACGGGAGCGCGCCAAGCGGCTGGCCGCGGCTCTCGACGAGCTCCCCGAGCGCGAGGCCACAATCTTGCGTCTGCGCTTCGGTGTCGATGGGGATGGGGGTGAAACCCTGGACGAGATCGGCAGTCGCTTCGGCGTCAGTCGCGAGCGGATCCGCCAGCTCGAGGCCCGCGCTCTGCGACAGATGCGCACGATTTGTGAGCGCGAGGGGCTCGATGTGCTTCTGCAATAGGCAGGTGGCCGCCGTCATTCGCGAGGCCTGGGGGCCGGCGGCGAGCCGATTCCTGACAGTGGTGAACGCTTTGTAGACGGCACGCCTGGCAGGGACGGCTCAGCGTAGGACCTGGCATGCATTCTGCTCACGTACAAGGGCAGCGTAATGAAAGATCGCTCGGGAAGGAGAACCGGATGAGTCATCCGATTGCCGCTGGAGCCCCGATCAATACGCAGCTCATGAAGGTCGGCTTGGAGGTGTTCCCGGTGTACGGCGACGAAACGTCGGGCTGGAGCGTCGATCCGATCGACTTGGCACCGGGACAACCGCGGGCCTTTCGCTACCCGTCGCTCGACGAGCTGTTCTTCGCGCTGGTGAACCTGAATGTGAGCCCCGAGGGGGAGGCGTGAACGCGGTCGTCTCGGGTGTGCCTGGTCGAGACAAAGTCTTGAGACAAGCAGCGGAGCGCAGTACCGCTCGAATGCGCGGAATTGGTTTTAGGGCAGGGTGAAGGGCAGAGCCTGGGGCCGGACGGTCAGAACCGGTTTCGAGGTTGTTCGGACGATCCGCTCGGCGATGCTGCCGAGCAAGGCGTGCACCAATCCGGTGCGGCCGTGGGTACCGATGACGATGAGATCCGCCGCCTCCGTGTCGGCGACCTGTTGAACCACCCTGCCCGGATCACCCTTGAGCGATCGATGCTCGTGACGGGTGCCTTGCAGCGGCAACGGCCGGAGAAACTCGTCCCAGTCACGTTCAAGGTCTGCAGGCTCGGCGGGGAAGACCTCGACGGCTCCCGGGTCCAACGGCCAGAGATAGGTCTGCGCGATCGGCTCGATCACGTGCAGGAAGACGAGCCGCGCCTCCCATCGACGCGCCAGGGCCAGCGCTTCCTCGGCGGCGCTGCGGGAGGCGGCTGAGAAGTCGATCGGGGTCAGAATGTAGCCAGGAGTCGCCGCGAGCTCTGTGCGAGTCACCAGCACGGGTACGGGCGCCTTGCGCATGACGCGTTCCGCCGTGCCGCCGAGGAAGGTCTCCTCGAGCCGTGCATGCGGTCTGGTTCCCACCGCGATCAACGAGTCGCCGCGCTCTCGGGCGGCCAGGATCAGCTCGGAAAACGGTGTCCCGACGCGGACCTCGGTCTCGACGTGGAGATCGGCCAGATCTGGCGACTGGGCCACAGCGTCGAGGCGGGCGCCCGCAGCCTCGACCAACTTCTCGATCGTCATGGGCCCGCCCGGAAGCGGTGCCAGGGCACGACGGTAGACCGGTGGAGGGCTGACCACGGTCACCAGGTGAATCCGCGCTCGGTAGCGCCGGGCCAACCCGACCGCAGAGCGGAGTGCGGTCCCTGCCGCCGGGGAAAAGTCGGTGCCGATGAGGATTCTCGTCAGGTTGCGCATGGATCCGATTGCTGCACGCGGTTGCTCCGGCCCTCTTCAGCGATGGGCGGCTAGCGGACCCCTCTGCGGCGCTGCGAGGAAGTCTCCGATCTCCTCCAGGGCGCGCGATTGCGTGTCGGAGGCCACCCCCCCAACGTCGTCGCCACCGTCACCCTTGGTTCCATATTCTTCCAGGTTGACCACAGGTGAGCGGATATCGCAGATACGTGGACCGAGCTCAAGAGAGTCGCAGGGAGGAGGGCGTCCGTGTTGGGTTGTGAAGCGGGTGAGCGGGGGCCGCAGGCGGTGAATATTATGTATAGGAAGCGAGGCAGAAATGCGTTAAGAAAAAAGCCCGATAGCGATGGCGTGCGCGTGGGGCGAGGGGCTCCATCATCGCGGGCAGGTCGCGGGACCGGCTGTGTGGGGGGAGAACAGTAATGCCGAACTTCAAGGCGACAGTGCGATTTCTGGAGTTGACTGCGGACGATATGCTGGCGGCGCGCAAGGGGCTCGAGGAGAGGTTGCAGGCGGCTGGTGTCGGTCGGTGGCGAGTCGTGGAGCTCGCTCCGGCCCAGTCGGCGGCACGGGTGCGGGCCGGAGCACGGTGGCGTAGGGAACGTGACATCATCGGACGGTTGATGTTGGTCGGTGCAGCCCTTTGGGCGATCTGGTTCTTCTGGCTCCTGTCGGACTGAGGAGCCGGGCTCTATCGAGCCATCGCGTTTGGCACCGTGCCCGGGGGTATCTCGGTGGCGCCGGCAGGTAGGGCTGACCCGTTGCGCCGCGGCGCGCGGGCCTTGCCCGGCGTGCCAGTCGCGGTCGGAAGCTGTGATCCTGCGGATGCGGGGCGCATTTTGACCGCAGGGCGCGGATTGCGGCGTCGGGGGTGGCCTTTGCGTCAAGCAATGGTCACCCTCGTGCCCCGACACTGCTCGCCGGTCGCAGGCGATTTCCGGACTTTGGGGCGGCACGGACGATGCTATGGAATTGGCGCAGATGAGGAGGTTGCGCTGATTTCGGCACAGGATCATGGCGGGTTGACGGAGGCTCTCGCGGGCATCGAGGCCGAGGCGCGCACGCGTCGGGCGATCCAACGCCTCGTACGGCGCGGACGATACACGGTGTCGATGCAGGCGGAGCGGAGCCGCCAGCAAGCCCAGGTGAGCCTCGCCGAGTTGGAGGCCGCCGTCTCGGCGGGTGAAATCGTGCAGATGTCCCGCGAACCTTCGGGGGTGCCCGTCTGTCTGCTGCTCGGAGTTGTCGATCGCCAGCCGCTTCACGTGCTCTGCGCACTGAAGCGGCGGCCGGCGCAGGTCGTCGTGATGATGGTGATGTAGTGCGCAAGGGTCGCCGGAAGGATTCCTTGGCCTGGCGTTACTGCGATTGCATCCACTGCGGCGGACGGGTCCGCGAACGGGTGGCGGCGGTCGACTACCGTTGGGGCGCCGAGCTGCTCGCCGTCGTGCGGGATGTCCCAGCCGGTGTCTGCGAGGCTTGCGGAGAGGAGTACGTGCGAGGCGACGTGGCCAAGCGGGTCGAGGAGACGGCCCATTCGCAGGTACGTCCCGTGCGGGTGCTGGCGGTACCCGTGCGCCCTTTCGGATGGCGCTAGTTGGAGCGGCCTTCGGTCAGATTGGGCACGCGCAAGCCATGCTTGCTCAACAGGTCGTAGAGCGTCACGCGGCTGACGGAGAGGTCCCGGGCGGCGCGACTGATGACGCCGCCATTGCGCCAAAGCGCTCGTTCGATCAGGCCTCGTTCGAGCTCGTCACGCGCCGCCTTCAGGTCTTGCGGCGGCGTGTCGGAAGGCGCCAAATCCAGGTCTTCGGCCGAGAGGACGTTGCGCCGGGCGGTCACGGCTGCTGCCTTGACTACGTTCTCGAGCTCGCGGACGTTGCCGGGCCACTCGTGGCGTTTGAGGGCTAGCTCGGCGCCCGTGCTCAGGTGTTTGCCGGCGGTTCCGAGCTCGCGCGCGAGCTGGCGGAGGAAGTAGTTCGCCAGCTCCAAGACGTCGTCGCCGCGTTCGCGAAGCGGAGCCACGCGGACCGGGAGCACCTTGAGACGATAGTAGAGGTCCTCACGAAACGAACCTTCACGAACGTCGGTTTCGATGTTGCGGTTGGTGGCGGCGACGACGCGAACGTCCAGCTGGATCAGCCGTGTTCCGCCGACGCGTTCGATGGTGCGCTCTTGCAGGAACCGCAACAGCTTGACTTGCAGCCCCGGGCTGAGCTCGCCGATTTCGTCCAGGAAGAGGGTGCCCCGGTGGGCCAGCTCGAACTTCCCCTTCTTTTGCGCATGAGCTCCGGTGAACGCTCCCTTCTCGTGCCCGAAGAGCTCGCTCTCGAGAAGCGTGTCGGGGATGGCGGCGCAGTTCACCACGACGTAGGGCTGGTTGCAGCGGGGGCTCGACTTGGCGATGGCGCGGGCGACCAGCTCCTTCCCTACGCCGCTCTCGCCGAGGATCAGTGCGGTCAGATCCGTCTCGGCGACGCGGCGGAGGCGATGCCGCAGTGCGGCCATGGCCGGCGAGCTTCCGATGATGCCCATGTCGTCGCCGGGTTCCTCGCTAGCGGCGTTGGCGTGACGCTCGAGTTCTGCGAGGTAGGCCGCGCGCTTGAGTGCCGCGCGCAGCTCGTCGAGGGGCAGCGGCTTGACGAAGTAGTCACAAGCTCCCAGCTGCAGGGCACGCATGGCCGTGGTGCGCTCCTGATCGCTGGTGATCACGATGGCCTTGATCGTCGGATCGTCGTGCAGGGCCGCCTGAAGCACCTCGAACCCCTCGTACTGCTTGCCTGTCCCGGGCGAGAGCGTGAGGTCCAACGTCATCAGCGCCGGCCTGGTGGTGCGCAGAGCCTCGATTGCCTGTGTCGCCGTGAGGGCGGTGTGGACGTGGAAGTCCTCCTTGAGCGCCCAGCCCAGCTGCTTCAGGATGTGCTCGTGGTCGTCGACAATCAGAAGATTTGGCTTTTCCATTTGGACATCTCTACTATGCGGCCGCTCGCTCACGGGCCACCGAAGCGTCGGGAAAGCTCAGTGCCACGGTGGTTCCGGCGTTTTCCTCGCTCTCGACGGCGATGGTTCCTCCGACGGCCTCGACCGTCGTCTTGCATTGGTACAAGCCGATTCCCAATCCCCCCTCTTTTGTCGTGCGAAAGGGGCGAAACAGGTATTCCCGCAAGAACGTTTCGGACATTCCGCGGCCGTTGTCGCGAACCTGGATGCGCCAGCGTCCCGCATTCCTGTCTAGGGACACGGTGATGATCCCGCGTCTGTCCGGCAGGCTCTCGCGGGCATTGGCCAACACGTTGTGGAGAACCTGCGCCAGGGCGAGGCGGTCGATGGCCACCATACAGGGTTGCCCCTGCGCGGGTAAGCGCACCTCGATGTCACCCCTTCTGCCCGGAGCGAACTGTGGCATCGCCAAGAGCTCTTGCAGCACCTCGATCAGGTCGCAGCCGCCGACCGCGCTCGGTTCGGGATGCGGCGAGCGCAGCTTGCTGATCAGCGAGCGCATGCGGTTCGTAGAGTCGTCGAAAGCGGCCAACGCGTCGCTGACAAATTCCGGATCGGCGCGGAATTTCACGGCGTTTTCGAGCACGAACGATTGTTGGGACACGAGATTCTTGAGATCGTGCAGGACGAAGGTGGACAGGCGGTGGAACGATCCCATGGCGCGTACGTCGGCGATCTCTTCTCCCAGGCGGTAGAGCGCCAGGGCACTGGCGACCTGCGCTGCGATGTAGCGCAAGACGCGTTGGTCTTCCTGGTCGGGCCCGGCCTGCCCTCGTGGCTGGCCGACGGCGAGGACTCCGAGGAGCTGTCCGCCCGTACTCATCGGGCAAGCGTATGAAGCTCCGAGCGCGTGCCCCAATGCCATCTCGTTGGCATCAGGCGGCACCGGCACCGGATGCGCCGCGGGTAAGGCGGGGGCGTAGTCCGCCGCGGAAGCGGCCATGCGCCGGACGTCCTCGGCGATGGCCGCCCGCCGCAGCCGACCGGTGGAATCCACCAGCCACACGCTTACGGCGGGTACGCAGAGGGTCGTTTCGCAGAAGCTGGCCACACGCTGCACGAGCTCGTCGGCGGTATGCGCGGCCGAGACCAGGCCGGTCAAATGAATCCACACCTCGCCGTAGTCGTGTTTGCTCCGGAAGAGATGCTGGCCGACCGCCAACCAGAGGCGCTGGCGCCATCGCTGGTCCGCACCGATAATGACCAAGGCGGCCACGATGGCGAAGCCCAGCGCCGGGAGGATGGCTGGAGTGGTCTGCTGCGCCAGGCTGCTGATCCAGTCGAAGGCGGATTTGGCGCCGAGGGCGTAGGTAACGACTAGACCGCTCAACGTGGCGCCGTAGATCAGGCGTCGTGAGGGGGCAAGGGGGGGAACGAGGCGCACCTGCCGGGACATCCCCATGGTCCAGACCGCCGCGGCCGCCCCGGCGAAAGCCGCGCCGGAAACCAGCGTGGTGTCGGCCAGATAGCCGCGACGCAGCAGATCCGTCGTGAGCCAGAACGTGCTCGCGATGCACCCCACCAAGCCGACGGTGATGGCGGGCATGACGGCGACGAGCCGGCGAAAGCGGAGGACCAGGCTTACCAGAAGCACGCCACCGGTGGTGGCACTGACCGCCGCGGCCAGTTTGCCCCAGGGGCTCACGAGCACCACCGGGTCGGGGCCGATTCCAGTGACCCAGTCGAGACCCCGATACCACATCAAGACGGCCGCCATGGCGCACGCGACGATCGGCGGCGTCCAGTATCGAAGCCGATTGGTCGCCGACCGCTGCGCTTTGCCGGACGAGGCCGCAAGTTCGCCGAGCAGCAGCGGAAGAACCAGGCAGAATGCCGGGGCCAGGCAGAGCGTGCTGAGGAACGCCCGGGCGGGCCAGGCCGAAAACGGCGCCCGAACGTAGACTGGCACCACGCCGGCCCACAGGAAGAGCCCGAGCATCGGCGCCGACAACGCCACCAGCTCGCGACGCTGTTGCGGTGCGCGTAGGGCCTGGGCCATGCCGACGAGGACGGCCAAGCCGCAAAAGACCGCGCTGTAATCGCCTACGAGGTAGCTCATCCGACCGACCGGGCTTCGAGATCAGAAACCGCTGTGAGAGCTTACATAACGGGCTCTCGTCGGCCGCGCCGCAAAAAAAAGTCGAATCCGGGGCCAATATTGGTTCACTTGTTTCGTCCTTCGCATATTGTGTGCGTTCCAAAGGCGTTTTGCCGCATTTCGCGAGGGCCCGATTCCTTAACTCGGACTCCCCGCCGACGTCTATAGGATTCCACCGCGCGTCTTTTTTGCTCAGGCCCCTTGAAATACAGGTCCAGATTGCTGCACTATGCGGCTGGCTTTTCACGTGCACTTAACACCAGGGTAACGATTCACCTTTAGTGGTTGTGGCGAGAGCGGGGAACTCGAAGCAAGGTGCCAAGGAGAGTGCTTATGAACGGCGCGCGTACATCGCTCAAAGCCGCAATCGACGAAATGGGGTGGCCGGAACAGATTGGGGAGGAACTCGTCGACAGCGGCCACGTGATCACCTACGAGAAGGGGGCGGTGATTTTCCACGCCGGAGAGACGGCGGACCTACTCTATGTGCTCTTGAGCGGTGAAGTGAAGCTTTACTACGGAAGTGTGGAGGGAGAGCGCTTGCTCGTTTCCATCACCCGTCGCGGCCAGATGCTCGGTCTCGTCGATCTCGTTCATGCCGCGTTGCCGGGGGGAGGCGAGCCGAAGCAGCTCTTCACCGCCGAGGCCCTGTCGCGTTGTAGCGTGGCGATCATCGCCAGGTCGCGCTTGAGCGCTGCGGTCACGCAACTGCCGTCGCACGACATGGCGCAGTTGATGCGTCGCCTCAACGATCGCTGGGCGCAGTTTTGCGAACGCTTCCTGGAGTTCATGATGATGGACGTGCGCAGCCGCCTGAGCTACGCCATCGCCGAGCTCGGCGAGTCCTTCGGCATCCCGGATGCCCGCGGAACGCTGATCAGCCTGAAGCTGACGCACGACAATTTTGGCGAACTGGTCGGTGCCTCCCGTCCGATGGTGAGCAAGCACCTGAAGGATTTGGCGAAGGCGGGGGTCTTCTTCAAGGAAAGTGGCCACTATGTTCTGGCCAATCGCGGTCATTCCCCGAGCGCTACGGTTGCGGGGGCCAAGGCCGCGTCCACCCGCGTGGCGGCCGCGGGAGGCGATGGCGAGAAAATGCGGCCGATGCGCTTGGTGCGTCCTGCGGACGTGCGCCTCAAACGCGCCTCCGGCGACAAGCTTGGCGCCTAGTAGCTGCACCAAGGCTGCGGCGCGTTCCTATTTGACGGAGTCTCGAGGCCGAACGAGATAAACGTTCAGGCGCTGGACTCCGTCCATGGCGGTCTACGATGCATTCTACGGGTTCGTTGCCCCGCCGTTTTCCTTGAACCCGGATCCGCGGTTTTTCTTCTTGAGCCGTCAGCACCGGGAAGCGCTGGCCGGCTTGATGTATGCCGTGGCCGACGCCAAGGGGTTTGCGGTGTTGACGGGCGAGGTTGGTACGGGGAAGACCACCGTCGTTCACACCCTGCTCTCGCAGCTGGGTGACCGCGCCCGCAGCGCCGTCATCTTCAATCCGAGCTTGTCTCGGCGTGATCTCTATCGCTACCTGCTGGCGGAGTTTCGTCTGGATCCGCAGCCCTCGATCGTCGCCGCCGCGAGAACGCTGCAGGAGTTCCTGTTGGCGCAGTTTCGCGCCGGGGCGGCCGTGGTCGTCGTTATCGACGAGGCGCATGCTCTGTCGGCGGAGCTGCTGGAAGAGGTGCGCCTCCTGTGCAACTTCGAGACGTCGCAGACCAAGCTCGTGCAGGTCCTGCTCGTGGGCCAGCCCGAGTTGACGGAAAGGTTGGCGCGTCCAGAGCTGCGTCAACTGCGCCAGCGTGTGGCCGTTCGCCTGGAGCTGACCGCCTTTACGTTCGGCGAGACGATTGACTACGTGCGGTCGCGACTGCGGACCGCGGGATGTCCCGAGGAGCTCTTGACTCGAGGCGCACTTGCCGCCCTCTATCGGTTCAGTGGTGGACTGCCGCGGCTGATCAACGTCTTGTGCGACACGGCCTTGCTCGCCGGCTTCGCTCGTGACCGGACGCGGATTGGCGCGGCGCTGATTCGGCGCGCCGCCGGCAATTTGCAGCTGACCCCGGTGAAACGCGTCGGGGTGTGGAAACGGCTCTGGTCCGGACGGCGCCGCCAACCGCAGCCATACACGCTCGAGGCGGTGACGCAGGCGGGGCTGCGGCCGCTGGGGAGCGTCGAGTGACGAACCGTCACTATTCGCCGCGCAGCGTGACCATCGTTGCCACCGAGATCGGGTGCGTTCTGATTAGCTTGGCCACCGCGATCGGCCTCGACCTGACGCTGCGCCACAGCTGGTTCGACGCCGGTCAGTTCACGAGCCAACTCACCCTGACGGTAGTGCTGTATCTGGGCGGCTTCTACTACGCGGACCTCTACAATTTCGCCGAACTGCAGCTGCGCCGCGACTTGGTGACTGCGGCGCTGCGAGCGTTCAGCACGGTGGCGCTGATCTGCGGGGTGATCTTTCTGTTCACCCCGTGGCTGACGTTCAGCCCGACGGTATTGTTGGTTGATCTGGTGGTTACGATCGGCCTGATCTTGTTGGTGCGAACGCACATCGATCGCTTCTTGAAGCGCTACGGCATTGTCACGCGGATCGCGATCGTGGGAACGGGCCCGGAGGCGCGCGGGCTGGCCGCGGAGATCTTGCGGCGGCAGGAAGCGGGGCACGAGGTTACCTGCTTTGTCACGGCGGCAGGGGCGCCGGATGCCATCCCCGTCGCGGCTCCGAATCCCGGGGTGCGAGCGGTGCCGGTCGTAGCCGCCTCGTCGTTGCTCGAAGTAGCGCAACGGCAGCGCATCAAGCGCATCCTCGTGGCGACCGCGGACGTCGGCGAGGCCTTGCCGCTCGAGGATCTTTTGCGTTGCAAGGCGGCCGGGTACCAGGTCGAGGATGGCCACACGTTCTACGAGCGCCTGCTCGGGCGAATCTTCACTGCCGACCTCAGCCCGCAGTGGCTCATTTTCTCCCATGGCTTCACGCGCTCCGCCGGGGCCCGCGCGGTCAAGCGCGTAGTCGACGTTGCCGCGTCCATCATTTTGCTGGTGCTGGCGGCGCCGCTGTCTCTCGGGGTCGCCGCCATCATCAAGCTGGAGGATCGGGGGCCGGTTCTGTTCGGACAGACTCGCGCCGGTAGGCAGGGAGCTCCTTTCACCTTGTGGAAGTTCCGCTCCATGCGGGTGGATGCCGAATCGACCAGTGGCCCCCAGTGGGCCAAGGTCAATGATCCGCGGGTCACCCGTGTCGGTCGGTGGATTCGTGACCTGCGGATCGACGAGATTCCACAGGCCTGGAACGTCCTGCGTGGCGACATGTCCTTCATCGGTCCTCGCCCGGAGCGCCCCGAGTTTGTCGCCGTCCTGCGGCAATCCATCCGGTTCTACGATCACCGTCACGCCGTGCGACCGGGAATCACGGGATGGGCGCAGATCAATTGTCCCTATGGCGCCACCGTCGAAGAGGCCCGCGACAAGCTCGAGTACGACCTCTACTATCTCAAGAATTTCTCGGTTTTGATGGACGTGTTCATCCTGCTCCGGACCGTCAAGATCATCATGTTCGGCTGGGGGAGTCGCTAGCTGGCCGGCAGCGGGCGGGGGAAAAGTTTTCGCTGACGCCATAATGGGTTGAATGGTTCATTCTCAACCAAGGCTGGATCTGATTGGGTGCGTTTTAGCAGACGCCGGACCTGCGGATCGCTACGTGAAGGAGAGGAACAATGGCCCCACTCGCCTCGGCCTTGGAGGCGGGTGGTGAAAGGTGAGGAATTATGACGCAACCACGCCGGACGATGCGCGCCCGGTGGCGGGGGATCGGCGGAGCTGTGTGCGCCTTGCTGCTTCTGCTCGGCGGCTGCACGGTCAAGCACCGGCCGGGCCCGGCCCCGACGCCCCTGGAGCCGACTCCCTACAAGATCGCGGCAGGTGACACTCTGGACATCGTGGTCTGGCGTGAGGACAAGTTGTCCGGACCGGTTCAGGTCCGCTCCGACGGCATGATCACCGTTCCGCTGCTCGGCGACGTCGCCGCAGCGGGCCTGGCGCCCGAGGCCTTGGCCGAGAACATCCGCAAGGGCCTGGCGCACTTCGTCGACGACCCCAACGTCGTGGTGCGCGTGGCGGCCACGGGAAATCGTTTCTTCATCGTCGGCAACGTTCGCTCTCCCGGCGCCTACGAGCTGCGGCCGGACCAGACCTTCCTGCAGGCGTTGGCGGTTGCGGGAGGATTCACGGAGTTTGCCGATCGCGACGGCACCCGCATCATCCGCCAGCACGGCGAGTCGGTTCGGTTGAACCCGGAGTACGACGCGATCGTGCGGGGCACCTCGCCCGACGTCCGTCTCGAGCCCAATGACACCATTGTGGTGCCGTGAGGCGGGCTGGCTCGTGGAGCGCCGACCGATGAAGGCAAAGGCGAGCACCGCCGACGGTTCGCAGGATACCCCATGCCGGTGAAGAGTCCGCTGCTCGAGTACCTGAACGCGATCTACCGGTATCGTCTGGTGGCGATCTGCGCCCTGGTCGTCGGCACCATGTTGACGTGGTGGACCGTGCGTTCGCTGCCGAATATCTACAGCTCGACAACGCTCATCATGGTCGAGCCTCAGGACGTGCCGCAATCCTTCGTCGCCTCGACGGTGACGACCCGTATCGAGGAGCGCCTGAACGCGCTCAGCCAGGAGGTGCTCAGCCGCACGCGCCTGCAGGCGATCATCAAGGACTTCGACCTGTTCGGCGATCTGCGCCGGAAGGGCGTGCCCGACGAGGCGGTCGTCAACGCGATGCGCAAGAGGATTCTGGTCCAGGTTTACCCGCGCGACAACGCCTTCCGGATCACGTACGAGGGCTACGATCCACGCATCGTCCAGCAGGTTACCGCCCGGCTGGCCGGCATGTACATCGACGAGAATCTGAAGATCCGCGAGGAGCACGTTGCCGGCACCACGGACTTTCTGAAGAACGAGCTGGACAAGATGCGCCGGCGCCTGGAGGAGCAGGACGCCAAGATCCAGACCTTCAAGCAAGCACACATGGGCGAGCTGCCGGAGCAGCGCGACTCGAACATGCAGGCGCTCGAAGGACTGCGGCTGCAGTTGCAGACCGTGAGCTTGGCGCTATCCGCGGCGAAGGAACGCAAGGTCCTTCTGGAGCGGCAGGTGGCCGCGGGGCGCGAGGCGGCCGTAGCCAGCGGCTCGCGGCGGGGTGCCAACGCGTTGGATCCGCAAACCAGGTTGCAGCAGCTGCAAGCGGATCTGGTGGACCTTCGCAGCCGGTACACCGAGCATCATCCCGATGTCGTCCGCGCTGAACACCAGATCGCCGAGCTGAAGGCCGAGCTGGCCAAGAAGCAAGGCGAGGCCGGGAGCCCCGCAGGTCCCTTGGTGCCCCCGGAGCTGGCGAGAGCATTGAGCGAGGTGGGCTTCGAGATTACCAGGCTGCAGGGGCAGAGCGACAAGATCGAGAACGCGATCGAGACTTACCAGAAGCGAATCGAGGAAAGCTTTCCGAGCGAGCGCCAGATGCAAGATCTCACGCGCGACTACGGGGTCATCCAGAAGCAGTACCAATCGATGCTCGACAAGAAGCTTGACGCGCAGCTGTCGCAGAGCCTGGAGCAGCGCCAGAAGGGCGAGCGCTTCCGGATTCTCGATCCGGCGAGCTTTCCCGAAAGCCCGGCTCGCCCCAATCGTCAGCTGCTGACCCTGGCGGGCTTGGGGGGAAGCTTTGCCTTGGCACTGTGTCTACCGATCTTGTTGTGGCAGATCGACACCTCGTACCGTGAGGCCGACGAGCTGGCGGGGCAGGCGGTGCCGGTTCTGGCGGTGATCCCTCAGATCCCGACGCGAAACGTGTTGCGGCGTATACGCCAGTACCGAGTCCGCGTCATAGGCTTGAGCGCCGCCGGGCTCATCCTTGGCGTGGGGGCGGTGACGTATTATGCCCGCTTCCTGTTTTGAGCAGTTGCTTTGCTCGCGGACCAACGGGCAGGATGACCGAAGCGAATGAGTGACATCTTCGAAGCGCTGCAGAAGGCGCAGCGGGAGGCCGAGGGGCGCGCCGCGCCGAGTGGCGGCAAGCAGCGGGAGCTCGCCGCCGCCGAGGGCGCCCCCGGTCCCGCCGCCACGCCGACGCAGTCGCCAAGGGGAAAACCGCGCCGGCACCGGTCCGGCTTGCTGTCGTGGTGGCGAAGCGGGGCGGGCCGCAACGGGCGTGACAGCGCTCTCCCCGTCTTGGAAGCGGATCAGCAGAGCGTGCTCAGCGAGCATTTCCGCGTCCTCCGGACCCACATCGAGATGGCCGGACCGGGAGCGTTCATGGTCACCAGCGCTCTGGATCAAGAAGGCAAGACGCTGTGCGCCGTCAATCTGGCTCTAGCGCTCGCGATGGGAATTGGCGCGCACGTGCTCGTGGTCGATGCCGATCTTCGCCATCCATCGGTTGCTCCCAGCATGGGGCTGGAGGGAGGACCGGGGCTCACCGAGTGTCTGCTGGGGGAAGCCGCGTGGCGTGACTGTCTGCGGTCCACGGGATGCAAGAACTTGCAGGTGTTGCCCGCGGGGCGTCGAACCGGCCAGGCCCCGGAGCTGCTCGGTTCGGAGCGCATGCAACGGCTCGTCTCGGAGCTGAAGGCCGAGTTCCCCGAGCGGCACATCGTGTTCGACGCGCCGCCGATTCTGCTCACGGCGGATCCGATGATCCTTGCTCGATACATGGACCATGCCCTGCTCGTGGTCCGTGCCGGCGTGACGCCACGCGCGGCGGTCTTGAAAGCCATCGCCGAGCTCGGGGCGGAGAGCTTCCTGGGCATAATCTTGAACGACGTGACCGACAACGTGTCCGACTACTACTACTACGGCTACGGCAGCCAGTACGGCTACGCCAAGCCCGACAAGGCCGGCCGATGAGCGCCACGACCGTCGTCAACGTTCTGACCGTCGACGTCGAAGAGTACTTCCATCCGAACTCCATGGACGGTGTGCTCGAACCGGCGCGCTGGGACCAGGTGCCACACCGCGTGGAGGGCAACACGCGCCGTGTGTTGGATCTGCTGAGCGAGCAGGGCACCCGCGCCACCTTCTTCGTCCTGGGATGGGTTGCGGAGAGGTGGCCCGACCTGGTGCGCGAGATCGCACGGCGCGGACACGAGGTGGCCTCGCACGGCTACGCCCATCGTCTGGTGTACAAGCTCGGGCCGGAAAAGTTCCGCGACGACGTGCGGCGGGGGAAGGGCCAGCTAGAGGACTGCCTGGGAGCGCCGGTCGCGGGTTTCCGCGCCGCCAGCTACTCGATCGTGTCGAGCACGTTGTGGGCCCTCGACATCCTGGTCGAGGAGGGCTTCCAGTACGACTCGAGTATCTTTCCCATCCATCATGACATCTACGGCATCCCCGGTTTCAGCCGTTTCCCAGTCCGCATCCGTTGCGGCGCGGGCGAGATCATCGAGATCCCTCCGTCCACCGTGCGGATGCTGGGCCGAAATCTGCCCGTCGCCGGCGGCGGGTACTTTCGTCTGTTCCCGTACTGGCTGACGAGCCGTTCGATTCAGCGTATCAACACGCGGGACCGCGCCGCGGCGATGGTCTACGTCCATCCGTGGGAGTTCGACACCGAACAGCCACGACTGGCCGCGAACGGAAGGGCCCGGTTTCGGCAGTACGTCAATCTACGCTCGACGGAGCCCAAGGTGAGGCGTTTGCTGCGGGAGTGGCGTTTCGCTCCGATCCGCGACGTTGTCATGGCCGCGCCGCCCACCGACTACGTCGACCTCACGGGCGCCGGCTCGTTTGCCCGCACGGGCCTTGAATTCGAGCGGCGCGCGGCTGGCCGTTCCGTTATGGGCGCCAGCGGTGCTTGAGGGCTGCGAGGGGCGGGTGGGCAGCGCGAACAGCCGTGGGCGCCGTGGCCGAGCAGCGGCGATCGCCTTGATGGTCTCCTTGGTGGGACCGCTGGCGACGGTTCCAAGCTGGGCCAATCCACTGGTCTTTACGCCGTATGCGTCCTTGAGCGAGGAGTATAACGACAACATCTACTTCACCAAGGACCGCGTGGAGGACTACGTCACGTCGGTCAACGTCGGGTTGAGTTTGGACTATCGCGCACCACGCTTGACGGCGACGTTGACCGGCGGCAGCACGACCGGTCAGTTCTACGCCCACAACAGCTCACAGAACGACTTCGGCGTGGCCCAGGGCGGCACGCTTGCGGCAACCTATCTCGCCTCTCCTCGTTTGACCGTCAGCGCCAGCGATAGCGTATCGCGCGTGGGACAAACGCGAACGGGGTCGGTCGTGCCGAGTACGGTGCCGGCGCCGGAGGGCGGGACGCAGCCGGGACCGTCGAGCCAGGCGAGCACGTTGCTGCCGCGCGGCGAAGCGATCGCGAATTCGTTCACGATGAACGCGAGCTACTTGCTGGCGCCGCGCTGGAGCGGAGGCCTGGCCTACCGCAACAGTATCGAGAGCTTCTCCAATCCCGGTGGGACCGACCAGACCAACGCCGCCACCTTGAGCCTCGGCTATACCTGGAGCCCGACGACGTCGACGAGCCTTTTCTACGGCTACTCGCGCTTCAACGTCCACGACGCCACCGACACCGAGAGTCACAATGTCGGGATCGGCGCGTCCTATCGGTTGCTTCCCGTGTGGACGTTGAGCGCTTCCGCCGGTGTTTTCGTCAACCGACCGCTCCAATCGAACGGGGACAGCCAATCGACCAGCACCGGGCCGACGTTCGACCTGGCGCTGACACGCCGGTTCGAGCACTCGTCGTTGCTGCTGGAGGGGAGCCAAGCGGTGACCACGAGCGCCGGTGTGGCCGGCATCTCGACGACGCGATCGGCCTTCGGAAGCTACGAGGTTCAGCTGCTCGAGCATCTGCACGGGTCGCTCGGCATCGACTTCAGCGATTTCGACACCAGCGGGACGACGTTCAGCGTGCTGTCGACAACCGCCGGGCTGTCCTTCCCTCTCGGGCGCTACCTTTCGGCCGGCGTGAGCTACAGCTACCGGTGGCGGCATTCCAACCAGACGACGCAGTTCATCGACGCGGGGACGGTGGACGGAAATCTGGTGCAGGTCTTCGTGTCGGCATCCTATCCGGTGTGGCGAGGCAACTTGTAGGGACGAAACGGGCGAGGGAATGAAAGTTCTGAGTGTCGTCGGCGCGCGCCCCAACTTCGTCAAGATTGCCCCGATCTTGCGCGCCATCCGGAACGCGGACGGCGGTATCCGATCCGTGCTCGTGCACACCGAGCAGCACTACGACGACGCGATGTCGGCCGCCTTCTTCGCCGACCTGGAGATTCCCAAGCCGGATTGGACCCTGGGCGTCGGCTCCGCGTCGCACGCCGTTCAAACCGCCGAGATCATGCGGCGTTTCGAGCCGGTGCTGCTACAAGAGCGGCCCGACCTCGTGCTCGTGGTGGGTGACGTCAACTCGACCGCCGCCTGCGCCCTGACCGCGGCGAAGCTCGGTAT
>CAZYMF010000091.1:0-18285 GCA_964648215.1 uncultured Binatia bacterium (SeqCode) | reverse complement strand
GCAGCGCCTCGTTGATGGCGTCCTTCAAGGTCTGGCTGCCGCTGGTCACCGGCTGCACGGTGGCGCCGAGCAGCTTCATGCGAAAGACGTTGAGCGACTGGCGCTCGACGTCCTCCTGGCCCATGAAGACCTCGCAGCGCAGCCCGAGCAGCGCGCACACCGTGGCCGTCGCCACGCCGTGCTGCCCGGCACCGGTCTCGGCAATGATGCGCTCCTTCCCCATGCGCCGTGCCAGCAGCGCCTGCCCCAGGGCGTTGTTGATCTTGTGCGAGCCGGTGTGGCAGAGGTCCTCGCGTTTCAGGTAGATCTTGGCGCCTCCCAGCTTCTCGGTCAGGCGCTCGGCGAAGTACAAGGGGGTTGGGCGTCCCGCGTAGTCGGCCAGGCGCCCCTTCAGCTCGCGATGGAAGTCGGCGTCGCGACGCAGGCGGCGGTAGGCCGCCTCCAGCTCGAGGAGAGCCGGCATCAGCGTCTCGGCCACGTAGCGACCGCCGAAGACGCCGAAGTGACCTTGTGCGTCAGGCACCGTGTGCATTGGCGATGAACCTTCGTATCTGGGCTGCGTCCTTGATACCAGGCATGCTCTCCACTCCACTCGCCACGTCGACCGCGGCCGGCCGCACGGTCCGCACCGCCTCGGCGACGTTGTCCGGGGTCAGCCCTCCGGCCAAGATCAACCGCGACCGCTCGCAAGCAACCGCCAGGTCCCACGCGAACGGGCTTCCCGTACCACCCGGTCGCCCCTCCACATAGGCGTCAAGCAGGATGAAATCAACGGGGTAGCGGGGCACGGCGGCCAGCGAGTCGCGGTCGCGTACGCGCAGGGCCTTGATGACCTTGAACGACCAGCCGCCGCAGTCGGCCGGCGACTCGTTGCCGTGGAACTGCAACGCCCGCAAGCCCACCGTGCGCGCGATCTCGGCCACGTGCTCGCGCGGCTCGTCGACGAACACCCCCACCGGGCAGATCGAGGGCGGCAGCGCCGCGACGATGGCGCGAGCGGTGTCGACGGAGACGCAACGAGGGCTGGGCGGGTAGAAGTTCAGCCCGACGGCGGCGGCGCCCGCCTGCGCTGCCACGAGGGCATCCTCGACGCGCGTGACGCCGCAGACCTTGACTTTCACCGGCATCGGCATTCTTCGCGGTCGCCCCTCACGCGCCGCGCAGCTCCGCCAGCTTGCGGCCGGGATCCGGTGCCCGCATGAAGGTCTCCCCGATGAGGAAGGCGTGGGCCCCGGCCCGGAGCAGCCGCTCGACGTCGGCGCGGGTGCCGATGCCGCTCTCGGCCACCACGGTGCACCCCGGCCGCACGCGCGGCAGCAGTCTCTCCGTCGTCGCCAGCGAGGTCTGAAAGCTGTGCAGGTCGCGGTTGTTGATGCCGAGCAGCCGGGGCGCCACCACCTGCGCCCGTTCCAGCTCGTCCTCGTCGTGGACCTCGACCAGGGCGTCGACACCCACCGCCTGCGCCGTGGCGGCGAGCTCCGCCAGGGCGTCGGGCGCCAGCGCCGCCACGATCAGCAGAATGGCATCGGCGCCGTACGCTCGCGCTTCGGTGATCTGGTACGGATCGATCACGAAGTCCTTCTCCAGCAGGGGCAGAGCGACGGCGCCGCGGATGGCGCTGAGATAGTCGAGGCGTCCCTGGAAGAAACGCTCGTCGGTGAGGACCGAGAGCGCCGCGGCCCCGTGGCTGGCATAGGTGCGCGCGATCGTCACCGGGTCGAAGTCGGCACGGATGACACCCTTCGACGGCGACGCCTTCTTCACTTCGGCGATGATTGCCCCCGGCCCTTCCAGCGCCGCGGCAAAACCCCGCCGAGGTTCCTGGTACGACGTCGACTCGCGCAGCGCCGCCGCCGATCGCGCCCGCTTGCGCTGCTCCACCTCGTCGCGTTTGACCCGGAGGATGTCGTCGAGAATCATCACGGCGCTCGGTCACGCGTGGGAGAACTGGATCAGCTGCTCGAGCTTGTGGCGGGCGTTCCCACCGCGGATGGCTGCGTGCGCCAGCGGCAGAGCCTCGGCGATGCTGCCGGCCGCGTCGGCCGCGTACAGGGCGGCGGCGGCGTTGAGCAGGACCGTATCCAGCCGCGGCCCGGGCTGGCCGTTGAGAATCTCGCGCACGATGCGCGCCCCTTCCGCGGCGGTCGCGCCGCCACGCAGGTCCTCCGGACGGCAGCGCCGCAGGCCGAAGTCTTCCGGGGTTAGGCGGTAGCCGTGCAACTCTCCCTCACGCCACTCCGCCACCGTCGTCGGGGCCGCCAGGGAGATCTCGTCGAGGCCGTCGTCGCTGTGCACCACGAGGGCGTGCGCGCTGCCGAGACGCCCGAGAGCCTCCGCCAGGGGCTCGACCCACGCCGGGGCGAATACGCCGACCACCTGGTGACGGGCGCCCGCCGGGTTGGAGAGCGGGCCGAGGAGGTTGAAGATCGTGCGTACGCCGAGCTCGCGCCGGGGCCCGGCGGCGTGCTTCATCGCCGGATGAAATACCTGGGCGAACAGAAATCCGATCCCGATGGTGTCGATGCAGGCCACCACCTTTTCGGCCTCCAGATCGATCTTCACGCCGAGGGCCTCGAGAACGTCCGCGCCGCCCACCGTCCCGGACATCGCTCGGTTGCCGTGCTTGGCGACGGTGAGGCCGGCCCCGGCGACGGCGAAGGCGGTCGCCGTCGAGATGTTGAACGTCCCCTTGCGATCGCCGCCCGTGCCGCAGGTGTCGACCACGACCGTTGCCGTGGGCCGAATCCGCACCGCCTCGGCGCGCATGGCTTGGACGGCGCCGGTGATCTCCGCGACGGTTTCCCCCTTCAGCCGCAGCGCCATGAGCAGCGCGCCGATCTGCGCCGGAGTCGCCCCGCCCTGCATGATCTGGCTCATCACCTGCTCCATCTCGCTCGCCGTCAGATCATGGCGCTCGAGCAGCCGGGCCAAGGCTTCCTGGATGTGCATTCAGCCCCCTCGCCGTTGACTCAGTGGGCCGCGTGGGCCAGCCGCAGGAAGTTGTCGAGCAGCTTCTTGCCCTCCGTGGTGAGAATGGACTCCGGATGGAACTGAATGCCCTCGAGCAGGTGCTCGCGGTGCCGCACGCCCATGATCTCCCCCGCGGCGGTCCAGGCGCTGATCTCCAGACATTGGGGCAGGCTGGCCCGCTCGATCAGCAGCGAGTGGTATCGCGTCGCCGCGAAGGGATTGGCCAGACCGGCGAAGATCGTTCGCCCGTCGTGGAGAATGGGGGACGTCTTGCCGTGCATGATGCGACCGGCGCGCACGACGCGGCCGCCGAGGGCGGCGCCGATCGACTGGTGCCCGAGGCACACGCCGAGGATGGGGATGCGGCCGGCGTAGCGCTGGATCAACGGCACCGAGATCCCGGCCTCCTTGGGGGTGCAGGGACCGGGCGAGATCACGATCGTCTCCGGGGCCATCTCCCCCACCTGCTCGACCGTGACCGCGTTGTTGCGCAGCACGCGGACGTCTTCGCCCAGCTCGCCGAGGTACTGCACGAGGTTGTAGGTGAAGGAGTCGAAGTTGTCGATCATCAATAGCATGGTCGCGCGTCGTGCTCGTCCGTCGTGCGTGGAACCTTCCTGATCGTCACATGGCCTCGGCCAGGCGGATGGCGTGGATCACGGCGCGGGCCTTGTTGACGCACTCGGCGTGCTCGCGCTCCGGGTCGGAGTCCGCCACGATCCCGGCTCCCGCCTGGATGTAGACGCGGTTTCCCGACACCAGCAGCGTGCGAATGGTGATGCACGTGTCCATGTTGCCGGAAAAGTCGAAGTAGCCCACGGCCCCGCCGTAGATGCCCCGCCGCATCGGCTCGAGCTCGTCGATGATCTCCATCGCCCGGATCTTCGGCGCTCCGGTCAGCGTCCCGGCGGGGAAGGTGGCGCGGAAGGCATCGAAGCAATCGAGCCCGTCGGCCAGCTCGCCGCGCACGTTGGAAACCAGGTGCATGACGTGCGAGTAGCGTTCGACCACGAGGCGCTCGGTGACCGCCACCGTGCCGATCTTGGACACCCGCCCGACGTCGTTGCGGCCGAGATCGACCAGCATGATGTGCTCGGCGATCTCCTTGGGGTCGTGGAGCAGCTCTTGCTCCAACGCGGTGTCGAGCTTCTCCTCGGTGCCGCGCGGGCGCGTGCCGGCGTTCGGACGCACGGTGACCCCCCCGCCCTCCAGCCGCACCATCACCTCCGGCGAGGCGCCGAGCAACGTCTGCGCGCCGGCACGCAGGAAGAACATGTAGGGGGAGGGATTCACCGCCCGCAGGCTGCGATAGATGTTGACAGGATGCGCCCGCAACGGGCATTCGAAGCGCTGCGCCAGGACGACCTGAATGACGTCGCCGGCGAAGATGTACTCCTTGGCCCGCCGGACCATCGACTCGTACTGCTCCTGGGTGAGATTGCAGCCGACGGGGGCCGGCTCGCTGGCGCCCTCGCCGTGCGGCGCCACGACGGGACGCTGCAGGCGGGTCACCAGCCGATCGACCTTGGCGCAGGCGCCGTCGTAGGCAACGCGCAGATCGGCGGGGCTCGCGTCCGGCGGCACCAGAGCGTGCGACACCACCTTGATGTGCTGCGCCACGTTGTCGAAGATCAGCAGCGTGTCCGCCTGCATCAGGTAGAGGTCGGGCATGTGCAGGTCGTCACCCGCCCGCGCCGGCAGCTTCTCGAAGAAACGAACCAGGTCGTAGCCGAGATAGCCCACCAGGCCCCCCGAAAAGCGCGGCAGGCCCTTCACCGCAACCGGCCGGTAGCGCCGCAGCAGCTCCCGCACGGCGTCGAGCGGATCGCCGACCTCGCGGACCACCGGCGGCAGCCCCGCGCGCGCCTCGGTGACCACCGCCCCCTTGCTCGACAGCACCAGCTCGGGCGCCACGCCGAGGAAGCTGTACCGTGCCCACTTCTCCCCGCCCTCGACGCTCTCCAGCAGGAAGGCGTCGCCGCCCTCGTCGATCTTCAAGAAGGCGGATACCGGCGTCTCCAGGTCGGCCAGGATCTCGCGGTAGACCGGCACCAGATTGCCCTGCCGCGCCAGGACGCAGAACTCGTCGAATTCAGGGAAGTGCATGCCTCGTCAGCTTAGCAGGGCGCGAACGAAGCGTCCGCCCTGGCTCTACGGTCGTGCGATACGCGCGGCTCGCCGTGGCGCCCTCACTGGGCGGTAACGTAGGCCGCCTCCATGCCTTCCAGCCGCTTCAGCCGCTGCTCCATCTGCTCCGCCTTCTCGCGGCTCGAAAAGCGCCCGACGCGCACCCGGTACCAGGTCTGCCCCCGCAGCGGCGCCTGGAGGGTGTAGGCATCGTAGCCCTTGGCCAGCAAGCGGCGCGCGAACGAGGTGGCCTGCTTGGGATCGGTGGTGGCGTAGACCTGGACCGTCCATCCGGCGTCGGCCCACTCGTCCAGGTGTCGTTGGGCCTTGGCCTGCGTCGCGGTCGGGCGAGCTTCCGCGTGCCGCGTCGGCGTGTGCGCCGCCACCACCCGGGTATGGGTTGGGGTGGCGGCGATCCGTACCGTCGTCGCCGTGGCCGCCGCCACCGCGGTCGGCAGCGGCGGTGCCGAGGCCGGCCCCGGCGCGGCGCCCGCCGACTCGCCGTTCTCGGGAATCGCGACCTGCGCCACGTCGACGTGCTTGCGCACCACCCGCTCTTCCTGGGCCAGGCGACGCTCGACCATGTCCTTCCCGACCCAGATACCGAAGATGAAGATGAGGAGCGAGGCGACCACGAATCCCAACGTCAACGTCAGGACCGCCCCGATGCTCAGACCCGCCGAACCGTCACGTCGCGCCATAGCCCTCACATCTTCTCCGGAGCGCGGACGCCGAGCAATCCGAGCCCGCCACGGATCACGTTCGCCGCGGCATGGGCCAGGTACAAGCGGGCGGCGCTGCGCTCCCGGTCTTCGGTCAACACCCGATGATGGTTATAGAAGCGATGGAACTCGCTTGCCAAGTCGATCAGGTAGAATACCACCCGGTGGGGCTCGAGAGCACGCGCCGCATCTTCCACCGTGTCCGTGAAGCGCGCCAGGAGCTTGACCACCGCCACTTCCTCCGGCGCGGTCAGGGTCTCCAGGTGCGAGGACGCCGCCGCGGCCCGCGGCAGCCCCTGCTTGGCCGCCTCGGCCGCGAGGCTGCAGATGCGAGCGTGCGCGTACTGGACGTAGAAGACCGGGTTGTCCGCCGACTGCTTCTTGGCCAGATCGAGATCGAACTCGAGATGGCTGTCGGCGCGGCGGGTGAGAAAGAAGAAGCGCACGACGTCGCTGCCCACCTCGTCGAGCAGCTCGTCCACCGTGACGTACTCGGCCCGGCGCGTCGACATCTTCACCTGCTCGCCGCCGCGCGTCAGGGTGACGAACTGATAGATGATCGCCTTGATCCGGTCGGCCTCCAGCCCCAGAGCCCGGATCGCGGCCTTGACCTCCTCGTGCTCGGCGATGTGGTCGGCCCCGAGGATGTCGATGATCAGATCGAACCCGCGCCGCAGCTTCTCCTGATGATAGGCGATGTCCGGGAGACGGTAGGCGGGCTCGCCGCTCGACTTCACCAAGACGCGGTCCTTGTCCAACCCCAGCGGCTCGCCGTGCAGCCAGACCGCCCCCTCGCGATCGAAGGCCAGGCCACGCCGGCGCAGGGCTTCGAGCACCTCGGCGATCTGCCCGCCGGCGTAGAGCGAGTCCTCGTTGAAGTAGACGTCGAAGTGGATGTCGATCCGCTTCAGGGTCGCTTCGATGTCTCCCATGATGACGCGCTCGGCGGCCTCCTTGAAGGGGCCGGTGGCCGGCTCGCCACGCAGGCTGTCCCCGCGCTCGGCCACCAGGGTACGAGCGATCTCGGTGATGTACTCGCCCCGGTAGCCCTCTTCCGGAAAGGTGATGTCGTCACCGAGCAGCTCCCGGTAGCGCGCCTTCACCGACTCTCCGAGGATCGTCATCTGGCGGCCGGCGTTGTTGAAGTAATACTCGCGCGCGACCCGGTGCCCGGTGGCCTCGAGCAGACGGGCCACGGCATCGCCGAGGACCGCGTTGCGCCCGTGACCGATGGTCAGGGGACCGGTCGGATTGGCGCTGACGAACTCGACCTGAACACGCGCGCCGCGGCCGACGTCGGCAAAGCGTATCGGCTCCGGGCCCTCCCCGATCACCGCCAGCGACTCGGCCCAGAAGCTGGGGGAAAAGCGGAAGTTCAGGTAGCCGGGCCCCTCGATCGTCACCGCAGCCAAGATCCCCTCGCGATCCTCGATGTGGTCGCGGACGACCTCCGCGATCTGGCGCGGCGAACGCCGCTCGGCCCGCGCCATCCCCAGCGCCACGGTCGAGGCGAGATCCCCGAAATCGGGGTTCTTGGGAACCTCCAAAAGCAAAGGGGGGAGGCCTTCGGACTTCAGCGCTCCCCCCTTCACGGCTCGAGTCAGTGCTTGCTGGAGCAGCCCTTCAAGACGTCTTTTCATCCTCCGTACGCCAGTATCGCCACCCGGTCGGCATGGGATTCACCGCAGAGAGAGCTGCCGAGATCTCCGCAAAAGTTGGCGGCAGCTATAGCCCGCCGTCGCCCGAGGAGTCAAGAATGGCAAGGCTCCGGAGCGGGTCGAGCGTAGAGGTTTCGCCGCTTCCCTAGTTCCACGGCAAGCGGCTGCGGGTCGCCCAGTACTGGGCGGGAGCTTCCTGCAGCGCTTGCAGCTGCTCCCGGGACCGATCGTCCAACGTCAGCGTCGACGCGGCCAGGTTGGAGCGCAACTGCGAGCCGGTGGCTGCGCCACTGAGAACGACGTCCGCCCACGGCTGCGCCAGGACGAAGGCCAGCGCCAGCGCGTCCGGCGTGGTCTCCAGCCGCCGGCTCAACGAAGCCAGGACCGAGCGCCGGGCGGCGAAATCCGCTTCCCGGTTCCGCTCCGTGAGGCGACCGTTGGCCAGGGGCTCCTTGACGATGATCCCGAGCCCGGCATCGTGAGCGAGCTGCAACGCCGGGCCCGCCGAGGTTTCGAGCACGTTCCAGGTCGCCTGGGCGCAGTCGAAGACGCGCTCGCCGGCCACCTCGACCTCGAGGGCGCGCCGCAGCGTATCGGCCTGCCGCGGCCCGGTCAGCGTCAACCCGACGGCCAACCCGCCGTGGCGCAGCTCGGCGAGCTTCTCCAGAACCGGACGGTTGTCGAGAACCCCGCTCTCCAGCGTCGCCGAGTGAATGTGGTAGAGGTGCAGATGCTCGCCGAGCAGCTCGCGGCTCTCCCCGATCTGGCGCGACAGAACCGCGAGCGTGTGCTCCTTCACCTCGTGCTGCGCCACGTCCACCCGCCAGTCCGCCGTATAGGTGTAGCCCCACTTCGAGCCGACCGTGATCGCGCCCGGGGCCAGGCCGCGCGCCTTCAGCCAATGGGCGAGAAACTCCTCGGCGCGGCCGTACGAGCGCGCCGCATCGACGTATCTCACCCCCGCGGCCCAGGCCTCGTCCAACACCGCGTGCGCTCGCCCCTCCATTGCCGCCACCGAGTACTCGCGCGCCAGATCCGCCGCGTGGCCGATCGTCATGTAGCCGGGACGCCCCAGGGCGGCGAGCCCCAGCCCCAGCCGAGAGACCGTCAACCCCGTCCGTCCCAGAGTCCGGCACGAAAGCATTCGCGCAAAATTCCACAGTGCCGGGCCGCCAGCAACCGAAAGCCGACGAACGTGCGCGCGAGGAGGGCCGCTGCCGCCCCCACCGGGCGCCGGCTCATTCCGTCGCGGGAGAGCCCGCCGCGGCCTCGCGCAGCTCGCGGGGCAACGGGAAGGAAACACTCTCTGCGGCGGTCACCACGTCGCGAACACCACCGCAGCCCAACTGCCGCAGCCGCTCCACCGTCTGCGTCACCAGCAGCTCCGGAGTGGAGGCACCGGCGGTGAGGCCGACGGCGCGCACCTCGTGCAACCAGGCCGGGTCGACGGCGCTCGCTTCCTCGATCAGGTGCGTCGCCGTCCCCTGGCCGCGCGCCACCTCGACCAGTCGATTGGCGTTGCTGGAGGCCGGCGACCCGATGACCAACACCAGGTCGGCTTGGCGCGCCAGCTCCTTCACCGCCGTCTGGCGGTTCTGCGTGGCATAGCAGATGTCGTCCCGGCGCGGCGCGCGCACGTTCGGAAAGCGGCGGCGAATGGCCTCGATGATCTCCCGCGTGTCGTCGACCGAGAGCGTGGTCTGTGTCACCACCGCGACCCGCTCGGGGTCGCGCACCCGCACCGCGGCGGCGGCCGCGGTCGACTCGATCAGGTGCGTCCGCTCCGGGGCGTGCCCGAGGGTGCCTTCCACCTCGACGTGGCCACGATGACCGATGAGCAGGATCTCGAAGCCTTCGCGCGCATAGCGCAGCACCTCGACGTGCACCTTGGTGACCAGCGGGCAGGTGGCGTCGATGACGCGCAGCCGCCGTTCGCTCGCCGCCTGCCGCACACCCGGCGACACGCCGTGGGCGCTGAAGATCAATACGCTCTCCGCCGGCACGTCGGCCAGATCTTCGACGAAACGCGCCCCGCGCCGGCGCAGGCCGTCGACGACGTGGCGGTTGTGAACGATCTCGTGGCGGACGTAGACCGGCGGCCCGTAACGTTCGAGAACCAGGTCGACGATCTCCACGGCGTAGGCGACCCCGGCGCAGAAGCCGCGCGGGCTGGCGAGCAGGATCTCGGCGCCAGCGGACCCTCCTGCCTCACGCCGGCTCGGCTGCAACCCCATGAGCAGACTGTGCCACGGGCCCGCCCCCGCGACAAGGAGTAGGGCGGCCTCAGCGGTCGCGCCGCACCCGAACCAGCTTCTGCAGCGACGTGATGTCGATCGAGATGAAGATCGCCTCGGCCTCCGCCGTGAGTGTGTCCCCGGCATAGAGGCGCGCCTCGGTGAAGATCTTGCGCCCCTCGATACGCTTGACCATGGCCTCGATCCTCAGCTCGGTGTTGAGCGGCGTCGGCCGGCGGTAGCGCACGGTGAGTGTCCCGGTCATGCCGGGGTTGCCCGTCATCGACTGGGCCAGGCCGAGGGCCTCGTCGAACATGGCGGCCACGAAGCCGCCGTGCAGATGGCCGGGCGGCCCCTGGTACGCCCAGCCGAAGCCGACCGTGCCGCGGACCACGTCGCCCTCGACACGAAGATGAATGGGTGGGGCGAGGGGATTCGCCCGCCCCATCAGCGGGCTCAGGTCGAAAAAGCCGCCCACGGTTCCCGCCGTCGACGCCTCGGGGTGGCCCCAGGTAACGAACTGGCGCGGGAGCTTCTCGAGGCGTTCGGCGTAGCCTTCCAGACGGTCGGCGGCGAGCCGCAGCTCGTCCAGCGGCGCCTCCGTCGTCACCAGCCTCTCGATCACCAGACGCATGGCCGCCGCCAGGCGCCGCCTTTCCTCCCACACGGCATCGTCACTCGGCGAGGCCGCGTCGGGCACGGAATCACTCTTGCGATCGTTCTGCTCCACTGGGATATCCCTCCTCACGGCACGGCTTCCTCAAGGCTCCGTGGCGGCTCGTCCTGCTCGCGCAACGTCGCGCCCGTTGCCTTCCTTCACCCCCGGTACGCCTGGCCCGGCGCTTCATCGGACATCGTGGCCTGCGGCACGGGCTGCCCGCGCAGCCAGGCCTCCAGCATGCCGTTGACCACCTCGGGCGCCTCCTGCTGCACCCAGTGCGAAACGTCGGGCAGGTAGCGAAGCGTGAAGTCGCGCACGAACGCCTTGGTGCCGTAGGTCGTTTCCTTGCCGAGGGCGGAGTCGCGTTCGCCCCAGATCATCAGCGTCGGTGTTTCGATCACGGGATAGCCGAGGGCGCGCTGGCGGGCGGCGCCGCCGCCGCGAACGAGGGCGCGATAGTAGTTGAGCATCGCCGTGAGCGCACCGGGCCGCGCGGCATTGTTGCGATAGACTTGCAGGACTTCGTCGGGAAACCGGTCCTTGTCCACCGCCATGTTGCGAAACGCATCACCGATCGCGCGACAGCCCCGCGCCCGCAGCAACGCCTCGGGCAGGCGCGGCAGCTGAAAGAACAGGACGTACCACGAGCGGGCGAGCTGGCGCCAGGTGCGGAGCGTCCGCTCCATGAGCGCCGGGTGCGGCAGATTCATGATCACCAGCCGCTCCAGCGGCCGCACGCGCCGCATGGCGAAGTACCAGGCGATCACCCCTCCCCAGTCGTGCGCCAGCAGCACGGTCGAACGCGCTCCGGCCGCGTCGATCAAACCGGCCACGTCGTCGAGCAGGCGCTCGAGCGCGTAGTCCTCCCGCCGCGACGGCCGCTCCGTGTCGCCGTAACCCCGCAGATCCGGAGCCCAGGCACGGTAACCGAGCCGGGCCAACAGCGGCAGCTGGTAGCGCCAGGAGAACCAGCACTCGGGAAAGCCGTGCAGGCACAGCGCCAGGCGCTCGCCCTCCCCGGCCGTGGCGACGTGGAAGCGCAAGCCGTTGGCCTCGATCCGCTGGTGCCGGATGTCGTCGAGAACGGGCATCGTGCAAGCTTATCGACTGCACCGCCGCTCGGGAAGGCTACACACCTGCCAAAGCGAAAAAGAACGAGAATTCCTCTGGAATTCCGAGCCCACGGCGGTTATCTGAGTAGCTGAGCCGGAGCGGAGGAGAAGACGGGAAGATGAATCTGACGCAGATCCTGGAACTGGCAGTCCAACGCGAAGCCTCGGACGTCGTGCTCAAGGACGGGATGCCGCCGATGTTCCGCCTGCGCGGAGATCTCGTCCCCTGCGAGGGAGCCCCGGCGCTGACACCGGAGATGCTGCACGAGGCCACCGACTGGATTCTCGCCGACGACGCGCACCGCCTGCGCTTCGCCACCGAGCGCCAGGCCGACCTGGCCTTCGACCAGCTCGGGCTGGGACGTTTCCGGGTGAACGTGTTCCGCCAACGCGGGAAGATCGGTGTCGTCCTGCGCATCATTCCGGCGCGGGTCCGCACCATCAACGAGCTCAACCTGCCCCCGGTGGTGGAGCGACTGGCCAATGAGCGTCGCGGGCTCATCCTGGTCACCGGGCCGACCGGTAGCGGCAAGACCACCACCCTGGCCGCCATCGTCGATCACCTCAACAAAACCAAAGCGCGCCACGTGATCACGATCGAGGACCCTATCGAGTACCTGCACCAGGAGAAACGCTCGGTCATCAGCCAGCGCGAGATCGGCGAGGACGTCTCCGACTTCCCCGCCGCCCTGCGCGCCGCGCTGCGACAGAACCCCGACGTCATCATGGTCGGGGAGATGCGCGACCTGGAGACGGTCGAGACCGCGATCATGGCCGCGGAGACCGGGCACCTGGTGCTGAGCACCTTGCACACGATGGATGCTCCCGAGACGGTGCAGCGGACGGTGGCGGCCTTCCCCGAGCACCAGCGCGAGCAGATTCGCCTGGTCCTCGCCAGCGTGCTGCGGGGCGTGATCAGCCAACGGCTGCTGCCGCGCTCCGACGGCACCGGTCTGATCCCGACCGTCGAGGTCATGGTGGGCAGCGCCCGCGTGCGCGAGTACATCGAGAAGCAGCGCGCGCGCGAGCTCCCCGAGGTCATCGCCCAGGGGCAGACGACCTATGGCATGCAGACCTTCGATCAGTCCCTGATGGCGCTGTTCCGCGCCGGCCACATCAGCTACACCGAAGCCCTGTCCCACTGCCGCAACCCGGCCGACTTCGAGCTGCAGGCCCGCGATCTGCACGGCTCTGCCAACGCCAGCCGCACCGACTTCGAGAGCCGCGGCGAGCAAATGTGACCACCGCTTTCCGCCCTCTGGCCTGAAGCCGGGCGAGCGTGTAGAAGGCTCGCGATGCTGCGGCGCGCGCTATCGCTGGTCTTCTGGCTCTTCATCGTGGTCAGCTCGCTCCTGCTCTTTCCCGTCGCCGTGCTCCTCTGGGCCGTGACCGCCCCGTTCGATCGCCGACTGGTCGTGCTGCACCGCTTCACCTGCTTCTGGGCCTCCCTCTATACGTGGCTCAACCCGGCCTGGCGGGTTCACATCGAGGGCCGGGAGAAGATCCGCCCCGGACGCGCCTACGTCATGGTGGCCAACCACCAGTCGCTGCTCGATATCCTGGTGCTGTTCCGGCTCTTCCGCCACTTCAAGTGGGTATCCAAGGTCGAGAACTTTCGCGTTCCCGCAATCGGCTGGAACATGTCTCTCAACCGCTACATCAAGCTGCGCCGCGGCGACCGCGAGAGCATCGAGCGGATGATGCGCGCCTGCGAGCACACCATCGCCGAGGGCAACTCGGTGATGATGTTTCCCGAAGGAACGCGATCTGTCGACGGTCGGCTCAAGGCCTTCAAGCACGGCGCCTTCACGCTGGCGCAGCGCACGCAGTCGCCGCTGCTGCCCATCGTCGTCTCCGGCACCGCCAACGCGCTGCCAAAACGGGGCTTCGTGCTACAAGGACGACACCGGATCCTGGTGCGCATCCTGGACGAGATCCCCGCCGACACGTTCCGGGACAAGCCGGTGGACACGTTGATGGCGGAGGTCCGCGAGCGCATCGCCGGCGAGCTCGGCGAGACCGTCGGCGCTTGAGCTGCGGGGCCCGTGGCCCGAGGAGGCGTCGGCCGCCGCCGGGCCGCAGGCTCAGTCGCCGCGGGCGAGGGCGTTGCGCACGATCGCCTGCGCCGCGCCGATGATGGTGTCCAGATGGGCCTGGTCCTTGAAGCTCTCGGCGTACACCTTGTAGATGTTCTCGGTTCCCGACGGCCGCGCGGCAAACCAGCCGTTGGCGGCCACCACCTTCAGGCCGCCGATGGCGGCGCCGTTGCCGGGGGCGCGAGTCAGCTTGGCGGTGATCGGCTCGCCGGCCAGGTTCGACTCCCGGACCGCTTCCGGTGACAGCTGCTGCAGCTTGGCCTTCTGCTCCGGTGTCGCCGCGGCATCGATGCGGCGGTAGTAGGGCGTGCCGAAGCGCGCCGTGAGCTCGTCGTAGTGCTCGCCGGGGTCCTTGCCGCTGCGCGCGGTGATCTCGGCGGCGAGCAGGTTCATGATCAGCCCGTCCTTGTCGGTGGTCCAGACGCTGCCGTCGCGCCGCAGAAAGCTCGCGCCGGCGCTCTCCTCGCCGCCGAAGCAGCAGGAGCCGTCGAAGAGCCCCGGCGTGAACCACTTGAAGCCGACCGGCACTTCGCACAGCCGGCGGCCGAGGCTGTTCACCACGCGGTCGATCATGCTGCTGCTCACCAGCGTCTTGCCGACCACGGCGTCCGCCGGCCACTGTCGGCGATGCGTGAGCAGATAGCCGATGGCGACGGCCAGGTAGTGATTGGGGTTCATCAGCCCCGCCGCCGGGGTAACGATCCCGTGCCGGTCCGAATCCGGGTCGTTCGCAAAGGCCAGGCGGTAGCGATCCTTGAGCCCCACCATGCGGGCCATCGCGTACGGGCTGGAGCAGTCCATGCGGATCTTGCCGTCGTGGTCGACGCTCATGAAGGAGAAGGTCGGATCGACCGCCGGGTTCACCACGACGATGTCCAGCTTGTAGACGGCGTTGATCGGCTCCCAGTAGTGCACGGCGGCGCCACCGAGCGGGTCGACGGCGAGATGCAGGCCGGCCTCGCGGATGACGTCCATGTCGACGACGTGACGCAGGTCGTTGACGTAGGGCAGGATGAAGTCTTCCTGGTGCGTGACCGGTGCCTGCAGGGCGGCGGCGAGCGGCAGCCGCTTCACGCCGGCGTTGCCGGCACGCAGCAGCTCGTTGGCGCGCCGCTCGATCCACTGCGTCGCGGCCGTATCGGCGGGGCCACCGTTCGCAGGGTTGTACTTGAAGCCGCCATCTTCGGGCGGATTATGCGACGGCGTGACGACGATGCCGTCGGCAAGATGGTCCCGGCGACCCCGGTTGTAGACGAGGATGGCGCGCGAGATGGCCGGTGTCGGTGTCACCCCGTCCCCACTCTGGATCACGGTCTCCACCTCGTTGGCCGCCAGCACCTCGAGGGCCGTGCTCTGCGCCGGACCGGAGAGCGCGTGAGTGTCCTTGCCCATGTAGAGCGGCCCGTCGGTGCCCTGGCCGCGCCGGTAGTCACAGATGGCCTGGCTGATGGCCAGGATGTGCGCCTCGGTGAAGGAGCCCTGCTGCGGTGAGCCCCGGTGCCCGCTGGTGCCGAAGCTCACCGCCTGGTTGGGGTCCGTGACGTCAGGCTGGCGGTCGTAGTAGTCCCGCTCCAGCCTGGCCACATCCACCAACATCTCTCTTGTCGCCGGCTTCCCGGCCAGGGGTGAGATCGCCATCGTTCCGCTCCGTGCCGCCAGTTTCAACGTCTTCTCCCAGGCGCGCAAGGCCCGAAATCCGCCTCGGGCTCCCGAGATGCGGCACAAGACCGCAACTTTCAACTCCGGTCTCCGTTAACAGCCTCAGCGAGACTGTGGAAGATGGACCCAGCCGGTTTTGCTCCTACCCGCCTTCCGTGAGGGTGCAACCATGAGAAAGTTGGCCATTTCGCTGGCATTCGCCTTCCTCCTGGCCGCGCTGGCGCCGGTTGCGAGCCAGGCGCAGAAGCACGGCGGGCACGGCGGGGCCTCGCACGGGTACTCCGGCGGGCACGGGTACTCTGGCAGGCACGGTCACTACTACGGCGGGCACGGCTACTCCGGCTACCGCGGCTGGCATGGATATTCCGGCCGGCGCGGCCATGGTTGGTACGGCGGTGTCTATCTCGGAACGCCTTGGGTCTATCCATACCCGTACTGGTACGCCTATCCGTACTGGCGCTACCCGTACTACTATCCGGCGGCGCCGTACTCCTCCTACCCATCCCCGCTGCAGGATCCCTCCTCCGTCTACATTCAGCGCGAGGCGCCACCGCCGGCGCAAACCTATTGGTACTACTGCGCCAGCGCCAAGGCGTACTACCCCACGGTCCAGAGGTGCGCCGAGGCCTGGATCAAGGTCCCGCCGCGTCCCGAGTAGAGAAGCCACGGAGGACGATCATGCGACGAGCCGATCTCTTGCTGCTTGCAGCCGGGCTGCTGCTGGCGGGATGCGTGACGATACCGACGGGGCCGAGCGTGCTGGTACTGCCCGGCTCCGGGAAGGATTTCGACCAGTTCAGAGCTGACGACGCCGTCTGCCGTAGCTGGGCGCTGCAGCAGACGGGGACGACGACCAATCAGGCGGCGACCGAGGCGACGGTCAAAGGAGCCGCCGTCGGAACGGTCGTCGGCGCGGCTACCGGTGCCGCGGTGGGTGCCGCGTACGGAGATCCGGCCACCGGCGCCGCCGTGGGCTCGGGGGTCGGGCTCCTCGGCGGCACCGCCGCCGGCTCCGATCGCGGGGCCAGCGCGGAGTGGACGGTGCAACGCCGCTACGACATCGCGTACATGCAGTGCATGTACGCCCGGGGCAACCAGATCCCGATGCCCGCAGGCTTCCAGCGGCAGCAGGAGCACCCCCCGCCGCCCAGCAGGCAACCCCCCGAGGCGCCGCCGCGGAGCAACCCGTCGGCCGACATTCCGCTGCCACCCCCGGGCGAGCCACCGCCGCCCCCACCGGGTCCGGCGCAGTAAGGCGACGAGGGGGAAGAGACTGCCGCGCTCGCCGTGACCGGCGCCGTCGGTGTCGCCGGGTCCGCCTCGTCTCACATCACCAGCGTCGTCACCTCGTGATTCAGCCGCGTCAGCATCTGCGAGACGTTGCGCAGGAGGTTTTGCAGGAGCTGCATCTTGATCGCGGGGTGGGTTTCGGCGAGGCGATCGAAGACCTCGGTCGACAGAGCGTAGCACTCCACCCTGCCGTCGGCGCGCACGTCGGCCGTGCGGCGGCCGCGGTCGATCACCGCGAGCTCGCCGAACGCCATGCCGGGGGACAGAGTGGACAGGCGCATCAGGCGTCCGGCCGGGAGCGGCACGATCACGCTCACCTCGCCGCCGACCAGAAGATACATCCGGTCCGCCGCCTCGCCGCGGCGGATGATCAGCTCGCCCGCGGCAAAGGTCTCGCGCGTCAGCATCGATTCCAGCGCCGCCACCGACTCCGGCGAAAGGCCGCGGCAAAGGCCGTGGTCGGCGAGCGCAATCGGATCGGTCGGCCGCGGCTCGAGCTCGGCCCGCGCCAGGAGCTGGTTCTCGCACCACTCGAGCGCCGCGTCGCGATCGCGAAAGACGCGCAACCGCTCGTGGTGCTGTGCCGCGGCCAGGCGCTCCTCGAGCCGGCGCAGAAAGCGCGGGTGATTTCCCGCGTCGACGAAGAGAATGGCGCCGAAGCCGAGCACGAGCTCGGCGAGAATCGTCACCGCCGAGTCGTCGATGTCGGTGACCCGTTGCAGGTCGAGGATGGCGCAGTGCAGCTGGGAGCTCGCGTCGACGATCCTGCGCACCACGGCCTCGATCACGGCGAAGACGAGGTCGCCCTGCAGATCGTAGATGCGCACTTGTTCGCCGAGGGTGTCGAGGAGCCCGCGCTCCCGCTCCGTGCGCCGGCGCTTGGAGCTCACCGCCGTCAGGCTGTACTCGGCACGCACGGCCGAGCGTGCCGAGCGGGGCACGCGCAGGCAATGGAGGTTGAACTCGCGCGACAGCTCCTTGCACACCGCGACCCCGCGCACGCTGTTGCCGCGCGCGTCGAGGGGTGGTGAGAACACGCCGATGCCGAGCTGGCCGGGCAGCACCGCGAGCACTCCCCCCGCCACGCCGCTCTTGGCCGGCAGCCCCACCCAGTACACCCATTCGCCCGCGTAGTCGTACATCCCGCAGGTCGTCATCACGCTCAGCACGCTCTCGACCAGCTCGTGGCGCACGGCGCGCTCCCCCGTCAGCGGATTCACCCCGCCGTTGGCCAGGGTGGCCGCCATCAGGCTCAGGTCGCGGCAGTCGACCGAGATGGAGCACTGGCGGAAGTAGAGGTCGAGGGACACCTCCGGCGGTCCGGTCACGATGTCGAAGTTGCGCAGCATGTGGCCGATGGCGCGATTGCGGTGACCGGTGTCGCTCTCCGACTCGAACACGGCCGTATCGAGCTCCAGCGCGCGGCCGGCATAGAGCGAGAACACCGAGAGAACGCGGTGGAAGCGGTCCTCGGCCGAGTGTCCGGCCACCAGCGAGGCGGCGGCAATCGCCCCGGCGTTGATCATCGGGTTCAGCGGACGTCCGGTTTGCGGAGCGAGACTGATCGAGTTGAACGCGTCGCCGGTCGGCTCGACGCCGATCTTTGCCAGCACCGCGTCGCGGCCGACGTCCTCGAGAGCCAGCCCGTAGACGAACGGCTTGGAGATCGACTGGATGGTGAAGCCCTGCCGCGTGTCGCCCACCTCGTAGATCTTGCCGTCGGTGGTGGCGATGCAGATGCCGAACCAGTCGGGAT
>CAZYMF010000090.1:0-18343 GCA_964648215.1 uncultured Binatia bacterium (SeqCode) | reverse complement strand
GCCTGGGCGCGCAGGCGATGGCCGGCGGCAGCTTCAAGGCGCCGCTGTTCACGGTGGCCTGGCCCACCGGCGAGTTCGGCGGCATGGGTCTCGAAGGCGCGGTGAAGCTCGGTTTTCGAAAGGAGCTGGCGGCGATCGAGGACCCGGCCGAGCGCAAGAAGATGTTCGAGTTTATGGTTGCCCGCGCCTACGAGCACGGCAAGGGCCTGAACATGGCGACGCACTTCGAGATCGACGACGTCATCGACCCGGCCGAGTCGCGCTCCTGGCTGATGAGCCTGCTGCGCTCCGCACCCCCGCCGGCGCCGCGCACGCACAAGAAGCGGGCGTGCGTGGATACGTGGTGAGGGCGGGATCGAGCAACCTTTACAAGTAGAGGGCTATACGGAGCCGGTGGCGCGGACTTACCTCTGCAGGCCCAAATCGTCGAAGAGGGTGTAGAGGCAGTCGACGGACACGAAGATCCCATTGTCGTGATGTGGGTGATCGAAGAAGAGCCAGCCAAACTCGAGACCGACGTTGTGCATGATCTCCACGCGTGCGACCGGCCCGAGTCCGCGCCACGGCATGGCGCCCTGCGCCACGACTCCGGCCGCGGTGAACAGGGTCGAATCGAGACGATAGACCAATCCGGCCTGAACGAAGGCCGCGTAGTCGAGCTCGTCGAACGACGCCCCGCCACTTGCTGACAGATGTCCGTAGAGATGCGGCAGCGCCTCGCAGCCCAAACCGCCACACTCGGGGCCGTGCCTGACCGCCGACCGCAGCAGAGAAAACTGGTAGAGAGCACCGCCCGCTACCGAGGGCCGCGCATCATTGACGAATGCCAGGTTTCCGATCAGCAGCACGCGCTGGTAACGTTGTGGGTTGACCGGCTTCGGCGTGTTCACGGCCCACGTCGGGGTGGATACTGCCAACGACACGACTAACGCCGCGAGCGAGGCCAGTCGCCGCGAGGACGCGCACGCTTCTTTCATGGCCTAAGCACCTCCTTGACGCGACCTATGACGCCAGGATCGTCGAGCAGCATGCTGTGCTCGTTGCACGACGCCTCCAATGTCAACACGAACTGCCGGACGACGTCCCCCACCCAGCTCAGTGTCCGGTCGTGCGGAACCAGCGTGTCACCCAGCCGTCGGGTCAACGAGATGCTCGTCAGGCGCTTCTTGGACCGCCGGAGATCGGCGTCCGTGCGGCGGTTGCGGGCCATCAGGATGCGCACGTCGATGTCGCCGTCCATCCAGCCGAGCGGATCGCGCAACAGCAATTGCAGCTCGCGTGCGCGCTGCAGCAAGTCGCCGGAGACGCCGTCGAAGCCGTCCCAGGCCGACGGCACCACGAGCTGTCGCTCACGCGGGGCAGGCTTGCCTGCCTTGTCCATGACCGCGGGCCACGCCGGCATCATCTGATAGAGCGACGGCCAGGTTCGCATGATCGTTTGCAGCTCCGGTTTGGCGCCGGAGCCGAACTGGTCGCCTTCGATCAGCGCGTGCGCGGCGTTGACCGTCCCCGCGAGCGGCGCACCGACGAGCACCACCGACGCCACGAGCTCGGCGAAGGCGGCGCGATCCGCCAGCAGCTTGCTGGCAACGACGATCAGGAGTCCACCCTGTGAGTGGCCGACGAGGTTCCAACGGCCGCCGGGGGGCCGTCGCTCGCGCAGGAAGTCGAGGAGCTGTCCGGCGCTGTAGCGAATGTCGGCGCGCCAGTCGTACAGGAAGCGATTGAAGGACGCCGGCACCTGATTGTACGCCACCTCCAGCGCATGACCCGGACGTATCGAGATCCCGGGCTCGAGCGACGTCTTCGCCGGAGCGAGCTGGCCCGGCCGATGGTCCATGCTCAGCAAGGTGACGAGCTCTTCGGCGCTGAGCCCGAGCAATCCCTCGCTGAGGACGCCGAGGGCCATTTTCACCGGGTAGCCGAGATCCTCGCCGCGCTGGTTCATCAGCGTGATGCCGCCGGTGCCGGGGACGAGGAGGTTCATGTTCGGCATTGTGTCCTCTCACGATCGCTGTTCATTTGGACCTGGATAGGCCACACCCGGACTTTTCCCCGTGGGACCTGCCGCATACGATTTGGGCCAACTACAGATCGATCTGGCACGTGGTCGCCTTGCCAGCTTCGACGGCAACCCTCGTCAACTTTGCTCCAGCTGGGTCGGACGCCTCAATGGCTCGCTCCCCGACCGGGACACTGTTGATGACATACGCGCCATTGCCATCAGCCTGGCACTTCAGGGTGGGTTGTCCAACCACCGCCAGGCTTGCATTCGCGACCGCCGCGCCGCCGCGGCGCACCGTTCCACTGACAGCGCCGGTCTTCGCCGCCGGGGTGGTATCGGGGCTCACCTTATCCGCGGCACGTCCTTGTATTTTCCGACGGAAAATGTGTCGTTCGAACAGAATCTGCGGCCGCCGATCCGAAAGGAACCCACAACCGCTCGTCTCGACTTTCAGGACCGCCCGGACTTCGGCGCCGCCCACCTGCAGACGTTGCGTCGCCCGTGTGAGGCCACTCCCCGTGAGCGGCGCTGCCGCTCCGGTGAATTCCAGAGCCATGTTGCCCCCAATGTTCCCCGCTCAGGGCTTCCCCCGCGAGTCACTTGGAGTTTCAGTCTGCAATCGACGAGCAGGCCCATCTGCACGGCTGGTGCCAGGCGCGGGAGGTAGCAACGCGCGCGTCTATGGGATCTGACAAATGGCCGACCGTCCACCGGCGTAGACATCCTTGGGTCGCTTGTCCATGGTGATGGACAGCGGCCAGGGTGCCATTGCGTCAGTGCTCTGCGCCGCAACTATGGCGCTTGCATTTCATCACTGGAACGGTGATACAAGTTCGGTCATGGCGCTCGTGGCGTGTCGGCCAACGTTGATTGCGACCACCGTTGCTCTTCTGATCGCCGTCACGTCCTGCAGCCACCCGCAGCCGACGCCTCCCTTCGGCGAGGCCTCGCCCCAACAGGTGGTCCTGGCGATGCACCGAACGCTTCTGCTCGCACCGCCACCGCCGCCGCTCGTTCCGGAACTCTACGATTTCCTCGTCGTTCTGTCGCAACGCACAGCGACCGGCGATGTCCCGTGGGGGTGGGCCACGTACTTGTACACCAGCTACTACCGCGACATGGTGCGCGACCGATCGCACGGGATTCCGCGACGCAGCCGCGAAGAGATTCGCGCCGAGCTCGACCGCAACACCGACTTCTTCTTCATCCGCCATCGGCCCGGGGAGGCTCCCGCGCCGATGGCCCTGGACGGATCACGGATCGTCGTAGCTCCCAGCCCTTGATCGAGCGGGTCGCGTCAGGCGCGGCGGACGAAGTCCACCAGCCGCTCGTTGGCGCGGCGGGCGATCTCGAGCGGAAAGGCGATGAAGCCGTGCAGCCCACCCGGGAAGACTTGGAGCTCGGCGCGGTTGCCGGCCGCCAGCCAGCGGGCGTGCATGAACAGCGTGTCGTCGAGCAGCGGATCGAGCGTGCCGACGGTGAACAGCGCGGGCGGCATGTCCGACAGATCGGCGTACAGCGGCGAGACGTCCGGGTCCCGGCGCCGCTCGGCGGGGACGTACTGGTCGCTGAACCACTGCATGATCGGCGTATTGAGAATCAGGTTGCGCTCGCCCCAGCGCCGTGCGCTCGGCGTCATCGCGATGTCGTACACCCCGAACGTCAGCAGGGCGCCGGAGAAGCCGGTGAAGCGGTGGCGCTCGCGCAGGCGCAGCAACGTCACGGCGGCGAGATTGGCGCCCGCCGACTCGCCGCCGATCAGCAGCCGGTCGGTGCCAAACTCACTTTTGGCATGGGCGGCCAGCCAGACCGCGGCGGCCTCGCAGTCATCCGGGCCGGCGGGATGGGGGTCCTCCGGCGCCAGCCGGTAGTCGACGCTGAGGACGGCGACCTGCGCTTGAGTCGCGAGCATCGACAAGGGCACGTCCTGGTGATGCGCCCGGCCGATGACGAAGCCGCCGCCGTGGATGTGCAGGCACACACCCTGCACCGTTTCCGGAACGAACTGGCGGATCGTGATCTCGCCCGCGGGTCCGGGAATTCGCCGCTCGGTCGCCCAGTCGACGCGGACGATCGGACCGAACACGCTGGTGCCGGACTCGCGGGCTTCGCGCAGCACCTGCGGCGCCACCGTGTTGATCGGCGGCTGCGTCGCCAGCAGCTTCTCGATGCTGTCGTTCAGCGCGGCCGTCTCCGCGTCCACGGCCGCGGGCGAGAAAGTCGTCGAATCGAGCGTCATGGTCTCCTCCACGAGCCCGCGACTGTAGCAAAGGCGCCGGACGCAGCGCGAACGCGGCCGCCCCGCGGCGAGGATCCCCGCCACGGGGCGTCGTTCGAGTTCCTTTCCAGTCGAGCGGCCCTAGAACCACTCCTCGTTGAAGTCGAGGGCCGTCCGCTCGCCGCTCTTCAGAATCGCGGCGGTCGCGTGCAGGTGCGGCAGCTCATTGTTCAGGTAGAAGTGCGCGGTGGCGAGCTTGCCCTGGTAGTA
This sequence comes from uncultured Binatia bacterium (SeqCode), assembly GCA_964648215.1. Taxonomy (GTDB): domain Bacteria; phylum Desulfobacterota; class Binatia; order HRBIN30; family JACQVA1; genus CAZYMF01. Next base: position 13,850 of record CAZYMF010000090.1, on the reverse strand, counting down.
GCTCTGGTCCGCGGGGCCGGCGCCGGCGTCCAGCGCCTTCTGGGCGACCGTCGCCTGCCACAGGAAGAGCCACGACAGGACCAGCCGCGAGAACATCTGCAGATAGCCCACCGCACCGCTCATGTACCCTTCGATGTCGCCGGCCATCGCCATCCCGCCGAGCTGCATGGTCGTCTCGCCCACCTCGTTCATCGCCGCGCCGACCTTGTCGGCCATCTCCTTCAGGGCCGGGACGCCCGAGGCGCCGTCGACCGTCCTGGAAATCTCGGCCAGCACCGCGCGGAACGGCTCGCCGTTCTTCATCACCACCTTGCGGCCGAGCAGATCCATGGCCTGGATGCCGTTGGTCCCCTCGTAAATGGGGAAGACCTTGCAGTCGCGCAGCATCTGGGCGAGCGGGAACTCCTCGATGAAGCCGTAGCCGCCGTAGCACTGGATGGCGAGCACGATCGAGTCGTACGACGCTTCCGAGCCGTAGGCCTTGCAGACAGGAGTCAGCACGTCGAGGATGTCTCTGGCCGCCATCTTCTCGCCTTCGGCACCGCACTGCTCCTTGTCGCCGAGGAGCGCGGCGTAGGCGAGGAGGGCGAACATGCCCTCGGTGATGGCCTTCTGCGCCAGCAGCATGCGGCGCACGTCGGCGTGTTTGATGATGGGGACCTGCGGCGTGAGCGGATTCTTCTCGCTGATGATCCGGCCCTGCAGGCGCTCGCGCGCGTACTGCAACGCGTGCTGGTAGGCGTTCGCGGCCAGACTGGTCGCCTGCAGCCCGGTGGAGATGCGGGCGTGGTTCATCAGCTGGAACATGTACGCCAGGCCGCGATTCGGCTCGCCCAGCAGCCAGCCACGACAGTCGCCGGCGTCGCCGAAGCTGAGGGTGGCCGTGGCGTTGCCTTTCAGCCCGAGCTTGTGCTCGATGCCGGCGGTGACCACGTCGTTGAACTCGCCGACCGAGCCGTCGGCGTTGACGCGGTACTTGGGAACGATGAACAGGCTGATCCCCTTCACCCCGGGCGGGGCGTCGGGAAGCCGGGCGAGCACCGGGTGGACGATGTTCTCGGTGAGGTCGTGGTCGCCGCTCGAGATGAAGCACTTGGTTCCCGTCAGCAGATAGTAGTCGCCGCCCTTGGCCGGGACCGCGGTGGTCTTGACGTCGCTCAGCGAGCTGCCCGCTTGCGGCTCGGTGAGGCACATCGTTGCCCCCCACTCACCGCCGTAGAGCTTCTCCAGGTAGGTCTGCTTGAGCTCCTCGCTGCCGAAGGACTGGATCAGGCCGGCGCCGCCGACGGCGCCGCCGACGTACATGTTCGCCGCCGTGTTCGCCGCGTTGAACATCAACGACGTCGCCGCGTTGACGACTCCCGGAAGCTGCTGGCCGCCGAGATCGAACGCGGCCGTCGCGCCGTGCCAGCCGCCCTCCTTGTACGCCTGCCAGACCCGGTGCATGGCCTCGGGCACGCGCGTCGTCTTGGTCTTCGCGTCGTAGGTCGCACCAATGCGGTCCATCTCGACGTACGCCGGCCAGCACACCTCGCGCGCCAGCCGGTAGGCGGCGTCGAGCACGGTGTCGAACGTCTCCCGGGAGTGCTCGGCGAAGTAGTCGTACTTGGTCAGCGCCTCGACGCCGAGCATCTCGTAGAGAACGAATTGAATGTCGCGCAGGTTCACCAGGTTGTCGCTCATCGTGGGCTCCTTTTTCGCTTGGAATGACTGAATCCGCTCGGCGCGCCCGCCGCGAGCCGTGGCGCTCGCTCGACGGACGTTTCGATGTAGGCAATCTGCAGGCACTTGAGCTCGTCGACCAGCTCTCTCGCGCGCGCCGGCGGGCCGAACAGGGCGAGATCGAGCACGGTTACCGCCGTCTCCACCAGGACACGCGCGATGACCGTGAGCCGGTGGCGCGGCACGCCGCTGCTCCGGCGCGCGAGCGCCGCGGCGAGCTGGCGCGCCAGGCGTTCGTTGTCCCGGCGATCGATGGCCTGCAGCTCGGGAAGCGCGCGCATCGCGCGGCGGATGGCGAGGCCGCCGGGTACCCGGCGAATGCCGCCGACAAAGGCGTCGACGTAAGCGATCCACAGCGCGCGCCAGTCGCTGCGTGGATCGGCGAGCGCCGCGAAGCCGTCGAACCAGCTGCCCCATTCCTCCGCCAGCCGCTCCGCCAGCGCGGTGATCACCGCCAGCTTGTTGGGAAAATAGCGGTACACGGTGCGCACGCGCACCGCGGCACGCTCGGCGAGGAGATTGGTGTTGAAGCCGTCGACGCCGACCTCCTCGAGCAGCGCCGCCGCCGTGTCGAGGAGAAGCCCCAGCGTCTTGCGCGCCCGTTGCTGCACCGGTTGCCGGCGCGGCGCCAGGTTCTCGGCGACGCGGGCAGGGGCGAGCGCAGTGGCGCGGGCGGCAGCCATGACGTCACTCTACTAGGTTCCCGGTTGACAGTCCAGACAAAGGGGAATAAACACTCCCTTATGGAGAGGAGTAGCCATGGCGATGGGTTCACGGTCGCTGTACGAGGAAACCTCCTTCTGGGCGCGGAGCTACGGTAGCTACGAGCCCAACCCGCCGCTGGCGGGTGAGATCGTCGCCGACGTTGCCGTCATCGGCGGCGGCTTCACCGGGCTGAGCACGGCGCTCGAGTTCAAGCGCGACAACCCCGGCGCGTCGGTGGCGGTGCTCGAGGGGGCCGTCGTCGGCTACGGCGCCAGCGGCCGCAACGGCGGCTTCAACATGAAGCTGTTCGGCCTCGAGCCCGAGGTCACCAAGCTCCGCTGGGGCGTGCAGCGCACGATCGAGGCGCACCGCTACGCGCAGCGCGCCGTGGCCTGGGTCAAGCGACTGATCGAGGAGAACGGCCTCGACTCGGACTACCGCCACACGGGCATGTTCCGCGTCAGCTACGGCCCGGCGCAGATCCAGCGCCTGGAGAAGACACACCACCTGATGCGCGAGCTCGGCATCGACGACGACGTCTCCTGGTGGACCCGGGAGCAGCTGCGGGGCGAGTTCCGCACCGATCGTTACCTCGGCGCCATCTACGAGCGCGAGACGGGCATCCTGAACCCGTGCAAGCACGTGCGCGAGCTCAAGCGACTGGCGCTGCAGGCCGGCGTCGCCGTCTACGAGCAAACCCCGGTGGAGGTCATCACCCGCCCCGCCGGCAAGATCCGTCTGCAGACCCCCGGCGGCGGCGTCACGGCCGACAAGCTCGTGCTCGCCACCAACGCCTACACCGCCACGCTGCGCGGGCTGCCGAAGCTGCGCTCGCGCCAGCTGCCGATGTGGACCTTCCAGGTGGTGACCGCGCCGCTCGACGCGGCGCAGTGGGAGAGCCTCGGCTGGAAGAACCAGCAGTCCTTCGAGGACAACCGCCAGCTCGTCCACTACTTCCGCCCCACCGTCGACGGCCGCATCACCATGGGCGGCGGCGACATCACCACGCCGGCGGGCCGGAGCATGGATCACGATTTCTCGCCGGCCATCTGGCAGCACTGCGAGGAGCACCTCAAGTGGATCTTCCCGCAGCTGCGCGACGTCGCCATCGAGTACCGCTGGGGCGGGCCGGTGTCGGTGAACCTCGACATGACGCCCGAGATCGGCCTGCTCGGCGACCAGCGCATCATCTACTCGACCGGCTGCATCGGCCACGGGGTGTCGCTGACCCATCTGAACGGGCGGCTCATCGCCGATCTCCTCGGCGAGCGCAAGACCGACCTCGCCGACTTCTGGATCGTCAACCGCAAGGCGGTCCCCTGGCCGCCCGAGCCCCTGTCCTTCCTCGGTCGCCAGGCCATCTACCGCGGCCTCAAGCTGTGGGACTACCTTGAGGAGCGCAAGACACGGCATGCGACACGGGGCCAACCGTAGCCCTACCGGCCAAATCGTCGGCCAGTCGCCAGCCCGCCGGGAGATCCCAGGGGACGAACACGAGGGCGAGCCGCCGGCTTCCGGTTGCCCTTGCCACGCGATTGCTCGCTGCCACGCGGGCGCGCGCCACGGTTGTCGGGGTGGAGAAGCCCATAGAGAAGCAAGCTTTCGGCCTCTCGAATCGCCTCGCTCGGCGACAGACCGACCTCGACCAGAAAGTCGGGATCCATGACCCGCTGCACGGCCGCCACGAAGACGTCAGCGGCCAGGTGGCTGTCGAAGCCGTTGAAGGTCCTGCGGCGAATCCCTTCTTCGATCAGTGTCCGCACGTCTTGCCGGCGTTCGGTCTGATGCCGCTCGAGCCGGCGCTTGGCGGGAGGGAAGCCGGCGACGTCGGCGAAGAACAGGCTACTCGCCTGGCGTAGTTCGCTGACCCCCGGCTCCACCAGCGCGACCAGCCGCTCGCGGCTGTCGTCGCGGGCCCGCGCGGCTTCGCTTCCCATCCGTTGAATGCGGCTGAGAAAGCGATCCAGAACGAGCAGGAACAGATCCTCCTTGCTGGACGCGAGCTGGTACAACGTCTGCCGGGAACAATGCAGCCGCGCCGCCAGGTCGCCGATGGTGACCCGGCGAAAGCCCTCGCGCAGGAAGACCTCTTCCAGGCCCTCGCGCAGGCGCTCCTCACGCGCCACCGGCGGTCGCTCCGACGCCGGCCGTGTCTCCCCCGATTTCTCGATTGACTTCATGCCGTCATCTCCAGTATCAGGAGTACCATAGTGCGTCAATTGGTACTGTGCGTACGCCGCACCGAGGAGTGCCCATGGAAGCCCGACCGTACTGGAACATGGAGAGCGAGCCGCAGCTCGGCACCGATGCCACGCGGGCGCTGCAGCTACGGCGGGTGCGCGAGCGCGTCGTCCAGCTCAACGAGCACGCGCCCTACTTCCGCAAGCGGATGGCGGAGCGCGGCGTGCGCCACCCGGAGGATGTCCGGACGCTGGAGGACTGGTCGCGAGCGCTGCCGCCCTTCACCAAGGCGGACTATCGAGCGCTGGTCGAGGAGTGCGACAACGACATCTATCGACTGCTCGACGAGACGTTGCCGGTTCCGTTGAGCGACCTGGTGTGCATGGCGGCGACCTCCGGGACCACCGGCGATCCGCAGCCTTACCCGTTCACGCGCGTGGACCTGGACGACTTCTGGGGCGAGTACCTGCACCGGGCTCGTTGGCGCGCCGGGTTGCGGCCGGGAGACCGCATGGTGCACGCCTTCGCCCTGTCGATGTTCGCGGCCGGCGTGCCGCCGCTGCAGTCGAGCCACGATGACGGCCTCCTGCAGATCCCCGTCGGCGCCGAGGGCGGCGTAGCACGCATCCTGAAGATGGCCCGCTTCTTTCGCGGCAATGCCTTGTCCTGCACCCCTTCGCTCGCCGAGCACATGATCGAGCGTGCGCCGGAGATCCTGGGCGCCCCGATCTCTTCGCTCGGCATCAAGGCTCTCCTGTGCGGCGGCGAGCCGGGCGCCGGGATTCCCGAGGTTCGCGCGCGGATCGAGTCCGCTTACGGGGCGACCCTCTACGACCTCGGCGCCGGCCTGGGCGTGTCCTGCAACTGGCCCGAGTATCAGGGAATGCACTGGGTGGCGGACGATCTGGCCATCTACGAGCTCGTCGATCCGGACACGCACGAGCCGATCGCTCTCGCCGACGGCGCCCGGGGAGAGGCGGTCTTCACCTCGCTCGTCGGCGGCGGCCTGGGATGGACGCGGCTGACGCTGGGAGACATCCACGAGGTTCGTGTCTCCGCCTGTCCCTGCGGCGCCACCGGTTTCCGCTACCGCATCGTCGGACGGGTCGACGACATGCTCAAGGTGAAGGGCGTGATCGTCTATCCGGCGGCAATCGACAGCGTGATTGCCAGCTTCATTCCGCGCGTGACCGGCGAGTTCCGCATTCTGCTCGACGAGCCGCCGCCGCGCGTGGTGCCGCCCCTGAAGCTTCGCATCGAGCGCGGCGACCAGACGCCGGAGTCCGCCTTGGCGGAGCTCGAGGCCGAGATCCTCAAGACAATGAAGGAGCGCCTCAAGTTCACGCCGCGGATCTCGTGGGCGCCACCCTACACGTACGAGCGCAGCACTCACAAGACGCGCTTCATCGAGGTGGGGGAGCAGTCCGGAGAGCGTGGCTGACCAATGTGTCTGCGCGCGAGAGTTGTCATGATCTTCCCCGACCAGGGCCTGCCCGCAGACGAGAGCGAGCGGCGCGCCGCCGCGCATGGCTTCGCCAACCACAGAACGCGCCCGGCAGGGCACTGACGAAGAAAGAAGGAGAGCAGCAATGGAATACTCCGAGGTAGTGGGAATTCGGCGTTCGATCCGCTTTTTCGATCCCGACCGTCCGGTCGAACGCGAGAAGGTGCAGAAGATACTCGAAGCCATGCGACTCGGATCATGCGCCATGAACGCGCACTGGCTGCGTGCCGTGGTGGTCTTCCGCGACGAGATGTCGCCCGAGAGCTTCGAGAAGGTCAAGCTTCCGGTAGCCGGCGTGATCATGGAGCTGGCTCCCGTACACATCTACTGTTACGGCGACCTCTCGGTGGTCGCCAAGGACCACGGAGCGCGGCCGAAGCAGCTGATCGACGTCGGGGCGCTCGGGCCGAGCCATGGCTGGACGTACCGCTTCATCGACGAGTTCGTGTGGCCGCAGGTGCTCGAGCCGTTGTACAAGAATTCCACCTACCCGGCGGCAATGGCCTTCGACAACGGCGGGTGTGCGACGCAGGGCCTGCTGATGGCGTACAACCTCGGCCTCGGCGCCTGCTGGACGGCCTTCAATACGGAGGGCGCCAAGGAAGTGCTCGGCATCCCGGACGACTGGCTCCCGCACTACCTCCTGAACGTGGGTTATCCACTGGAGTCGCGCGCGGCCGGCGGCCAGCGCCCGCGGCCGCCGTTCGAGGAGCTCTACTTCGAGGGTCGCGCCGACAACCCCTTCCGGCGCGACCGAGCGGTGGTGGAGGAGCTCGAGCGGGAGAAGATGATCCAGGCGCCGGCACCGCTACCCGGGCGCAGGGAGGAGATGCGCCAGCTCGCCCGCAAGCTCGGCCTGCCCGAGTGACGCCATGCTGGTAAAACCGATCCGGAGCCACGACAGTGTCGCCGCCTGGGACGCTGGCCTGAGGCGACAGTGGGGCGGCGATCCCCTCGGCGAGGATCCCGCCAAGCTCGAAGTCCTCGACGCCTTCTGCCGCCTGATGGACAGAGATCCCGACGAGTTGGTGGCCTTCTGCTTCCTGCGCAAGCGGGCCACCGGCGAACGCTTCGCTAGCGCCAAGCGTCGCGAGGAGCTCCTGCTGAAGCTCAAGGAGTTCGAGACCGCTGCCGGCCGCGGCGTCGAAGCCCGGCGGCGGCGCAGCCAGGTGGTGTCGTTCCTGTCCCACAACGGCGTGTTGATCTACTGACACGCCGGACAGTCGTGGCCTCCGCAATCGCCCTCGCGGGTCGCCGCGGCAGGGCCGGTCCTGCGTTCCGACGATCGCCGCTCGAATCGCAACAGGCGCCCCGACGCGTCTGGTTTGCGGCTGCCGTCGTGGCCCGTTTGCACCGCCAAGGCGATTTCTTGTACCACCTCCCTCGGTCAACCAGAGGGCAATCGATGGTCAAGAGGCTCGGTCTCCTCATCTGTCTCGCCGTCGCGGCGACCACGGCGGTCGGTTGCGGCAGTGACGGGGAACAGAACGGCGGCGCGCAGTCTCTGTCGATGCCGGCGATTCACGTCCGCAATCGCCGCTTGGTGGACGACCACGGGCGCGAGTGGCAGCTGCGCGGCATCAACGCGCGCATCGAAGGCCTGTTCGACGTGACGTTCGACGACGGGCGCACGCGGGTGGAGCCGCTGCCGACCTTCACCGCCGACGATGCGCGGATGATGGTCAAGTTCGGCTTCAACTTTCTGCGCCTGCCCATCAGCTGGAGCGGCCTGGAGCCACACGAGGGCGAGTTCTCCGACGCCTACCTGGCTCGCCTCGATCACATCGTCGAGCTGTGCCGGCAGGCGGGTCTCTACGTCCTGGTCGACTTCCACCAGGACGCCTACTCGAAGGAGATCGGCGAGGACGGCGCCCCGCTGTGGGCCATCGTGCCGCCGCCGAAGATGCTGCTGCAAGGTCCCCTGAACGATCTCGATCAGAGGCGGCTGTCGGCGCAGGTGAACCTCGCCTTCGCCAGCTTCTTCGACAACCGGGACTCGCTGCAGGACCGTTTCCTGCCGGCCTGGCGGCTGGTGACCGGCCGCTATGCCGGCGACAGCGCGATCGTCGGCTTCGAGGTGATGAACGAGCCCGTCGCCTACCTCACGGGCGATCCCGAGGGGCAGCTACTCGCCTTTTACGAGAAGGCCGCCGCCGAAATGCGCGAGGTCAACCCGGATCAGCCGCTGTGGCTCGAGCCCGACGTCAGCCGCAACATCTCGTTCGCCGCCCCTCTGCTCCCCGCGCCCTTTCCCGACGACCAGGTCGTCTACTGCCCGCACAACTATCCGCTGGGCGGGGCCACGACTCTCGACGGCTGGAAGAAGCTGCTGCACTCCTCGTTTCTCGCCATGCGCACCGAGGCCGATTCCTGGGGAGCGGCGCTGCACGTGGACGAATGGGGTGCGAACCCCGTGTCACCCGGCTCCGACGTCTACATCCAGGCCGTCCAGGAGCTCGCCGAGGAGGTCCACGCCGGGCAGGCGTTCTGGCTGTGGAAGGAGAACTCGCAAGGCTTCTGGGGCTTCTTCGACTTCGACGCGCAGACCGGAAGCTGGAGCGAGCGTCCGGAGGCCGCCCGCACCGTCGGCAAGCCCTACGTCATGGCCATGCCCGGCCAGTGGCTGGAGCACAGCTTCGACACCGACACCCGCCTCCTGCAAGCGCACTTCCAAGCCGCCGGCGGCGAGGCGGCACCGCTCCTCTTCCTGCCGCCCTCGTGGTACCCCGACGGCGTCCGCGTGACCCTGAACGGGGCGGTGGTACAGGTTCACATCGACCCGGCCAGCTACCGCGCCCAAGTGCCGTGGCAAGGCCAGTCGGGAGACTTCCGGCTGACGGTGACCCCAGCGCCGTGAACTCTATCCAATACTCGTTACCCGTCACCCGCTACAGGAGAGACCCATGTCAAACGACGATTCCTTTCGCCAGAAGTACGGCCCGTGCGCGCTGGTCGCCGGCGCCGCCGTCGGCCTCGGCGCCGAGTACGCGCGGCAGATCGCGGCCCACGGGCTCGATCTCGTCCTGCTCGACCGCGACGCCGAGCCGCTGCGCGCCACCGCCGAGGAGATCCGCTCGCGCCACGGCGTGCAGGTGCGACCGATCACCGTCGATCTCGCGCGTCCGGATCTCGTCGAGGTGCTGCGACCGCAGCTCGCTGATACTGAGATAGGCCTGCTCGTCTACAACGCCGCGATCGGCACGGTGGCGCCCTTTCTCGATCTCCGGCCGGCACACTGCGACACGATGATCGACGTCAACTGTCGCGGCCCGGTGCGTCTGGCGCACATGCTGGCGCCGGCGATGACGCGCCGCGGGCGCGGCGGCATCATTCTCATGTCGTCGCTGTCCGGCAACTACGGCTCGGCCCAGCTCACCATCTACGCGGCGAGCAAGGCCTTCAATCTGGTGCTGGCCGACGCGTTGTGGGCCGAGCTGCGGCCGCACGGGATCGACGTTCTGGCCGTGCAGCCGGGATCGACACGCACGCCCGGCTGGCTGTCGTCGCAACGACCGGGCGAGCAGGAGATGCCGGCGATGGAGCCGGCCGACGTGGTGCGCGAGGCGCTGGCGGGGCTCGGCGTCGAGCCCAACCTGGTACCGGGCGAGTTCAACCGTCAGGGCGCGGCGGCGCTGGCCAGCCTGCCGCGGCGCCAGGCAATCGAGTTCGTCAGCGCGGTCACCAGCAAGCTGGTCCGCAACGACCGTCCCCCGGGCACGAGCTGAGCGCTGACGACGACGCACGCGCGGGGACATTGGCGCCCTACCGCCGTTTCGCCACCGCCTCCAGGTGTTCGATCTGGCCGTCGGCCCGCTGGTGGAGGACGGCATTGTAGCTGCTCTCGCCGCGATGATGCCGGGCATGGGCTGCGGCAAAGGACAGAACGGCGCTGACGCGGTAGACCCGGCGCGGCCTCTCCACCGGCGGCGGCGCTACGTGCACGGTATCGCTGTAGTGCAGCGACACGTCGCCCGGACGGGCGCGGAAATGGGCGGCGTACCTCGCCAGGTCGGGCCGCTGATCGTGCGCGTTGAAAGAGGCGCGGTGCGATCCCGGCAGCATCGCCAGCTCGCCGCTCTCCGGCGTCGCCTCGGTGAGATACACGGACACCACCAGAATCGGGCACATCACGGCGTGACCACCCATGCCGCAGTCGCGATGCCACGGCAGGTCGCCGAGGCCCTCGGTCATTCCCGGGCGCTTGTAGATGAGAGTGACGCCGTTGCCCTCGCCTTTCCTGTGCACGAACGACGCGTCGGCCAGGTTCTTGAGCGTGTGCAGGCGAGCGTCCCCCGGCAGTGTTGCCAGCCGCGGCTTGTCCGCGCCGCGGGTCACGCGACACAGGACTTCCTCGCCCGCGGCATTCTTTCCCCACCAGGACAGCTTGTCGCCGCGACAGGCCTCACCCTGGAGCTGTCCCGCCTCCTCCAGGAAGGCCGCCACCTCGTCGGGCCGGAAGACGTCGCGCACGAACAGATAGCCCGCGGCGCGGAGGAACTCGGTCATCCGTCGCCGATCGGAGGCGAGCGTGAGGGTCAGCTGCGGATCGAGGGCGGAGCCGTCGGGCGCGGCCAGCGAATGATGCGCGGGGTCGTAGGGAGGCCGGCCGTTGTACAAGGCGCGCAGGGCCGACTCCCACGCCATCAGCGCGATCGGGTTCCCCCGCACGCAGCGCACGCGCCCGGCGTACAGGAGACCGGCCGGGGCTTCCAGCTCGTGCACCAGACCCTGCCAGGACTCGAGGTCGATCGCGATGACCGTCTTGGCGCCTTCGTCGCCCGCGGCGATGTCGACGCCGCCCGCGTGGGGACGATAGCTGAAGGCGGTGCCGTCGTTCAGCCGCAACGCCAGGCTGTCGAGACCGACCGTGGCGCTTGCCACCAGCGGCCGGCGTCCGGAGGCCAGCAGCGCCGGCAGCTCCTGGCGATGGAAGTGCACGAAGTCGATCGGTGCGAACCCGTCGGGCAAAGGCATGTGCCAGGTCTCCCTGAGAGAGCCGCGTATCGCAAACGCCCGCCCGACGAGGACGAACCGTCTCGTCGAGCGCGGCGGGAGGCCGCGGTGCCCTCCCGCCCACCGATGTCCCGGTTGCTCAATGGCCGGAGGCGATCAGGGCCGCGATGGTGAAGAAGTCCTCCGTGGTCCCGGACTTCTTGCCCTGATTGAAGTACCAGCCCTGCTCACCGGGGTACTTGTTGCTCGGCAGCGACGCCTTGGTGGCGTGGCTGAGCTGCATGTCGACCATGGTGATACTCGGATTGAACGGCATCTCGTCCGGATACACGTCACCATACGACGGCGTCGCTCGCTTCTTGAAAGCGAACTGGTTGATCCACACCTTCCAGAGCTGGCCGGCGCGGTCGAAGATGTCGCTGTAGGCGATGAAGTAGGTATCCTTGTCGATGAAGATGAGACGCTTGCCGTACGCGTACTGGGGCTGCTTGGGCACCCCTTCGACGACGTAGGCGGTGCGTTTCTCCCAGGCGTCGCAGAAGACGAAGTCTCCCGATCCCGGACAGTACTTGACGGGGAATTCCTCGGAGTGGAAGGAGGCGAGGATTTGCTTTTCGCCGAGATACTTCCAGGTGAACCAAGGAACCTGGCCGGAGTAGCCGTAGTAGCTGTCCACGTCGGTGTCCTGGCCAAAGAGCGCGTCCGAGCGCTGCGCGCTGGAGAGGCGCCGCACACGCCGCAGCGACGGCAGGTACAGCCAGGTATCGTCCTGCCGGTCGGGGCTCAGGTAGCGTATGCTGGTCTCGCCGACCCCCTTCAGATCGAAGGGCTCGAGGATCGGGTGCAGCGACTCCTTGGAGCGCACCTCGTCGGGATTGGGCAGTACCGGCTTGGGATCGACGTACAGGCGGCCCTCGTAGTTCAAGACGCGCAGGTGGTCGAGGAGGAAGTGGCGTTCGACCTGCATCGGCCCATCGCTGACCGGGCCCGTGTCAGCGTCGAAGTTGCGCAGATCGAGATCATCGGAGACGTACGGCTTGTGATCGTAGTTCCACATGATCTTGAGCGCGATCTGCGGATCGTTGGGGTCGATGTTCGGAAACGGCAGGCCGGCAACGTAGCCGACGAGCGAGCGCCCGTCGGGCGCCAGCTTCACCTGGCCGCTGTACTTCTCGGTCGCCTCCTTGTACGCCTTGTCCCACTCGATCTTCTTGTACGGCACGATTCTCATCTGCATGCCGTGCTCGATGCACCACCGAACGCCGGGAGAGACCAGGTCCTTCACCTTGTCGATGTTGGCCTTGCTGACGACGTCGCCCGGTTGCACGTCGGCACGTGCCGCGGTGGCCAGCATGGCTGCGAACAGCCCCCACAGCAGCGTCGACCAGGCTGCATTGTGTCTCATGGCAGTCCTCCTTGTGAGCTCGTAGGGATCAGATTCAATCCTCACGCACCACGGCACAGGATGTCAATGGATTTGCTCGGATCGACGGGAAGGCTGGTTACCCTCGATGCCAGTCGGCGACCGGCGCAGCGACCAGCACCCAGCCCCGGACACGGCGTCGGGAAAGACGGCACCTGTTCCGCGCGGACCGGAGTTTATCGTGTAAAAGCATGGAGATGCACCGCTCGCGCCCGAGAGAGCCCGCCCTTCCAGCGGGCGTCCCGAACCTGGGCCGAGGCTAACTGGCGGACGTCCGCTCGTGCTTTCCGCCATTTCGTCGAGGGCCGGCTCCATCGCCGGCACTTCTCACTTGACGTCCGGTCCGAGCGGCTTGCCGTCGACGATCTGGTCGAGGTACTCCGACAGGCCGTAGCCGGTCTTGCCGTCGCAGGTGTACTCGGTCATTCCCTCGGTGATGCGGGTGACCAGCTCGCTGCCGTCGTCGCTCTTGCGCCGGTTGCGCAGCGGGATCATCGAGATCACCTTCCCTTCCACCACGTACTCGCGCTCCTCGGTCTTCGCCCAGGCGCGCAGCCGGGTCTGGTACCAGTTCTCGTCCCACTCGCTCTCCAGGCGGGCGTCGGTGATCAGCGCGTACCCGCCGTCGCGCAGCACCATGCCGCTGCGACGCACGGTGCCGTCGTCGCTGCCGATCAGCGAGATCATCATCCCGAAGTCGCTCCCAAAATTCATCGGCAGCCAGCGGTACCACGACACGCTCTGCCAGTAGCGCGGTCCCCACGACTTGTCGCGCAGGCCGAAGCCGTCGACGTCCCAGTGCTGCCCGGCGACGGCGAAGCTGCCCTTGGCGGCCATGTGCTGCTCGTAGTGCGCCTTGGCGAACGACTTCTCCGGGTCGATGGGCAGGTCCGAGCCGTCGGCCTGCACCGGCCGGCCGCCGAACATCGGCGCGACGTTGCGATAGTCGAGGCTCACCCGGCAATCGACCAGCGGGTTGTTCTTGAACGCGCGCGACGGGTGCGCCATCTCGAGCGGGTTCTGCAGCAGAAGGATCTTGCCGTCGTAGGTGACGCGCAGCCGCTTGAACGGCTCGACCACCTCGAACCGCATGCCGCCGGCGTTCAGCTCGTCGTTGTTGTCGATGTTCGGGCGCCCGAACATGAAGCCGATGCGGCCGTCGGGGAGATAGAGACAGACCGACATCTCCGCGTAGCCCTCGTTGACGCGGTTGCCGAGGCGAAACCACCCGCCGATCTGCTGCGCCGGGTCGAAGACGTTGAAGTACATGCTCTCGTTGTAGTTCTTCGCCTCGTCGGGCTTGTGGCAGTACTCGTCCTCGGGCTCGAGGATGACACGATAGCCGCCGATCGTCGTGCTCAT
>CAZYMF010000089.1:9434-18488 GCA_964648215.1 uncultured Binatia bacterium (SeqCode) | reverse complement strand
CGAGGGTCGCCGCGGCCTGTTGCGGCGGCTGGAACTGCACCGTCACCTCGCCGGAGAAATCACCGCTGAGATCGAAGTTGCCCTGGGCATCCGTGGTGGTCTCGACACCAGGTTGTTCCGCGACGCTCACCTGCACGCCGCTCACGCTGGTGCCGTCGGAGACGGAGACGACGTTGCCGCTGATGGAGGCGCCGGACACCCCGGTGCCCACCGGCCCGCCGTCGGCGCAGCCGAGCAGCGCCAGGAGCGGCGCCAGGCAGAGAAAATGGGCCCATTTCATCGTGACCTCCGGATGCGACCCGGGGGGGCGGACTTGACCGGGGCCGTGTCCGGCTTCTCGCGCGGGGTCGTCTCTTCTTCGAAGTAGTAGGCGCCGAGGACGACGCGCGATCGCTTGCCCGCGGGGGCGTCGGGGTTGCGGTCGCGATCGTACGAGGCCAGCAGCGTGTTGGCCCGCCGGATGAACTCCTCGCCCAGACGGCGGGCCTCGGCGCGCAGCTGCTCGAGCGCCTGCGCGCCGACGTTGTCGTAGACCACCTTGCGCTGCAGACGCGCGCTGTCGGGGTTCTCGATGTTGTGCACGATGGTGGCGAACACCTCGGCCGGATCGGCGCCGAGCAGAGCGAGCTTGCCCTCGGCGTCGGCCGGCGAAACGTTGGCCTCGTTACGGAGCACCACGTCGCCGTTGGGCAGCAGCTCGGCGGCGCCGACACGGAGTAGCTCGTCCAGAACCGAGCGCACGGGAATGTCGGCCCCCGCGTCGCGCACCAGGCGGGCGAAGCTGGGAGCGCGCGCATCGGTGGTCTCGTAGGGCAGGCGGCGCGCCACCCCGTCGGGGCTGGCGTAGGGCGGGCCCGCCATCCAGCGGCCGATCAGGTGCGTGACCAGATTGTCCTCGACCGCCGCCGCGCCCGCGCCCTCGCGGGCGCGGGCGCGCAGCGGCGGAATCTCCTTGCGGCTCATGCCGGTCACGACGGCCAGCCGGCTGTCCGTCTGCTTCTTGAAAGGAAGAGCGAAATCCTGCTCCGCCACCTCGACGTACAGCTCCCGCACCAGCCGATCGAAGGTCGGGTAGGTGATCCCGTACGCGATGAGCTGACGCACCACGGGCCGCAGCATCCGGCGGATGGCGGCCACGAAGTGTTCTTTGAGGCGAGGCGACAACATGGTGGCAAGAGGTAGTGAGGTTCTCCTATGGCATTTCGACCCGCCGGGCGGCAAATCGGTTCGGGGGGACCGATAGCCGCCCGGCGGGCTCCACTAGGCTACCCGGAGGGGTGGGTCCATACGGGTAGCCGACTGGCAGCCGGTGATGATCACTGCTGGCTGCTCGTTGTCGGCACGCAACCGCTCACGCAGTCGCGCGCATTCGTCAGGCACGTTTGGACGTCGTCGCGCATCTGCTGGCCGCACGGCTGGAGGCAATCGTGCAGAGCAGCGCGCGCATCCTGACACTCGGTGGAGGTAACGTCCGTGGAGCATGCCTCCTTGGCCGCATCGAGCAGCGGGCTGCACTCGTCGCGACACGCCACGGCATCCTGCCGTGCCGTCCTCTGGCAGTCATGCAGATCGGAGCGGCACTGCGCCACGCACTGGCGATCGGGCGGTCCCTGCGGCGGCGTGCGATCCGGGCAATCGGCAACGCAGGTTTTGGTGTCGTCGTAACAAGCCCGGATGGCCGATTTCAGCGAATCGAAGCAAGGCTGCAGGCACTCACGCGCCGCCTGCCGGGCGGCCGCGCACGCGTCCGAGGCCGGATCGGCGGCGCAGGCATCCTTCGCCGCCTGCACTTCGTCACTGCACGTCGACTCGGCACACATGCGCGCATCCTGCTGCGCGGCCATGCGGCAGGTACGGGCGGCGTCGCGACAGTCGTGCAGACAGACCGGATCCTTCTTCGGTGCACCCTGGTTGCCGGGGTCCACCTGCGGTGGTCCGCCATTCGGTCCTCCGTTGGGCCCTCCCATCGGCCCTCCGTTGGGGCCACCCATGGCTCCGGCCGAAGCCGCGAGAGCCACGCAAAACAGCGCCGAGCTCAGCGCCACGGTCAGTCTTTTGATTCCGATCATCTTTCCCTCTCCTTTCGGGTCGTTGCCACGACCCTGTTTACTCTGAAAACGTCGGCGACCTCTCCATCAAGAAGGGCCTGCTTCTGGGGGACCCCGCAACAATGTGGCCTTGGTAGCCATTCGAGTGGGAATATAGACCCAGATATTTGGATTTGCAAGCCACAAAATGCCCTTGCCGCAAATTTTCCGGTTGCCCCCGGCGGATGGGCAGCTCGGTCATTGACGCCTTCACCTTTCCCGGGCTAACGGACCCACCATGCAGCCCATCAGCGAGGACGAGGTCGAACGGATTCGCGCCGAGTTCCCTGCGCTCGAGCGCTACACCTACTTCACCAGCAACGGCCTGGGAGCTCTGTCGCGGCGCGTCGCCCGCGTGCTGCACGAGCGCGTCGACGACCTGACACAGAATGCGATCGTGTCCACGCTCTTCCACAACGGACCGATCGTGGCAGAGACCCGCTCACGCGTGGCGCTTCTGCTCGGCTGCGACCCGGCGGAGATCGCCTTCTGCCGCAACACCTCCGAGGGCGTCCTCTGGGCGGCCGCCGCCATGCGCTGGCAGGCGGGCGACGAGGTGCTCGTGGCCCAGGGCGAGTACCCCGCCAACGTGCTGCCGTGGATGGCGCAGGAATCCCGCGGCGTGGTGACGCGCGTGCTGCCGCAACGCCAGCGGCGCCTGACGCCGGCGCTGGTGGCCGAAGCGTGGTCGCCGCGGACGCGCCTGTTGGCGGTCAGCTTCGTGCAGTACAACTCGGGCTTTCGCGCCGACCTGCGCGCTCTTGCCGACCTCGTCCACCAACGCGGCGGCCTGCTCTTCTGCGATGCGATTCAGGGCCTGGGGGCGTTACGGCTCGACGTGCGCGAGACCGGCGTCGACATGCTCGCCGCGGGCACGCACAAGTGGCTGCTCGGGGTGCAAGGCCTGGGGCTGTTCTATTGCCGCCGGGCGCTGCTGGCCGAGCTCGACACGACGCACGTGGCCACCGGCAGCCTCGTCGAAGACCGCGACCCCGAGGATCCCGACGCGCCCTACGACCGTCGGCTGATCGACGAGGTGCGCCGCTTCGAGGAGGGCACGCGGAACTATCTCGCCATCGCCGCCCTCAACGAGTCTCTGCGCTTCCTCGAGGAGATCGGCAGCGAGCGCATCGAGAATCGCGTGCGTGCTCTCACCGACTACGTGGTCGCCGAGGTCGAGCGCCGCGGCGGCCGCGTCGAGAGTCCGCGCGGGCCCGGCGAGTGGTCGGGCATCCTGCTCTTCGCACCACCAGCCGCGGGCCCGCCCGCCGCCGACATCGTCGCGGCGATGCACGGAGAGCGCATCACCATCAACGCGCGCGAAGGCTGCATCCACATGGGCGTGCACTTCTACAACACCCGCGCCGAGATCGACCGCATGCTCGCCGTCCTCGACCGTCACGCGGCGAGTGGCAGCTGAGATGCAGCCGAAGTCGGTGATCTCCTCCCCTCACCCCAACCCTCGCCCAGGGGGAGAGGGAGCCTTTTCCGGCACTCTCGACTGTCGACTATCGACTATGGACTTCCCCCCATGAACTGCCAAGCCCAAATCCTCACCGCCCCCGGCGAGTTCGAGCTGCGCGAGATCGAGGTGCCCGAGCCCGGGCCGGGGCAGGTGCGGTTGCGGGTGCACGGCTGCGGCATCTGCGGCTCGGACAAGATGCTGTCGCGAGTCTCCGCTCCGGGCACCATCCTCGGGCACGAGGTGATCGCCGAGGTCGAGTCGTGCGGCCCCGGGGTGACGGCGTGGCGGCCTGGCGATCGCGCCATCCCGCTCGGCGACGATCTCGGCATGTCCGACCAGCGCGGCGGCTTCAGCGAGTGGATCACCATCGCCGCCGACGTCTGCGTGCGCGTCCCGGAATCCGTCCCCAGCGCCCAGGCGGTGATCGCCGAGCCGATCGGCAACGGTCTCCACTTCGTCCGCCGCGGCCGCCTGCAACCGGGGCAGCGCGTCGCCATCCTGGGCGCCGGCCAGATCGGGCTGTCGATCCTCTACTGGGCGCGCCGGCTCGGCGCCGACCGCATCGTGGTCAGCGAGCCGGCACCGGCGCGGGCGCGGCTGGCGCGGGCGCTCGGCGCCGACGCCGTCATCGACCCGAGGCAGCAGACCGACGTCGCCGCCGCGATCACCGCAGCTCTCGGTGGTCGCCCGCAGATCGTCTTCGAAGCCGTCGGCCGCACCGAGGTGATGGAGGAGGCCATCCGCATGCCCGGCGGCGGCCCGAGCGTCGTCGTCCTCGCCGGCATCACCATGGACGAGCTCACCATCCAACCGGTCTCGCTCTGTCTGAAGGAGACCGATCTGGTCTTCCCCATCGGCACGGTGGGCGACGAGGTCGTCGAGGTTCTCGACGTGCTCGCGCGCGGCGAGCTGCCGGCCGAGCGCTTCGTCTCCCACCGCATCCGGCAGGCCGAGATTCCGGCCGCCCTGCGCGAGCTCGGCAAACCCACCGACCAGATCAAGGTGGTCGTGGACTATTGTCTCTAGAAGCAGTCGATAGTTGATAGTCGATAGTCGATAGTTGAGGAGAAACCGCCAATGGCCGAAAGACGAAAATCGGCCCGGGATGAGGCCACTTTCAACTATCGACCATAGACTATAAACTTGCGCAATGACCAACGCCGCCGTCGCCAAGGTCATGCGCGAGATCGCGGCGTTGCTGGAGATGGACGGCGTCCCGTTCAAGCCGCGCGCCTACGAAAAGGTCGCCTACACCATCGAGGCGCTCGACGAGCCGCTCGCCGAGATCCACCGCCGCGGCGGCCTGAAGGCCCTCGAAGACATTCCCGGCGTCGGCAAGGGCATCGCCGAGCGGATCGAGGAGCTGCTCGAGACCGGCAAGCTGAAGTACTACGAGCAGCTGCACAAGAAGGCGCCGGTCGACGTCTCCGGCCTGACCGCGATCGAGGGGCTGGGACCGAAGAACGTCAAGGTGCTCTACGAGGAGCTCGGCATTCGCACCGTCGCCGATCTGGAGAAGGCCGCCCGCGGCGGCAAGATCCGCGAGCTGCCGCACTTCGGCGAGAAGAGCGAGCAGAAAATCTTGAAGGGGCTCGAGTTCCTCCGCGGCCACACCGGCCGCTTCGGCCTCGGCGAGGCGCTGCCGCTGCTCGAGGACATCGCGGCGCGGCTGGGCCGGGTTGCGGGCGTGCAACAGGTGACGCTCGCCGGCTCGGTGCGACGGCGCAAGGAGACGGTCGGCGACGGCGACATCCTGGTCATCTCGAACAAGCCGGACAAGGTGATGGACTTCTTCGTCGCCATGCCCGCGGTGACGCACGTGCACGGCAAGGGCTCGACCAAGTCGAGCGTCAAGCTCGAGACCGGGATGGACGTCGACCTGCGCGTCGTCCCCGCCGAGAGCTTCGGTGCGGCGCTCAACTACTTCACCGGCAGCAAGGACCACAACGTGGCGCTGCGCCGCATCGCCATGGACCGCGGCCTCAAGCTCAACGAGTACGGCGTCTTCCGCGGCGACAAGGCGATCGCCGGCAAGACCGAGGAGGAGGTCTACGAGGTCCTCGGCCTCGCCTACGTCCCGCCCGAGCTGCGCGAGAACACCGGCGAGATCGAGGCCGCACGCGCCGGCAAGCTCCCCAAGCTGATCGAGTACGGCGACGTTCGCGGCGACGTGCAGACGCAGACCAAGTGGACCGACGGCGCCAACTCGATCGAGGAGATGGTCGAGGAGGCCCGCCGCCTCGGGCGCGAGTACATCGCCATCACCGACCACACCAAGGGCCTGGCGATGATGGGCGCGGACGAAGAGCAGCTGCGCCGGCAGATCAAGGAGATCCGCGCGCTCAACCGCAAGCTGAGGGGCTTCACCCTGCTCGCCGGCGCCGAGGTGAACATCGACAAGGACGGCACGCTCGACATCGCCGACGAGGTCCTGGCCGAGCTCGACGTCGTCGGCGTCGCCGTGCATTCGCACTTCAACCTCTCGCGCGCCGAGATGACCCGCCGCCTCATCCGGGCGATGGAGAACCCGCACGCCGACATCCTCTTCCATCCCACCGGTCGCGTCATCAACAAGCGACCGGCCTACGACATCGACATCGACGCCGTCATCGCGGCGGCCAAGCGCACCGGGACGATCCTGGAGATCGACGCCTACCCCGAGCGTCTCGATCTGCGCGACGAGCACGTGCGCAAGGTCGTCGACGCCGGCGCCAAGCTGGTCATCGACACCGACGCCCACAGCGTCAACCATCTCCACTTCATCGACTACGGCATCGCCACCGCCCGCCGCGGCTGGGCGAAGAAGTCGGACGTGATCAACACGCTGCCGGTGACGAAATTCCTCGCCGCGCTCAAGGGCGGGAAGGCGAAAAAAAGCGAAAAGCGGAAAGTGAAAAGCGGAAAGCGAAAGACGTAGAGCCGTATCGGCTTTCAGCTTTCAACTTTCCACTTTGAGCTTTCATTCGACCGCAACCGGGTTGGCGACGAAGGCCAGGTCCGCGCCGCTCTCGCCGAGCAGCTCGACCTGATCGGGCACGAAATCGGAAGGCTGCAGGTATACGAGCACCACGAGCTGCACCTGGTTCGCCTGCCGCGATACGCTGGCCGGCGCGCCGAAGCCGTCGGCCGGCAGCGCCGCGCTGGGCAGCGCGGGCGCGCCGATCGACCACGGGCCCGTGGGATCGACCGGGCGGGCGGCAACGCGGAACTGCGCGCCCAACGGGAAGCCTTGCGCCAGGAACGAGAGGGTGAACCGGCACGTCGTCGCGTCGACCGCGGCGCAGGCGACGGCCGAGGTCTCACCGGTGAGGAAGGTCACCTTCATGCCCGGCGTGCTGGTGGCCGTCGGTGTCGGCGTCGGCGTGCTCGTCGGCGAGGTCGGCCTCACCGAGGCCGTGGCGGTCGCCAGCGGCACCGCTGTCGCGGTCCGCGTCGGCGCCGGAGGCGTCGGCGTGGGTGTCGGCACTGGTGTCAGCGTGAGGGTCGGCGATGGCGTGAACGTGGGAGTCGCCGTGGCGGTGTTCGACGGCACGGGTGTCGGCGTACCGCTTGGCGTCGCCGTCATCGTGCTCGTCGCCGGCTGGGTCGGCGTCGGCGTGCCCGTGGCCGTGAAGGGGACCGTGGACGTGGGTGTGCGCGACACCGTCGGGGTTCCGGGCGGTGATGTCGGCGTCGCCGACGGCGGCATTCCGGTTGTCGTGGCCGTGCCGCTGGGCGTCGCCGTGTGACTCGGCGTGGCGGGGATGGTCGCAGTGGGCGTGCTCGACGGCACCGGAGTGCCCGTCGCCGTGGGCGTCGGCGCGGCCGCGGTGTCGGTCGGGCGTGGCGGCATCGTGGCACTCGGCATCTCGGCAGGCGTTTCCGTGGCGGTCGCGGTGGCGACGGGGCCGATCGGGCTCTGCACCATCGTGGCGGTGGCCGTCGGCGGCCCGGCCGTGGCGGTCGGTTGCGCCGGCACCGTCGTCGTCGGGGCGACCGGCGGCGTGGTTGGCGTGTCGGTCGGGGTGCCGGTGGGAAGTGACGGCGAACCCTGCTCGGCCGGACAGATCGTCAGGCCGCCGACGTCGACGCAGCGCTGCTCGTCGAGCGCCTGATTGATGGCGCTGTTCTCGGCGCCGGGGGATACGTCGAACCCGCTCGAGCCGCTGCCGCTGCAACCCGGCAGCGCCGCGAGCAGCAGAAGCACTAAGAGAGACAGCAGAGATCGCCGGACGTCCATGCTCTCCTCGCTCAAAAGGGAGTCGCCGTCACCAGCACGTTGAGGAAGCGGGTCACCGCCGACGCGTCGGTGGCGAACTCTTCCGCCAGCTTGCGCAGCGCCTCGTCGAGCCGCTTCTGAAACTCGGGGATGCGCTCCGGGTCGATGTGGAGGTAGTGGTTGCGCAGGTAGGTTCCGGTTTCGACTTCGCCGAGTGCGAGCTTGTCGAGCATGCCTTTGGCGAACAGCGCGCAGAACTCGAGCGCCAGCGCCTGGCGCTCCTTCAGATCGGTGGCCACGAAGTGCCGGCCGCGGCGGCGGACCTTGGCGGCGCGGATCTCGATCAGCTCGCGCTCGCGCAGCGTCTTCTCCACCCGCTTGGCCAGGGCGTCGGGCACGATGCCGCGCTTCTTGCCGCGCCGGGGCGCGGCGCGGAACTCGGTGCGCCAGCGCCCCACCGGGATCCAGCCGCCGTCGTCGGGCAGCGCGGCGATGGCCTGGCTGATCACCACGGCCAGCTCCGCGTCCTCGACGCCGGTGACCGCCTTGGGCGCGTGCAGCACGCGTTTCAGCTCCTTGCCGAAGGCGTACACCATGCGGTCGCGCCACAGCAGCGCCAGCAGCTCGTGCGGGTCCTCCTTGCGAATGGCGGCCAGCCGCCGCACCAGCGCCTCGCTCGGAAAACGCTTGCCCTTCTCGATGTAGCCGAGCATGACCGGGTCGATCACGCCGCCGAGCACCTCGATGGCGAAGCGCCGCACGGTGAAGTCGCGGCCCATCAGGACGCGCGTCTCGTAGAACGCGTCCTTGATGCTCTTGCGCGGCGACGACGTCTCGGCCATGCGGGACATCCTAGCAAAGGCATTTTGCTTGACAAGTAAACAAGAATTGTTTATTCACAGAGCACCTGGAGGCGAAGCGGCCAACGGGGACCTGAACCGGACCGGCAAGAGGGGGATTCATGGCGCATCCGCGTGGGGGGAAGCTGCCGCGCGACCAGTCGATCGTCGATCGGTGGTGGGGGTCGCCGACGCTCGGCGCCATCCTCTCACACACTTGGCGGTCGGCGAATCTCGCCGCTCTTTGTCTCGCCTGGGCCGTCAGTGCGAACGCCGCCCCCTTCGCGTACATCACGAACGCTTACAGTAACAGCGTCTGGGTGATCGACACCGCCACCAACACGGTCACGGCCGTCGTACACGTCGGCCATGACCCAGGCGGAGTGGCAGTCAACCGGGAGGGCACGCAGGCGTATGTTGCCAACCAGGCGGACAACTCCGTTTCCGTCATCGACACGGCCACCA
>CAZYMF010000089.1:0-9424 GCA_964648215.1 uncultured Binatia bacterium (SeqCode) | reverse complement strand
CTACCGCTGATCGATCCCTCCTTCGATGAACAGCCGCTACGAGTAAAACATGCTTCGCAAGCGACGGACCTCCGACCCTCCACTGGTCGGGTATTGCTTCCTGCCGTCGGCGGCGAGCAACAGGCCGAGACTGCAAGCGGAACAGCGACAGTCACCGTCACCGCGACGATCGCAACGACGGTGACGCCTACGCCGCGGACGACACCGACAGCGACCCCGAGGCGAGTTGGTGCGTCGCCCTTCGGTGTCGCTGTCGCGCCGGACGACTCGCGCGTCTATGTAACGACCGCGGGCGGGGTCAGTGTTGTCGACGCCCTGAGGAACGAGGTGGTCGCCGCAGGGCCGTTGCCCCTAGTCGATTCTTCCAGCCGGCCGCAAGGCGTGACGATGAGTCCCGACAACGAGCGGGTCTACGTTGCCGTAGACAACGGCTTCGATGTTTCCGGGACGCTGGCGGTGGTCGACGCGGAACGCGCCACACTGATTGCGACCGTGGCGGTGGGCGAAGGCCCTTTCGGGGTCGCCGTCGACTCGACAGGAACACGGCTCTACGTGACGAACTCGGCGAGCGGCAGCGTGTCCGTCATCGACACCTTCAGTAATGCGGTCATCGGCACGCTGGCCGTTGGCGGCGTGCCCCGAGGCATTGCAATCAACCCTGCCGGCAGCCGCGTTTACGTGGCGAACGGCGGCCCGTCTCCGGGCGGGCCCAGTTTCCTTTCCATTATCGACGCGGCCAGCGATGAATTGATCGACAACGTCTCGGTTGGTTTGGGCGCGTTTGGAGTGGCGGTCACGCCGGACGGAACGCGGGCCTACGTTGCAAGCGGCAGCAGCGCCACCGTGCCCGCCTTCTCTGCTGGCAGCGACACCGTCTCCGTCATCGACACGACCGTTGATGCGGTGGTCGCCACCGTCGGTGCCGGAAGATCGGTGCGGGCCTTCGGCCGCTTCATCGGCCCAGCACCTCCCGTCACTGGCACGCCCACACCACCGCCGGCGCTGGCTCCAGAAAGCGAGAGGGTCTACGTGGCCAATTCCTTTTCCGGCGACGTGTCGGTCATCAACACGGTCTCAAACACAGCCGCTGGCACGATCCCCGTAGGCGGCCACCCCTATCACATTGCGACCACTCCCGACGGGCGGCTCGCTTATCTGACCAACCTCGAATCGAACCTCTCGGTTCTCGACGTCGCCCGGCAATCGGTCGAGGTCATCGCTCTCGATAGCCCCGCCGGAGATATCGCGATTGCGCCCGACGGTAAGCGCATTTACGTAGCCGAGAATCAAATGGTGCTCGTCATCGACACGGCGACGAATGCTGTCTTGGCGACGATCCCGTTCGGCGCAGGAGACATCGCCGTTGCTCCCGATGGCGCACATCTCTACGTCACCACCTTCGACGACGAGCTACAACAGCCGGTGTTGCGAATCCTTGACACAAGCGCCCTGGCCACCGTCGGCTCGATTCCAATCGGCGAAGGCAGCGGCAACCTTGTGCTGAGCGCCGATGGTTCCTTGGCCTACCTAGCAAGTAGCCTTGGAAACGGCCACATCTCTGTTCTCGACTTGGCGGGTGAGGCGATCACCGCAAGCATCTCTCCGGTGTACACGGCCGGCTTCGACAACATTGCCGATCTCGGGATCGCCCCCAGCGGACTCTTCGGCTACCTGATTACCGAGCGGAGCCCATTTGGACCCTCGCTCATCCAGATCGTCGATACCGAGAGCAACACAATCGCCGGACGTTTCACCCCGGAGGTCGATCCGGCGCAGGTAGTCTTTAATCCGGAAGCCGATCTGGCGTACATCAGCAACTCCGGCGCGAACACGATCTCCGTCGTCGATACTCTGAGTCATTCCATCATCGCCACCGTTCCCGTCGGCAACGCTCCGAAGGGGATCGCCATTGCACCGGTGCCAGAGGCGACCCAATCGCCGACCATCACGGCTCGCCCGTCGTGGACGCCGACGGCGGCGCCCACTCCAACCCCCACGCCGACGGCGACGGCGACGTTCGGCGGCTGTGGCGATGTCTGCGATGCGCGTCCCTGCCTGTACCGCTGTGGCGACGGCAGCGTCGTCGACGGCTACTGCGTCGGGAGCGGCGCTGCCGCCTGTTACTGCTTCGCCGCCTGCCCCGTGCCGTCGCGCTCCCCGACCGCCACGCACACACCAACGCCGACGGACACCGGCACGTCAACCGCGACGGCAACACTCACGCCCACGCGAACCCCGCTGCCCGACAGGATCGACATCGAAGTCCGTGGCTTCGTGTACGACGCCTCGCTCGGGCCGAGCGCGCCAATCGTCGGCGCCACGGTGACCTGGGTCGACTCGTCGCATCTCGACACCAGCGGATCGGGATCCGCAATCTCCAACGATGAAGGGCGCTACTTCCTAAGCTTCTACGCGCACGAAGGCGACGTGATCACTCTTGCGGCCGCGGCCGGCGATTTTGAGCCGCTCATCGTCCAGCCCTACCCGTCCGATCTATGGCATAGCGGCAGAGTCGATTTCCCGTTGCAGCCTCTCGCGATGGCGACTGCCCCGGCGACTCCCACGGGGCCTGCGATGCCCCCGCTTCGCTCGACGGCGACGCCCGCGGACGCCGGTAAGAAACCGGCAACCGCCGGTGGCGGCGGCTGTGCAATCTCACCGTCGCACCCCGCACGGTCGGGAGCCGTGATCTGGCCTCTCGGTCTTCTGTGGCTTCGGCGGCGAAGCAGGCCGGGACGAGATCGGAGCCGCCCCACAGGAAGGAAGCTCGGATGAGCCTCGACCAGGAGCGCAGCCGATGCGGGTGGCTTCCGGTCTTGTTCTTCCTCGTCGTGATCACGGGCTGCGGCAGCGACGGGGAACATGCGGAGCGTGCTCCGACCGCGCCCCCAACTTCGATCGATACGCCAACTGCGAGCACCTCGGCGAGACCGATTGCGGCCTCGACACTGACGCCGACCCCCACCGCAACGGACTCACCGACGGAAGTGCCCACCTCCACACCAACCCCATGCGCGCCGACCCCCTGCCCGGCCGGCACCTTTCAGGCCTGCGACACGAGCTGTCGCTGCACCTGCGAGGGGCCGACGGGGACGACACCCACCGCACCGACGCCGTCGTTCCCTGTCACTCGCACGGCGACGGTGACACCGTCCCCGCCGCCCCTCGCCCTCCTGCCGGATCTCAGCGCCAGTATCTCGATCGCGCCGGCGCCGCCGCGCGACTGTGCCCTCGACCTCGGCGAGGTGCCGCGGCTGCAGGTCACGGTGTCGAACCGCGGCGCGACCGAGGCCGGCCCGTTCTCGGTCTCGTTGAACGGCGAGGACGTGTGGCGGGTCGAGAGCCTGGCGCCGGGGGCCAGGGTCGATCTGTTCGGACCCTTCCTCCCGACCGGCGAGGTAATGGTGGATTCGCGCAACGAAGTGCTCGAGAGCGACGAGCAGGACAATGACGTGCCCTTCTCGTTGCCCATTCCCAGCCTTCCGCCCACTTGCACGCCCAGACCCACGCCGACACCGACGCCGACCGAGTTCTTCGCCACGTGCTGCGATCTCTCCACGGGACCGACACCGCGCTGCGGTGGCCCGGATGGGATCTTCTGCAGCGGTGTGCCGGGTTTCGGGTACAGCTTTCCGTATCGGTGCAATGAAGAGACCGGGCGTTGCGAGATCCCCCCGACGTGGACGCCAACGCCAACCCCGACCGGACCGCCGGCTCTGCCCGATCTGGCACCCGGCGACGTGTCGATTGCGCCTCCCCCGCGCGGCTGCATCGTCAACATCGGCGAGGTGCCCCGACTCCGCGTATGCGTGAGGAACGACGGAGAAGGCGCCACCGGCCCCTTCTCCCTTTCGTTGGACGAGCTGACCTTTGCGCGAATCGACGGTCTGCCGCCCGGCGGCACACTTTGCATCGATGGTCCCTTCGCCCCCTCGGGCAACATCGTTGTGGATGCCGGTAACGAAGTCGCGGAGACGGATGAGAGCAACAATATCCGCCCCTTCGTCCTGCCGATCCCGACTCCGCCGCCAACGTGTACGCCAACGGCGACACCGCTACCGACAAACACGGCATGAACAACGCGCGCTCACACCCTGTGAAGAATGGCTTCGAGATGATCCAAGGAAGGCTGGGGTATCTGGACCCGGGAGCGAGCGCGGTGATAACCACTGGCGTGAGCGGCGTTGGCCATCCGCACGACGAGTTCGTGCCCCTGACGAACACCGCCAGCGCAACGGCCATCATCGAGCCGGTACCAACGCCCCATGACACGTCGACGCCCACGCCGACTCCGACACCGAGGCCGACGGTGACGGCGACCTCATGCGGGATTGGCGGGGTTGAATGAAACAAGACGAAAGCACCAAGGAGGGAGTACGTCGATGACTAAGACGAGCATCCGCCAATTTTGTGGCCTACGCGTTCTCAGCCTCGCCGCAGTGGCCGTCGTGGTCGCCGCCTGCGGCAACGGCAATGGATCGGGATCACCCACGGCGACACCGACCACGGCGACACCAACCTCGACGCGCTCGCCGACGCCGCAGGAGAGTACCACTGCCTCGCCCACGCCAACGAACGGAATGGTGTCGAGCCCCACCCCGACCTCGACGACGCAGGCCGGAACCGTCTCCGGCCTGCTCGTCCTCAACGGCAGCGTCATCGCCACCGCCGGTGACGCGCTGCAGCCCGTGCCACCCGGTGCCGTCGGCCAGGCCGACGCGACCTCGTTCGATCGCGCCCTCTCGCACGCCGACTGGTCGGTTGCTGGAACGAGCGATCAACGCGGCGTCACCAGCGCCGACGGGCGCTTCGAAATCACCGGATTGAGCAACGGCCGTTACAGCCTGCAGGTGACCAAGACCCTCAGCGGCAACCTGGCCTCGTTCACCGTCCCGTTTGCCGTCGGCGACGACGGCACCGCCAACGTCGTCGCCGAGGTCTCCCAGGGGCAGGTGCGATCGACGTCGACCTACACGCAGGGCGGGGTTCCGGTTCGGGACGTCGTCGCGCCCAACGGCACCCACGTCATAGTGCGTGACGGCCGCCTCGGCGAGATCGGCGATCCGATACGGACCCTGGTCGATCCCGACGGCACGGGCACCTTCGTACCCGAGACCTGCTCGACTCAGCTCTGGGAGTGTGGGCCGGACGCCGGCTGCGGCAACGACCGTGTCTGCGCCTGCACCGCGAGCTGTCCGCTGTGCGAAGACTGCGGCCCGCCGGTGTGCGTGCCGCCCGGGCCGTTCGTTCCCTATACCTGCAACAGCGACGGCTCCTGCGCCAATCCGGGCGATCGCTGCACCTGCGTCGCCAGCTGTCCCGAGTGCGACGACTGCACCCGTAGCGTCTGCGTGCCCGGCTGCGATCCGGTGAACATCGAGGCGATCGCGATCAGCAGCGGTCCGTCTTCCCTGGTCGTCGGCCAGCAGGGCTCGCTGCGAGCCGTCGCCAAGCTGTCCGACGGCAATCAGATGGACGTGACCTACCTCGTCACCTGGACCTCGTCCGACGAGACGGTGGCCGCGGTCGACTCGTGGGGTACGGTGTCGGCGCTGGCTGCCGGCACCACCGCCATCACCGCCACCCTCGGCGAGCTGACCAGCGCTCCCTGGTCGTTGCAAGTGACGGAGCGACCGGCGCTGCAGAAGATCTATCTCCAGAACATCTCGTGCTACTACCCGCTCGGCCTGCCGCAACCGGGCGACCAGCCGGTGCTGTCGCCGCCGGCAACGAGCGACATTCTCCCCGTGCCCGGCTGCCTCCAGGTGGTCCAGATCGGCGGCACGCTGCAGTTCCGCGCCCTCGGAGAGTTTGCCGACGGCTACTATCAAGACATCACCAACGAGGTGACCTGGCAGGTCGACCCGGCCGAGGTGGGCGACGCGGTCGCCGGCACCTTCACCGGCAAAGCCGCGGGCACGGCCCAGCTGACCGCGGCGCTCGACGGCGTGACCAGCGATCCGACCGACATCCATGTCGTCACCGAGCCCACCGTGGTCGGCCTCTCCATCTACGCCGACAACGGCGGTTACCCGGTGATCCTCGGCAGGCCGGTCGACGCGACGGGCGCACCGATTCCCTGCTTCGACTGTGGCTACACCCTCACCGTCCTCAAAGGCGACGAGCTCGCCTTCCACGCCACCGCGCAGTACGACACCGGCGAGTGGCGCGACGTCACCGCAGAGGTCGCCTGGCACAGCAGCGACTCGACCACCGCGCCGATCGACGCGCAGGGCGTGATGACGGCGACACAGGCCGGCGACGCCGTCATCACCGCCACGTTCGCGGAGGTAACGAGCAACGAGGTCGACGTGCACGTCGTCGACGAGGCCACGCTGCAGTCGCTGTCGATCTACCAGGAAGGCAGCGATCGCGTCGTCGGCAAGGGCGACCAGGTCTTCTTCCAAGCCACCGGCTTCTACGACGTCGGCATCTCGCGCGACGTCACCAAGGAGGCCGTCTGGCACAGCAGCGACGAGGCGCTGGGTGGCTTCGACACGCCGGGCGTCTTCACCGGCCGCAGCGCCGGCACGGTGGAAATCTGGGTAACGCTCGACGGCCAGGAGAGCAACCACCTGTCGCTCGAGGTGTTCGAGACCAGCGAGCTCAGCTACTGCGATCCCGCTCACGTCAACCGCTCGGTGTGGAACGACGACTTCAACCGCGTGATCCTGGAATCGGACTGCGACCACTACAGTCAGCCCGGCACGGCCGCCTTGCGTTACACCGTCACCGAGATCCAACCCCACGGCGGCATCTTCGATCCCTGCCTGGACCTCTACGTCTACCAGGGCGGCACGCACATTCGCACCCTGCGCGAGGAGGGCTGCGGCGATCCCTTCCTGCCGTCGGCCGCGCCCGGATACGACCAGGAGGCCCTCAAGTATCAGCTACGCGCCTTCTGGGATCTCAAGGACGACAAGGGCAACCCCGTGCCAGCCGGCAAATACACCATCTACGGCCGCTTCTATCTCTACTACGACCCGGTGGTGAGCATCGACGTGCAGGTGGGATCGTCGGGCTCCGAGGTGCCGACGCCCACGCCGAGCCCGACTCCCGCCGTCGAGGGCCTCTGCTTCCGGGGCATCCCCGGAAGCGACGGGTCTTCGTTCCCGACCTCGCAGAGCGCTTGCTGCTACTTCTCCCAGGTGCAGGCTTCGCCGCTGCCGGTGTTCTGGTGCCCGACCGATCAGATCGATCCGAACACCAAGCTCTGTCTCTCCTACGTCGATCCCTGCGACGGCTCGGCGCCGCCGACGATCACGCCGACGATGACGGTGGGCCCAACGACGCCGCCATCGACCGCCTGCCCGGCGGACGACGTCCAGCCGCAGGTGCACGTCTCCGTCGATCCACCGAGCCCGAAGGTGGGCGACACGGTCAAGGTCACCGTCTCGGTCTCCAATGCCTCGGGAGGCCTGCCCTCGTTCCGGCTCTCGGGCACGGCCCCCTATCTCAACGGGCCGACGCAGCAGGAGATCCACGGGTTCCTCGCGCCGGCGATCTTCGAGCTGCAAGCGGTGCAGGCGGGAACCGCCACACTGCAGGCCAGCGTGAACTTCGAGACCCAGGTGGGCTGCGACTACCCACCCATCTACCAGTTCGTGACCGTGGCCTCCGAGCCGATCGCGGTGACGATCGCAGAGTAAGCCGGCGCGTGGAGGGAGGCCCTATCGGCAAGGAGACGGTCCAGCTGGGGACGCGGATGACGCACGAATCCGCAACATCGGGGAGGAGCTCATGAAGACGCGGCGTGCTCTGCTCGCTCTGGGCGGCTCGGTGCTTCTGCTTCTGCTCGGTGGTTGCGGTGATTCCTCCGACTCGTCCTCGACCACAGACGCGCCGGCGGCCGCGCCACCGTCGGCGACAGCAAGCCGGGTCCTTCCAACGCCGGTGGCGACTTCGAGCAGCACGCGCGCGCCGTTCGCGCCGACCCCGTCGGCTACGGCGAGCCCAGAGGAGTCGACGCCGACGGCAACACCCGCTTTTGGGGCCCCCGCAACTGCGACGCCCAGATCTCCCGCGTCCACGGCAACACAAACCCAAACCTCGACGGTGACGGGATCCCCAACGGCGACCGGAACTCCGAGTGCAACGCCGACGTTGGGTGGGCCGGCTCCGACCACGACCGCCGTACCCGCAACCGCCACGGCTACCGCAACGCGAAACCGGACCGCGTCGCCGCCCCCTGGGACGGCAACGAGCACGGTCATATCGGGACCGGAGATGACGCCTACCGCGGCCGCAGCCCTCGCGCTGTGCGGCAATGGCATCGTGGAGGGCGACGAGCAGTGCGACGACGGCAACGCCGTGGGGGGCGACGGCTGCGCCGCGAATTGCACCGTCGAGAGACGTAACGAGTGCGTGTTCACTACGGGGACGGGGGCCACGATCCAGACGCAGATCTTCGGCATTCCGCTGAGCTTTACGGGAAGCCAGACGATAACGACAGGTGCGGCCCGCCCCGCCGATCCGGACCAGGTCGTTCCGGTGGTGATCAAGCCCGCAGACGTGCACTTCGATCCGGTCTCCGTGCCGGGTCTCGTGTGTGCCTGCGTGCGCGGCGTCGGCACGGCCGCCCTCGCCGGCAACGCCGGCGTGGGTGAGGTGGGGTGCAGCGGCAACGGGCTGGCGAGCACCGACTACCTCTACTCAATCGATCACAACATCGGCGTGCTGGGGATCAACGGTTTTACCACTGCCGACTGCACGGCCGCGGGCGGTACGGTCGAGGACGGCTCGGTGGCGCATCCGCACACGAATGTTTGCAACGGACCTCCGGTGATCACCTTCTCGGGCCAGGGAGCAAGGGGCTCCTCGGTGATCGAGAGCAACACCGCAATCAGTCTGATCCCCGACGGCGGAGCCTGCGTCACTGACGGCTCCGGGGATCCCGCTCTCTACGGTCCGGACGGCAGCGCTTGCACCGCCGACGATCCCGCGCAGGCGGAGCCCAGAACGCGGGCAGCGACCAGCGGGATAGCCGCGGCGGAGGTGCTGCACGCGAATAATGCTCCAAACAACCGGATCGGACCGGTGTCGATCAGCGGCTCGCCCGTGGACTGTGATGCGGGCGGGTGGACGTTTGCCCTGGTCAGCGCCTTCGGCTCGGTGGACGCTGCAACGATCGGCGACAACGTGACCACCACCTCGCTCGAGATGTCGTGCCAGCTCATCCCGCCAAGAACACCCACCGTGACACCGACAGGACCGACCTCGACGCCGACTCCCACGGGCACCCCCGACGGCACAACGCCAACGCCAACGGCAACACCGAGCCCGACTTCATCCCCGCCCGCGGCAGTGCTGACACCGAACGCAACGCCGACCGTGACGCCCACGCCGACACGGACACCCACGAACGCAACCTCGATGCCGACACCGACGGGCTTTGGGACGACGACTATCGTGTACGCCGGGAATG
>CAZYMF010000088.1:0-18818 GCA_964648215.1 uncultured Binatia bacterium (SeqCode) | reverse complement strand
TCAACTATCGACTATCGACTCAGAACAGCACTTTCTCCTCCCGCAGCCGGGCGATCTCCGCCGGCTCGTAGCCGAGGATCTCGCGCATCACGTGGTCGGTGTGCTCGCCGAGGCAGGGGGCGGGGCGAGCGACCGCCGTGGGTGTACGGGACAGCCGCCAGGGAATGCCGGCGTGCTGTCGGGTGCCGACCTCGGGGTGGGGCAGGGAGACGAAGAAGCCCGAGCCGGTGAGCTGGGGATCTTCGGCGAGGCTGCGGTTGCTCATCGAAGCGAAGGCGGGAACCCCGGCCGCCTGCAGGGTGGCGACGACCTCGCCGGTGCCGCGCGCCGTGGTCCAGGCGGTGATGATCTCTTCGAGAGCGTCCTCGTTGGCCTTGCGGGCGGCCAGGCTGGCGAAACGGGGGTCGTCGGCGAGCGCGACGGCGCCGATGGCGGCGGCGCAGCGCCGCCAATCGTCATCGTCGCGCGCGGCGATCGCCACCCACTGCTGTTGCCCGGCGCAGCGGAAGACGCCGTGGGGCGCCATGTACGGGTCGCGGTTGCCGTCCCGCGGCGGTTGGGCCCCGTTCATCGTGTAGTCGACGACCGCCTCGGCGAGCACCGCGATGCTGGTCTCCTGTTGCGACAGGTCGATGTACTGCCCCGCCCCGGTGCGGGCGCGATGGAAGAGGGCGGCGAGGACGGCGGCGGCGCCGTGCATGCCGCCGTTGGGATCGCCGTAGGAGATGCCGACGTGCATCGGTGGCCAGTCGCGATAGCCGGTCACCGACGACAGGCCGGACAACGGCACCTGGGCGGGACCGTAGGAGACGTAGTGGCTCTCGGGACCGGTCGCGCCGTAGCCCGACAGGGCGATCATGACCAGGTCGGGTTTGATCCGGCGCAGCACGTCGTAGCCGAGGCCGATGCGATCCATGACCCCCGCGGCGAAGTTCTCGCACACGACGTCGCTCTTGGCGACGAGCTCCTTGGCGATGGCGAGCGCCTGCGGCCGCTTGAGGTCGAGGGCCAGGCTGAGCTTTCCCTGGTTGTACTGGTTGAAGTAACCGCTGCGGTTGACGCCGAACTCGCCGTCGGCCCACGGCGGCAGCAGGCGGGTGACGCAGGTGCGCGTCGCCGTCTCGACACGGATCACCTCGGCGCCGAGGTGGGCGAGCTGCAGGGTGCAGCTCGGCCCGGCCCACACCCAGGTGAAGTCGGCGATTCGGATTCCGGCCAGAGGTGGCTTGTCGGCCATGCTCTTCTCCTCTGCTGTCGACCGTTGCCGTTAGATGACGCCGGCGGCGCGCAAGGCGGGTAGCTCGGCCGCCGGCACGCCGGCCTGCTGCGTCAGGACCTCCTCGGTGTGCTCGCCCAGGCGCGGCGCCGGCGCCCGGAGCTGCCACGGCGTGCGCGAGAAACGATAGGGCGCGCCCGGCACGGTGACCTCGCCGATGCCGGGTGCCGCCAGCGTGGCAAAGAAGCCGCGCGCGCGCAGGTGCTCGGAGCGCAACAGGTCTCCCATCGTCGAGACCGGCGCGAAGGGGATGCGCCGCGCCTGCGCCGCACGATAGAGCCCGTCGACCGTCTGCTCCTTCACCCAGTCTTGCAGCATCAGCTTGAGGGCGTCCCAGTTCTGCGCCCGGCTCAGTCGATTCTCGAAGAGCTCGAGATCGGCCCAGTCGGGATGGCCCATCAGCTCGACGAACTCACGCCACTGGTGCTCCTCGATGCAGCAGAGAAAGATCCAACCGTCGCGGCATTCCATGAAGTCGAGCGGTTGGATCGGTTTGACCCCCAGCCGCGATGCCACCAGGCCCATGTAAGGCCAGTACTCGAAGGTGAGCTCGAGGATCGCCGCCAGCGACTCCTGGATGGAGACGGTGACGTGCTGGCCGCGACCGTCGCGCAGCGCCGCGAGCAGGGCGCCGAGAGTGGCGACCGCGGCGCTGACGCCACCCTGAAAGCCGGCTTGCTGGCCGAAGGCCTTCAGGGGCGGCATGTCGTCGGTCCCCGGCCCACCACCGTTGAGGTAGGCGATGCCGCCGGCGTTCCACAGGACGAGATCGGTGGCCTGGTAGTGACTGTGCGGACCGTCGGGGCCGAACGGGCTGATCGAGGTCATCACCAGACGGGGCTGGCGTGCGGCCAGCCGCTCGTAGCTCAATCCGAGAGCCTCCATGTGCGGCGGCGGCACGTCGTGGACCAGGGCATCGGCGTCGGCGACGAGTGCGTGCAAGAGATCGCGCCCGCGTTGGTGGCGCAGGTCGAGGGTGATGCCGCGCTTGTTGCTGTTGAGATAGAGGAACAGGCCGCTGGCGTTTGCATCCGGGGTTCCTCCGGGGAACGGGCCGCGACGGCGCGCCGGGTCGCCTTCGACGGGCTCGACCTTGATGACCTCGGCGCCGAGGTCGGCCAGCAGCTTGGCGGTATACGGCGCCGCGACCATGTGGCCGTACTCCACGACGCGTACCCCGCTGAGCGCTTGCTCGGCCATCGCCCCACCTCGTTCCCGCGAGGGCTGGCTCTAGCACGAAGCGGCGCGGCGGCCAACGAGAAGGAGAGGGGGCTTGCCCCTTCCCGCTCGGTGGTGGAGTCCCCTCAGCGAAGCTCGGGCGGCAGCAACTGCAGCAGCTCTTCGGGATCGGCGGGCTCGTCGCGCTGGTGCATCAGTGCCATGAACTCGGTGTGCGAGAAGCGCGCGGCCTCCCACCGGTGGCGCACGCGCCACCCGCCCGCGCCGTCGCGCAGCAGCAGGTGCACCGCCTGCGCCTCGGTGAGGGCGACGGCGGCCCGCTCGCTCGGCGTCATGCTGAACAAGACGTAGTCGGGATGCTTGATGGTCACGAAGTACATGGTCGCCTCGTTGGCAGCTCGCGCCGGCGGCTTAGCCCACCGCGCTTTGCGCCAGACGGCTCGGGCAGACGCCGAGCGCGCCGTGGCGCACCGCGGTCGAGTAGCAGAGGATCTGCATGCCGTTGGTGCCGAAGCCGCCGACGTTGAGATAGCCGCCGTCGAGCGTGCGCGACGCCGACCAATCCCAGCTCTCGGCCAGCAGGCGCTCGGCCCGGGCCTCGTGGTAGAGGATCAGATCGTAGACGATCTCCACGGCCTGGCGGCGGCAGACGGCGCCGGGCGGGAGGCCGAGCCGGCGGGCGTACTGGATCAGCGTCTCGCCCTGATCCTCGTACGGCAGGTTGCGGGCTTCGTCGAGCACGCGCTGGCGGACGAGCATCCAACCGGGACGGCAGGTGTCGCGGTTGGCGAGCGGTTCACGCTCGATGCCCCATTCCTCCTTCAGTTGATAGCCCATCTGGGTGAGGAACTTCTGATCGAAGGCCCGCGGGAAGCGCTCGATCAGGCGCAGCAGGGTCAAGGGTTGGCCCGCGGCTCGCTCCACGCGCAGCAGCAGCATCTCGCCCGCGCCGGCGGCCGCTTCGAGCTCGGCGGCGGAGTAGGGGATCGCTGGCACCGGGCCCTCGAGACCGAGGACGTCCCCTACCTCGGTTGGCCCGACGACGGCATCGCCGAGGATACGGCGCGCGGTTTCGAGATCGATCGCGACAGACATAAGTGGGCGCGGATCATAACAACCTGCGCCCGGGATACAAGGGCAGGGGGGCACGCGACGCGTGGCGCCCTAGCGGGCGAGTATTCACTTGACAAAGCGAGTCGGCGGTCGGTAAATATGGCCGAACTTTAGTCATCAGGAAGACATTGTCAATTGCTGAATCCGGCGAGAGCGACTCCGACAGTTGTGCTGGTCCGCATCGCTCGACGGAGATCCTGATGCGAGCCGTCCGAGCGGAAGCGGCAGAGAGGGCAAATATGCGACGAGGCTTGGTCGTACTTGTGCTTGGTACGATGATCTTGGGCGCGGCGGGTCAGGGCCGAGCGCAGACCCCGGCGGTGAAGTTCGGCGCCGCGTCGACCATACCGGTGGGCTCGGGTCCCTTCGACCTGGTGGCGGCCGACTTCAACAACAATGGGGACGCCGACGTCGCCGTGGCGAACAGCGATTCGAGCGACGTCACCGTTCTGTGGGGTGCCGGCGACGGGACCTTCATGGATCCGGGCGTGACGTACACCGTAGGCGACTTTCCCGTGGCGATTGCGGCCGGACAGCTGACCAGCGACAACAACCTCGACCTGGCGACCGCCAACGACGGCACCTTCGACGTCAGCGTGCTCATGGGCACCGGCAGCGGCGCCTCCTTCAACGGGCCCACCAACAGCGACCAGGGTGGTTCGCCAGAGGCCATCGTGCTCGGCGACTTCAATAATGACGGCAAGCTGGACGCCGCCACGGCCGAGCTCTTCGACGACACGGTGACCGTGCGGCTGGGAAACAAGGACACCGATGGAACGTTCTCGGTGGCGTTGAGCACCGACGTTCTCGGCAGCCCGTTCGGGCTGGCGGCGGCGAACATCGTCGGCGACAGCAACCTCGACCTGGTGGTGGCGCTGAACGATCAAGACATGGTCGCGGTGCTCACCGGCAAGGGCGATGGAACGTTCGATGCCCCCGACTGTAGCGCCGATCCCCTGCCCGTGGGTTGCTACCTGGTGGGCACGTCGCCGGCCTCGGTTGCCCTGGCCGACGTGAACGGCGATGCCAAGCTCGACATGCTGGTCGCCAACGAGGACTCGGACGACGTTTCGGTTCTGCTCAACAACGGCGACGGCACTTTCGGCGACGCGCAGAGCCTGGACGCCGGCGTGCTGAGCTTTCCCGAGTGGGTACGCGTGGCCGATTTCAACGGCGACGGGAAGCGGGACATCGTGGCGGCGCTCAGCGGCAACGACCAGGTCGGCGTCTTTCGCGGTAACGGCGACGGCACCTTCGAGCCGGCCGACTTCTTCGACGTGGGCGGAATCTCTCCGTTCTCGGTGGCGGTCGCCGATCTGAACGGCGACATGCAACCGGACATCCTGACCGCGAATGCGGACAGCGACGACATCTCGGTACTCTTGAACCAGAGCGTGGGAGGTGGTACCGGATGCGTCGGCGACGAAGACGGTGACAACACGGTGACTGCCCAGGAGCTGATAACCGGCATCGACTGCACCCTGGGAACCGAACCGATGTCCTCGTGCTCCGCCGGCTTCGGGACCATCCCCACGGTTGTCGAGCTCAACATGGCAGTGAACAACGCGCTGAACGGGTGCCCATCGTGAGGGGGCGGTTCCGGGCGAAGTCCGTGGAGGAGCGGCCGTGGCGGAAAATGGCCGTGGGAGGTAGCAGCGACATGTTAAGGCGCGCTGGAGTAACGAGTCTGATGGCCGCGGCGGCCTCCTTGCTTCTGGCTCAAGCCGGCTTTGCCCAAGTGGCGTGCACGTCGAACTGCGCACAGGTCACGGTCACGGGCGGCACCGGCTCGGTGGGGAACACCATGACCGTCGGCGTCAGCTACACGCAAGGGCCGAATGACGGCGTTGCCGACCAGGGCAACGACGAGACCGCCGCGCTGGCGTTTACGCTCGGCATCCCCGGCACCGGCTCGAGCACGCCCCTGATGCTGGCGGACTGCTCCGACTCGGGTGACGGCTTGACGCCGGCGATTCACGTCGCCGACGCGATCAAGAGCAACTTCAAGGTCGTGGTGGAGAACCTGCGCTGCACCACCAGCAACGGCACCCCGCGGACCCGTTGCCTGTGCCCCGACGCCGGGCAGACGCGGGACAACTTCATCAACGTCGTCGTCTACGGCCCCAAGGACCTGCCGGCCACCGGGCCGGTGACCATTCCAGTCCTGCCGAGCGGGTCATTGCTGACGATCGATCTCACCCCTGTCGCCGGGGGCACGATCCCGTTGCACGTCTTCTCCGAAGTGGATTCCCAGTCGCAGTCCCCGAAACCGCAGTTCGGTGCGTTTCTGTCCATCGGCGACGTCTCGGCGAAGGATCAGACCTTCGACCGCACGCAGCAGCCCGAGGTCAGCAAGGTGGCGATCACCAACGCGACCGCAAACATCCCGGTGGCCTGTGTCGGCGACTGTAATAGCGACGGCACGGTCACCGTCGACGAGCTGGTGAAGGGCGTCAACATCTCCCTCAATCCGGCGTTGCTCAATACTTGCACGGCCTTCGATCGCGACAGCAGCAGCACGGTCACCGTCGACGAGCTGACCGCGGGGGTGAACAACGCGCTGAACGGGTGCCCGCCGTGAGGTGCGAAGCCGCGGCATTGACACTTTGTCATCCCCGGGTTACCGGGCGGTAACAGGCGGGTGCCTATACGAATTGGGAGGAGCGACCATGCTGACGGGTTTTGACTTTGCGGCAGGGCGCGCAATGGGGAGGGCCGACTCCGGTGATGGAAAAAATCTCTAGCTCGGCCAAGGAAGTCCTTGGAGGAGGGATCGCGATGCAAGGAATGAAGACGAGTCGAATTTTCCGGCCGGGCCTGCTCGCCGGCGTTGGCGTACTGCTGCTCGCGCCGGGGCTGGCTCAGGCCGTCTCCCTCAGCGTGGGGACTCCCACCGGCGCGCCGGGCACCCAGGTGACCTTCTCGGTGTCGCTGAACGCGGAGGGTGCCAACATCAACGGCGTGCAGAACGACGTCGCCTTCGACTCCACCAATACGCCGGTGGCCGTGCGTACGATGGGGAACTGCAGCGTGACCACGACGCAGTCGTGCAGCACGGACGCCGATTGCCCCGATCTCCAGCAGCCCTTCACCGGCAAGGAGCCGTGCGTGAACGTCACCAGCGCTCCGGATTGTGCCGTCAACTCGTCGATCAACAAGGGCGGGTTCTTCTCGTTCCTTCCGTCGGGGTGCACCGGTACCGCGTGCACTGGGCTGCGCGCGGTCATCATCGCCTTGGACAACACCGATGCGATTCCCGACGGTCCTCTGTACTCCTGCACCGTCGACATCTCTCCCGACGCTACGCTCGAGCAATCCTATCCCCTCACGCTGAGCGGAGCCGTGGCGAGCGATACCAGCTTTCAGGCCGCGTGCAGCGACGCCGGCGGCTCGGCGCCTGCCTGCGGCAGTACCGACGGGAGCGTGACGGCGAGCACGGCGAGCCCGATTTTCGTCTGCGACGTGGCGCCGAGCACCGGTGACAACGCGGGCGAGTTCGGCAGCGGAACGATCAACAACTCCGACATCGTGGCGATCTTCAAGGCGTCGCTCCTCGGTCCGCCGCCGTCGGGAACGGCTCGTTTCTCCGGCATGGACTCGATCACCGAGGACAGCCCGCCGACGTGCGGTGGCGACGGCTCGATTCGCAACAACGACGTGGTGGCGTGCTTCAAGCGCTCGCTGCTGCCGACGTTGCCGCGTTATGACCGGTCCGGCGTCGGGGGGAGCTGTACCTCGTCGCTGCACCAGTAGGCCTGCGGGAAAGTGGCTCAGAGCAGGACACGGAGACAAAGTGCCGCTTTTCACGTTCTCTTTGTGCGATGAAACTGGATTGCGTCTATCGAAGGAAAGGAGCTTGACAATGAGGCAGCGTTGGATTTTGGCAGTGGTGACGGGTCTGTTCTTGTCGGCGTCCGCGGTGCCTGTGCTCGCGCAGACGACGACCGTGAACGCCGGAGACATACAGGGGATGGCCGGCGCGACGATTGCCGTGCCCGTCAGCATGACCGTTCCCGACGGGATGCA
The DNA here is from genome assembly GCA_964648215.1 of uncultured Binatia bacterium (SeqCode). Taxonomy (GTDB): domain Bacteria; phylum Desulfobacterota; class Binatia; order HRBIN30; family JACQVA1; genus CAZYMF01. Next base: position 11,224 of record CAZYMF010000088.1, on the reverse strand, counting down.
GGTGGCGACGATGCAGTTCAATCTCACGGTTGCCCCGAACGGATCGGCGCCTGCGCTCACCGACCAGGTGACGTTTACCTCGAAGGTCGGGGCACCGAGCCTCGATCTGGACAATGGACCCGCGACGCGGCTGGTCGGGTGGTTCAACAACTTCAGCCCGGCCCTCACCGGCACCGTTGATGTCGGAACTTTGAATGTCACCATCCCGGCCGGCGCCCAGGAGGGTGACACCTATGCCGTGCAGGTCCTCAATCCGTCCGGTACGACGGATGGCGAGACCGACCTGCCCATGTCCGGGGCCAATGGCGAGATCAGCGTCGTCGTGCCGCCGACGCCGACGGCGACGCCGACGAACACGCTGGCCCCGACGCCAACGAACACTCTGCCGGCCACCTTGACGCCGACGAAGACGAACACCCCGGTGCCGACGAACACGCCGACGGTGACGCCGACCAGCTCGGCGAAGGACGACGACGGCTGCCAGATCGTGTCGACGCACCAGGGCTCGACCGGCTGGCTGCTGCTGTTCCCGGCCGTGGGACTGCTGTGGCTGCGCCGTCGGTCGCGCTAGTCCGGAGCGCGATCACGCGCAGGTGAAGAAGTAAGGGAAAGGGGGCTCGAACGAGCCCCCTTTTTTTTGTGGCCCGCGCGCTTCCCGTCGCCAGCGCGGCCGTCTCGTCTCTGGCCTCCGTGCAGGGAATGCAGTAGGATTCGCGCTGTAGAGGAGGGTCAATATGAAGGTGAAGAGCGCACTCGGTGTCGCGACGGCTCTGGCAGCCGGGCTGATCGTTGCTGCCGTACCCGCCCACGCCGTCTCCATCAACATCTCGTCTGCCACGGTGGCGCCCGGGGCAACGGCGCAGATTCGCGTCACCCTCGATGCTGCCGGCGAGCAGATCGGGGCGACGATGAATGACATCACCTTCGGCCCGACGGCGTCGTTGACGTCGTGCCAGATCGATCCCTCCCTCGGCGGTCCGCTCAGCACGGTGCGCTTCCAGCCGCAGGGCTGCACGCCGGGGGTGAATTGCGAGCGTGCCCGCGCTTTGATCCTGCGCTCGACGGGCCAGCCGATCCCCGATGGGTCAGTGCTCTACACCTGCGACGTCAAGGTTGCCGACAACGCGGCGGCATCCAAGTTTCCCTTGAGCTGCACGAAGGCGAGCGCCAGCACCACGGCGGGCAAGGCCGTCGGGGTGGAATGCGCCAGCGCTGCGGTCCAGGTGGCCAGCGGCGCGGGTAGCTCGGCGGGCGGTTCATCGTCGGCTGCGGGCGGCGGTTGCGCCATTGGCGGTGGCACGGCGCGGGCGGGTGCCGCCACCGGGTTGCTGCTGCTGCCGCTGGTGCTGTTGTTGCGGCGAGAGAGCGCGCGCCGGGTGTAGCGGTTACGAAAGGGCCAGGGCGTGTCCCCATTGGCCTCGAGATCGTAGGCGGGTGTGACCAGCTTCCGGCGTGTTCTTCTGCCCCGCATCCTGCCCTTTGTCCTTGCCTTGCTGCTCTGCGCGGGCCAGCGGCGCCTGTTGGCGGCGTCGGTGCCCGTGTCGGCTCTGTCCACCTCGGACTCCGCCCTGAGCCGTCTCTCCCTCGGCCTGAAGCGCTGGCGGGCGCTGGCGTTGCTCGGGCTGCCGCAGACGTTCGGTTTGCGCGGCGGACCGGGCGGCCGGCAGGGTGCCGCCGTCGCCCCTTCCCTGCGGGTCCTGGTGCAGGCGACGGCGCCGGCTGCCGCCGCCGCGTTGCAGGCAGCCGGCTATCCGGTGCTGGCGCGGGTCGGACGCGTGGTGTTGCTCGACCTCAGCCCGGACGAGCTGATGGAGGTGGCCTCCGCACCCGGCGTTCGCCGCCTGCAGCTGGAGCATCCGCATCGACTTCATCTCGACGTGAACACGGCGAAGAACGGCGCGATCGAGGCCCGGGCCGTTTCGCGCCTGACCGGCGCCGGGGTGCTCTTCGGGCTGATCGACTCGGGAATCGACTTCACCCATGCCGATTTTCGCAACGCCGACGGGACCACGCGCATTCGCCTGCTGTGGGACCAGTTCGACCAGAGCTTCAGCGATTCGGGCGGAAGCATCGGCAGCGCGCCGCCGGTGCAAGACGCTTCCCACGTACCCGTCGGCACGGTGTATACGGCCGACCGGATCAATGCCGCCCTGCTCGGCCAGGGCAAAGTCAACAGCGTCGACCTGCTCGGTCACGGCACCCACGTCGCCGGCTGCGCCGCGAGCGACGGGCTGGCGCCGGGCGGGTACACCGGGGTGGCGCCGCAGGCGGACATCATCGCCGTGCGGGTGGGCGGTACGTCCAAGCAGGATCTGATGCTCAGCGGCGACGTGACCGCAGCGCTGCAGTGGATCGGCGACCAGGCCGCCGCTCTCGGCGAGCCGGTGGTGGTCAACATGAGCTTCGGCGACCACTTCGGCCCGCACGACGACACCAGCGCCGAGGAGATGGCGATCGACGACTTCGTCAGCCAGCCGGGCCGCGTCGTGACGGTGTCGGCCGGCAACGAGGGCGAGGCGTTCATTCACACGTCCGGATCGGCCAAGGGGGGGCATCCGCTCCAGGTGCGCGTCGACTCGTCGACGAACGACCTGCTCTCGGTGGACTGCTGGTTCGACGCCGCGGACGTCGTCGACTTGGGCTTCTTCGACCCGACGGGGAAGGGTACGGTCGATGCGAACGTGCCGGTCGGGGATTGCGTCCAGGAGCGGACCTCCACCAGCTTCGTCAGCCTGTGCGTGGACACGGTCGACCCGCTCAACAACAGCCGGGAAGTGATGTTTCTGGCCGAGCCGCTCACCAGCGGCGGCACGATTCCGCTGGGCACGTGGCAGATCATCCTGCGCGACGAGGGCGGCGTCACCAACGGACGCTACCAATGCTGGTCGGCCAACGAGCAGCCGTTCACGGCCGACGTCGACGCCAGCGACACCGTGGGCATGCCGGCGACGGCGCGCGGGGCGATCGCCGTCGGTGCCGCCAGCTTCCGCGTCACCTGGCCGAGTCAGGCGGGACCGACACAGCTCGATTCCCCGGCGTTGGACGATCTCGCGTTCTTCAGCAGCCTCGGCCCCACCCGGGACGGCCGCATCAAGCCCGACATCGTCACCGGAGGAAACTGGGTGGTCTCGGCGTGGTCGCGGGCCGACGGTACCGGCTCCGGCCTGGCCGGGGTGCCGCCGGACCCGCGGCGGGTGAGCGCCGACGGCGTTCACGTGTCGTCGCGCGGCACCAGCTTCTCCGCACCCCAGGTGGCCGGCGCGGCGGCGTTGCTGCTGCAAGCGAACCCGCGGCTGACGGGGCAGGAGGTCGGCGACATAGTGCGCGCGAGCGCCTTCCAGGATGAGTTCACCGGAGCGGCGCCGAACGACAGCTGGGGCTACGGCAAGCTCGACGTGGCGGCGGCGGTGGAGAAGGTCCTGCCGGTCTGCGTCGGCGACTGCAACGGCGACGGCGCGGTCAGCGTCGACGAGCTGGTTCTCGCCACCAGGATCGCGCTGGGGGAGATTGCTGCCGGCCAGTGTAGCAGCGCCGACCGCGACGGGAACGGTCGGGTGACCATCGACGAGCTGACCGGCGCCGTCAACGCAGCCCTGTTGGGCTGTCACGACTGAGCCGGGGGCGTGGCGCGGTACCTTGACCGAGTACGGCCCCTCGCGTATGCACTTTGGCAATGGCCCGGGCTGAGCGGCGTGTTGTCGTAACGGGGCTCGGTCTGGTTACCCCTCTTGGCAGCACGGTCCAGAAGAACCTCGAAGCTCTGCTGAATGGGCGCTCGGGCATCGGCCCGATCACCCACTTCGATGCCTCCGCCTTCCCCAGTCGCATCGCCGGGGAGGTGCGCGACTTCGACCCGGAGGCGTTCATCGAGAAGAAGGAAATCAAGAAGATGGACGCGTTCATCCACTTCGCGGTCGGCGCCGCGCAGATGGCGATGGACGATGCCGGGTTCGAGATCGATGAGCACAACGCCGACCGGGTCGGCGTGATCGTCGGTGTCGGCATGGGGGGAATCGCCACCATCGAAGAGTACGTCGAGGCCTACCTGAAGCACGGCTTGCGGCGGGTGTCGCCGTTCTTCATTCCCCGACTGATCGCCAACCTCGCCCCGGGCCACATCGCGATCCGCTCCGGCGCCAAGGGGATCAACTACGCCCCGGCCAGCGCCTGCTCCTCGGGCGGACACGCGATCGGCGAAGCCTATCGCCTGGTGCACCTGGGCTTTCAGGACGCCGTCATCTGCGGCGGCGCCGAGGCCGCGGTGACGCCGCTCGGCGTCGGCGGCTTCGCCGTGATGCGCGCCCTGTCGTGCCGCAACGAGGAACCGGAACGAGCCAGTCGGCCCTTCGACCGCGGTCGTGACGGCTTCGTGGTCGCCGAAGGCTCGGGGGTGGCGATCGTGGAGTCGCTGGAGTCGGCGCGGGAACGGGGGGCCCGGATCTACGCCGAGATCATCGGCTACGGGGCCAATGCCGACGCCTACCACATCACCACGCCCAGCCCCGACGGCGAGGGGGCCACGCGCTGCATGGAGCTGGCGCTGGCGGACGCCGCTCTGCAGCCGGCCGACGTCGACTACATCAACGCCCACGGCACCTCGACGCCGTACAACGACGTCACCGAGACGCGCGCGATCAAGCGCGTCTTCGGGGAGCACGCGGCGCGCCTGGCGGTGAGCTCGACCAAGTCGATGACCGGTCACCTGCTCGGTGCCGCCGGCGGCGTGGAGGCCGTCTACACGGCACTGGCGCTGCACCATCAGTTCATTCCGCCGACGATCAACTACAGCGATCCCGATCCCGAGTGCGATCTCGACTACGTTCCCAATACGGCTCGACGCGCTCCCCTGCGGGTCGCGCTGTCGAACTCGTTCGGCTTCGGCGGCACCAACGTCTGCCTGGCCTTCCGTCGGTGGGCCGAGTGATCCGCGAGCTGTTTGACCGGCGGCTGCTGGTCGTGGCCGGCAAGGGAGGTGTCGGCAAGACCACCGTCGCCTGCGCCCTGGCGCTGGAGGCGGTGCGCGCCGGGAAACGCACGGTGGTCGCCGAGGTGGACGGCAGCGGGCGGGCCGCGGCTCTGCTCGGCGCGGAGCCCCTGGCGGCCGGCGAGTCGCGCGAGCTGCGCCCCAACCTCCACGTCCTGGCCATCGACGGCAAGGCGTCGCTGCAGGAATACCTGGGCATGGTGATCCCCATCAAGCGGCTTCTCGACGCCGTGTTCTCCAGCCGGATCTACAACTACTTCGTGGCCGCGGCCCCGGGGCTGAAGGAGCTGATGACGATCGGCAAGATCTGGTACGAGGCCGAGCGTGTCGACGATACCACCGGCGAGCGCCGCTGGGACCTCGTCATCCTCGACGCGCCCGCCACCGGTCACAGCGTGCAGTACCTGCGCATGCCGCAGGCGGCGCACGACGCGTTCGGCGCCGGGCTGGTCGCACGCGAGTCGCGCCGGGTCCTCGATCTGCTGCGCGACCCGGAACGCACCGCGATCAACGTGGTGACCACGGCGGAGGAGATGCCGGTCAACGAGACCATCGAGATGCAGGAGCAGATCTTCGGCGAGCTGCAGATGCCGCCGGGCTTCCTCTTCGCCAACCAGCTGCACCGGGCGGAGTTCGCGCGCAGCGACGTCGAGCGGGTGAAGGCCGCGGCGGCAAAGCTTCGCGCGCGCGAGGATCGCTCGTTGCTGCGGGAGGTCGTGCGGCGGGCGCAGGGGGAGCTCGGCTGGGCCGAGATCAACGCCTCGTATCTGGCGCGGCTGCGCCGCGAGGTCGATCTGCCCTTGGTGGAGATCCCCCACCTGTTCGCCGAGGAGTTCGGGCTGGAGCAGGTGCGCGAGATCGCCGGGCACATCGCCCACGCCGCGGCGTCCCTGGCGTCGAAGAGGAGCGCGGGGTGAAGACCCTCGATTCTGTTCTCGATCGCCATCAGGTGATCGTCTGCGCCGGCAGCGGCGGAGTGGGCAAGACGACCACGGCGGCGGCCATAGCGCTGTACGGGGCGCAGCGGGGGGCGCGCACCGTGGTGCTGACGATCGATCCCGCCCGCCGCCTCGCCGATGCCCTCGGGCTGCACGAGGTCAGCGGCGAGATGGGCGGCGGCGAGCGCCAGATTCCGATCAGCGGCAAGGGCAGCTTGAGCGCCCTGATGCTGGACCAAAAGGGGGCGTGGGACGCCCTGGTGGAGAGGCTGGCGCCGTCGGCCGAGGTCCGCGACCGCATTCTCGGCAACCGCTTCTACCAGCACCTGTCGCAGAGCTTCGCCGGCTCGCAGGAGTACATGGCCGTCGAGCAGCTCTGTCAGCTGCACGACGACGGCAACTACGATCTCATCGTCGTCGACACGCCGCCGACGCAGCACGCCCTGGACTTCCTCGAGGCGCCGCAGCGCATCGCCGACTTCCTCGACAAGAACGTGATCAAGTGGTTCGTCAAGCCGTACTTCTCCGCCGGATGGGCCACGTTTCGCTTCGTCAACCGGACCGCCGGCGTGGTCTTCCGCAAGCTGGAGGAGGCCACGGGCGTGGCGGCGCTGAGCGAGGTGTCGGAGTTCTTCCACGCGATGGGCGGGCTCTTCGAGGGCTTCGAGGAGCGGGTGCGCCGGGTCTACCGCTTGCTGCGCGCGCCCGAGACCGCGTTCGTGCTGGTGGCGAGCCCGGAGGAGCAGGTGCTGCGCGAGGCGGAGCACTTCTGTCGCACGGTGGCCGAGCTGCACATGTCGTTGCGCGCGGTGGTGTTCAACCGCGTCCACACCGGCTACTCGGGAAACGGGCACGGCGCCGACCGCGAGCATCTGGAATCCCTGCTGGCGCGCGTCCAGGCGGGCGCCGCGGCCGCCGCGCTGGCCGAGAACTTCCTCCGCGTCGAGGAGGAGGCGCGCGGCGACATGGTGCGGATGGAGTCGTTCCGCCGCGGTCTCGGCAAGAACGTGGCCGTCGCCGAGGTGCCCAACTTCGCCGCCGACCTTCACGACATGGCGGGCCTGGCGCAGATGCATCCGCACCTGTTCACCGCCGCGGCCTGAGCCCGTGCGGGGCTCTCAGTCGGTTGCGATCTCGACCGCGGCCCGGTAGCTGTCCCAGCTCGAGCACTGCGAGCAGCGGCCGCGCCAGTCGGAGGCGGCGTGCCCGCAGCGGCGACAACCGTACGGGATCGTCGGGTTGTCCCCTCCGGTCCGCGCATACTCGCCGAGGGCCTGATCGACGTGGCCGAGATGCCGTAGCGCCTGCGCCCGGAGCTGGTGAAACGGATCGAGCGCGTGCAACGACGGCGGCAGGGCGTCGACCTCGGTCAGCACCTCGCTGGCCGGCCCTTCGAGGAGATGGAAGCGGGCGAGCCAGAACGCGACCGCCTCCTGGCTCACGTTGTTCGGGCGCAGCTTGCGCAGCGCGTTGCGGCCGTACTGGCGCTGCTTGGGCTCGGCGGCGTGCCGCAGCAGGCGTTCGACGAAGATCGTGCGCGGGGTCGCGCGCAGGGCTCGCAGCCAGGTCTCGGCGGCCTCGGCCTGGCGTCCGGCGCCGATCAGGGCATCGCCGAGGCTGACCTGCGCGGGAACGAAGTCGGGATGGGCGGCGACCATGCGCTCGAGGGCATCGACGCGTTCGGCCGGCGCCGGCACGGCCAGGGCGGCCTCGTACTGCAGGCCGACCAGGTGCTCGCGCTCGCGCGCCAGCAGGGGAGGGCGGCTCAGGGTGCGCAGGTAGGCGCTTTGTACGGCGACGGCCTCGGCCCAGCGCTCGGCGTGGGCGTAGTGGTCGCGCAGAACGACCAGCGCGCGGGTGGCGCGGGGATACTGCGCACGGAGCTGCTCGAGCGCCTGGATCGCCCCCACCCGGTCCCCCTGCGTATCGCAGGCGCGGCTGAGCGCCAGCAGCAGATCGGGGTCGCCGCGGTGGTGTTCGAGAGCATCGTGCAGGACGCGCTCGGCGGCGGCGGCGTCACCGTCGTCGAGATAGGATCGGGCCGCGACCAGAGCCGCGCGACGGTGCCCGGGGTCGCGCCGCCAGGCCCGCAGCAGCAGGGCGCGGCCGCGATCGCTCTGCCCTTCCCACAGCAGGGTCTCGCCCTGCTGCTGGAGGTTGTCGATGCGCTCCTCGCGGCGCAGGTGGCGGTCCTGCCACCAGCCGCGCACCGAGCGCCCGGCCCCCTGGATCAGAACGGCCCCGAGAATCAGAACGACGCCGAGGAAGAAGCTCAGCACCAGCGCCGCGCCGAGCGGAAGCGGTAGCCGATAGCTCGGGGTCAAGTGCAGCTCGACCGAGCCGGGATTGAGGAAGGCGAAGTAGAGCACCACGCCAACGGAGGCGACACCGGCGAGGATGAGCAGCGCTCGCTTCATGAGATGAGGTCTGTTAGCGCACCGCCCCTGCCAAACGCAACTCGCGCGCCTGCGTGCGGTAGGGCTCGGGCAGGGTCACGCGGGGCGCCTGCGACCACAGACGCTCGAGATCGTAGAACTCGCGCACCGGCTCGTAGAAGATGTGGACGATCACGTCGCCGAAATCCATCACCACCCACTGCCCGCGGCCGTAACCCTCCAGGGCCAGCAGCCGCATCCCGAGCCGCTTCATGTTCTCTTCGATCCCCTGGGCGATCGCCTGCACCTGGGTGTCCGAGCGGCCGGTGCAGAGCAGGAAGTAGTCGGCCAGCGAGGTGAGCTCGCCCACCTCGAGCAGGACCAGATCGTACGCCTTCTTCTCCAGGGCGAAGCGTACGCACAGCAGTGCCGTCTCGCGGGCGTCAGCGGCCGGCAAGGGCGCTCACCTTGCCACCGTAGAGGCGGTGGTCCTGGAGATAACGGTGGACGGAGGGCGGTACGAGATAACGAACGGAAGCACCACGTTGCAGGCGCTCGCGGATCGCGGAGGCGGAAATGTCGAGATCACTGATGCGTAGGAAAATGATCTGTGTCCCCGTGGCGTGCACCAATCGTTCTGTTGCCTTCTGATAGCAAAAGCGGTCGCGTACGGCAACGGGCAAGCCGGCCGGGCTGCGGTCGCAGGCGAAGCCCGGGCGCGAGGTGACGACCAGGTTGCACGCGGCCAGGAGGTCGGCGTACGACTTCCACGTCCCCAGCTCGCGGTACTGATCCAGGCCGATGATGAGCCACAGCCGCGCCCGCGGGTGACGGCGCTGCAGGGCGCGCACGGTGTCGATCGAGTAGGACCCGTCGCGGCGCTCGAGCTCGATGGTGGAGACGCGGAAGCGCGGGTTGCCGGCGATCGCGCGCCGCACCATCGCCAAGCGGTGCTTTGCCGGCGCCAGCGCCGTGCCCCTCTTGTGCGGCGGGTTGGCGGTCGGGATGAACAGCACGCGATCGAGGTCCAGCGCCTCGGCGACCTCCTCGGCGCTGCGCAGGTGCGCCAGGTGAACCGGGTTGAACGAGCCGCCGAAAAGGCCGAGCTGCGTGCTCGCCGGCGGCGCGCCGGGCCGCCGCTTCCTCGTTCGCTCCGCGGCGCTCACTCGCGCACTTGGCCGCTGCCGTAGATGACGTACTTGTACGTCGTCAGCTCGCGCAGCCCCATCGGGCCGCGGGCGTGCAGCCGGTTGGTCGAGATGCCGACCTCGGCGCCGAAGCCGAACTCGTAGCCGTCGGTGAAGCGGGTCGAGGCGTTGACGTAGACCGCCGCCGAGTCGACCTGGCGCAGGAAACGCCGGGCGCGATCGTAGTGCTCGGTGACGATGGCGTCGGAGTGTCCGGTGCCGTAGGTGTCGATGAAGCCCATCGCCTCGTCGAGCGAGTCGACGACCTTGATCGACAGAATCAGGTCGAGGTACTCGGTGCGCCAGTCCTCCTCGGTAGCCGCCTTGACGTCGGCGACGAGGCCGCGGGTGCGCTCGCAGCCGCGCACCTCGACCCCGGCCGCCCGCAGGCGGGCGATCATCGGCGGCAGGAACTGCTCGGCGACGGCCTGGTGCACCAGCAGCGTCTCCATCGCGTTGCACACGCCGGGCCGCTGCACCTTGGCGTTGAAGCAGATGCGCTCGGCCATGGCCAGGTCGGCGTGACGGTCGACGTAGGTGTGACAGATGCCGGCGTAGTGCTGGATGACGGGGATCGACGACGACTCGGTGATGGCGCGGATCAGGCTCGGGCCGCCGCGCGGCACGATGACGTCGATGTACTGGTCCTGCCGCAGCAGCACCTGCACCGCCTTGCGGTCGGTGGTCGGCAGGAGCTGCACCGCGGCCGGCGGCAGCCCGGCCGCGACGACGGCGGCGGCGATGGTGGCGGCGATGGCCTGGTTGCTGGCCAGCGCCTCCGAGCCGCCCTTGAGGACCACGGCGTTGCCGCTCTTCAGGCACAGGCCGGCGGCGTCGGCGGTGACGTTGGGGCGCGACTCGTAGATGATGCCGACGACGCCGAGCGGGATGCGCACCTGGCCGATCTCCAGCCCGTTGGGCCGCCGCCACATCGCCATCGTCTCACCCACCGGGTCGGGAAGCTGCGCGATCTGCTCCAGCCCTTTGGCCATCGCTTCGACGCGGGCCTCGTTGAGCGTGAGTCGGTCGAGCAGGGCCGTCGACAGCCCGGCGGCGCGGCCGTTGTCGACGTCGCTGCGATTCGCGGCCAGCAGGTCGCCGCGGCGCGACCGCAGCGCCGCCGCGGCCTGTCGCAGCGCGGCGTTCTTGGCATCGGTCGACGCCAGCCCCAGATCACGCGCCGCCGCGCGCGCCTGCTGGCAGAGCTGGATGACCGTGGCCTCGACGTCCATGGCGGCGACGATACAAGAAGCATCGCCGCACAGGCAAGACGCCTGTGTCACCAGAGAAAAGGCCCCGGCTGAGACAGGCTCCCAGCCTGTTGCTTTCTCCCTCTGGCACCCGGCGGGGGCCAATTGCACTGGCCGGGCGACTTGAGTACGTTGATCCGCGGCCGTTGAGTTCCCTCGAAAGGATCATCCCATGGACCTGGAACAGTTTCGCGAAGAGACTCGGCAGTGGTTGCTGGCCAATGCCCCGAAGTCGATGTTCACCCAGCCGAAGTCGTTGGACGAGATCTGCTGGGGCGGGCGCAAGACCAAGTACCCGGCCGACGTGCAGCGCTGGCTCGACGTGATGGCCGAGCGCGGCTGGACCGCGCCGACGTGGCCGAAGGAGTACGGCGGCGGCGGTCTCGACCGCGAGCACGCCAAGGTTCTCGGCCAGGAGATGGGCAAGCTGCGGCTGCGGCCGCCGTTGACCGGCTTCGGCCTGTCGATGATCGGCCCGCTGCTGCTGCAG
>CAZYMF010000087.1:0-18928 GCA_964648215.1 uncultured Binatia bacterium (SeqCode) | reverse complement strand
CATCCTCGACGAGCCGACCACCGGGCTGCACTTCGACGACATCCGCCGCCTGCTCGGTGTCCTCGATCGCCTCGCCAACGCCGGCAACACCATCGTCGTCATCGAGCACAACCTCGACGTCATCAAGACCGCCGACTTCATCATCGATCTCGGCCCGGAAGGGGGAGACCGCGGCGGCCAGATCGTCGCCACCGGCACTCCGGAGGACATCGCCCGCGCCGGCGGCTCCTACACCGGCCAGTACCTGCGCGACCTGCTCCCGGGTCTGGCGGCCGCCTGAGCGTCCATCCGCCTCACGACCCACGATCACGGTTCACGATCAGCTCGAAGCGTACCGGATACTCGCGGTCGGCCGGGGCGATGGCGTGGGCCACCAGCTCGCCGAGGATTCCCGCCGTCAAGAGCTGAACGCCGACGACGATGAGCAACACCCCGGCGAGGAGCAGCGGGTGGCGTTGCTGGATGTTGCCGTAGATCAGCCGCAGACAGGTGATGTAGAGGACGATCAGGACCCCCGGCGCCAGCAGCCCCGCGCCGGCCAGGCCGAAGAGGTGCGCCGGGCGGCGGCGGAAGCGGGTGAGGAAGATGACGGTGAGGAGGTCCATCGCCCCGTAGAAGCCCCGCATCGGCCCGTAACGCGACCGGCCCGAGCGCCGCGGCCGATGGTGCACGGGTAGCTCGGTGACCCGGAAGCCGCGCCAGTGCGCCAGCAGCGGGAGGAAACGGTGCAGCTCGCCGTAGAGCGGCAGCTCGGCCAGGACCTCGCGGCGGAAGCCTTTCAGGCCGCAGTTGATGTCGTGCAGCTTGAGACCGAATAGCCGGCGCGAGGCCACGTTGAACAGCCACGAGGCGAGCAGTCGGACCGTCGGGTCCTGCCGGTGCTCCTTCCAGCCGTTGACCACGTCCCAGTCGGCGAGCGCCTCGAGGATGCGGGGGATCTCGCGCGGGTCGTCCTGCAGATCGCCGTCGAGGGTGATCACGTGGCGGCCGCGGGCGGCGCGAAATCCCACCACCAGGGCGGCCGTCTTGCCGCACGGGCGGCGTAGCGAAACGGCGCCGAAGCGCGGATCAGCCGCGTGCAGCTGGCGCAGGATCGCGGCCGTGTCGTCGCTGCTGCCGTCGTCGACGACCAGCATCTCCCAGCGCAGGTCGCGACCGGCCAGCGCTGCCTGCGCCTCCTGCCACAGCTCGCGCAACGTCGCTGCCTCGTTGTGGGCCGGCACGACGATGCTGACGTCGATGCCCTCGTCGGCCGGCCCGGCGGCGCTGGCTCCGCGGGGCTCAGGCGCCGGCCAGTTCTTCGATTGCATCGACTTCCTCGTCCCATGTCGTCATCTCGACCTCGCGTACCCGGGCACACCACGCCTCGGTGCCTTCCTCATAGATGCGAAGCACCGCTCTTGCCAAGGCGTCGGGATCGCCGGGCGGCACCGTCAGACCGCTGATCCCCTCGACGATCATGTCGGGCAGACCGCCGACCCGCGACACCACCACCGGCCGGTCGAAGCGCCGGGCCAGGGCGACCACACCGCTCTGCGTTGCCTCCCGATACGGCGCGACGACGACGTCGGCGGCGCAGAAGTACTCGCCCACCTTCTCGTTGGGCACGTAGCCGTCGAGCAGCCGTACCCGCGCGGCGATGCCGAGCTCGCGCGCCAGCTCCTCGTATTGCCGGCGCGGCTCGTAGAACTCGCCCGCCACCACCAGCGTGCAGGCGCGGGCGGCGAGGATGCGCGGCATCGCGCGCAGCAGGTCGGCGAGGCCCTTGTAGCGGCGCACCAGACCGAAGAAGAGCACCACGTCGCCGGTCAGCCCCAGCCGCACGCGTGCTTCGGCGACCGCCAGCGGCGGGCCGAACTCGGGCAGATCGTAGGCGGGATGCGTCGTGCGCAGCGCGCGCAGATCGTTCCGGTAGTGCCGCAGCCGTTGGCGATCGGCGGTGGAATGGACGATGGCGGCGTCGGCACAGCCGAGCGCGTAACGCAGCAGGATGCGGTCGAGCGGCGTTGCGTCGTGGGCCGCGACGTTGTGACAGAGAAAGAGCAGGCGGGCGCGCGTGCGGCGCCGGGCGAGGCGGGCGAAGCTGGCCAGAACGGCGCCCAGCGCCGGCTGCCACCACGCCAGCACGATCACCGCGGGCGCGAAGGCGCGGACGGCGTCGGCCGCCGCCGGCCACGCCCACGGCGACAAGGGATCGACCACGACGTCGGGGAGCAGCGCGATGCCCACCCTGCTGCCGTCCGTCTCGCTGGTCCCGGGAAAGAGCAGCCGCGGGTACTGGCGGCGCAGGCCGACGACCTGAACGGTGTGCCGAGGGCGCAGCGCGCGCACGAGCGCCGTGGTGTAGTGTGCGATGCCCCCGCGCAGCGGCGGCGTCGGCCCGATCACGGTCACCCGCAGCCGCCGCGATCCTGTCCCGGGCTCCGCCGTCTCGCTGCTCGCCGTCTCGCTCGTCACCCGGCCCCGATAGCACACTCGGGTCCTGCGCCAAGAGAAGCCGAAAGCCGAAGGCTGAAAGCGCAAGGCCGGAAGTGGCGACGGAAGGTCCGGCGTCGAATCACTTGCCAATCGTCAATGGCTCGCTGATCCGATCGTCAATCCCTTCCTCTGGCTGGCCCTGCCGCCGCGTGCCTGGTAAGAGCGACGACAACTCGATCATCCGTCCTGTCATGTCCCCCAAGCGCTCACGCCGTATCCGCCGCCGGCTCGAAACCGGCTCCGCCCGCACCGCCAAGGCGGCGCCGCCGGCAACCTCGAGGTGGTGGCGCACGTTGCAGCCGTTCGTGCTGTTGTGGGTGCTGGCGGGCCTGTTGTACGCCAACAGCGTGTCCAATGGCTTCGTCTTCGACGACCACGTCCTGGTCGATTTCAACGCCGACGTGAACCCCGCGGTGGCCACGGCGATCGAGCATCGCTCCATCGCCTATCGACCCTTTCGCATTCTCTCCTACATTCTCGACCGCGAGATCGGCGGGCATCACCCCGCCTCGTACCACGTCGGCAACATCGTCTACCACGCGCTGGCGGCCAGCGTGGCGCTGGTGCTCTATGGGCAGCTCGGGTTGAGCGCGCCCGCGGCGCTGCTCGGCGCCGCCGTGTTCGTCGCCCATCCGCTGCAGACGGAGTCGGTGGCTTATATCTCGGGGCGGCGCGACGTGCTGTGCGGCCTGTTCACGCTGCTCGCCTTCAGCCTCTACCTGCTCTGGCGCTGGCGGCAGCGGGCGTGGTGGGCCCTGGCGGCGTCGGTCGTGGCGCTGGTGATCGCCGCGCTCACCAAGGAGGTGGCCTTCGCCTTCCCTCTGGTGGTGGTCGCCTACGACGCCACCGTCGCCCTCGCCCGGCAGCGCGCCACGACCCCGTCCGGCTCGCTGGTGTCGGATGTCGTCGCCGTCGCGCGGCGGCAATGGCCCGCCTACGCGGTGCTGGCGCCTCTCGGTCTGGCCGGCGCCTTGTACTTCGCCATCCACGGGCTGCCGACCGACCAGCCCTGGTGGGGCGGGTCGATCGTGACCAACTTCCTCAACGTCGCGCTCCTGTGGGTGCACTCCGCCGTGCAGCTGCTGTTTCCGATCCACCTGCTCGCCGATTACTCGTACCGGGCGGTACCGTTGATCACGTCGGCCGCCTCGCCGTTGGCCTGGGCGGCGGTGGCGGCGCTGCTGGCGCTGCTCGCGGTCTCGTGTTGGCAGCTGCCGCGGGCGCCGCTGGCGGTATTCCTGCTGTGGTGGGTGGCGTTGACGCTGTTGCCCAGCTCGCACGTGATCCCGCATCACGACTTCTGGGCCGAGCACTATCTCTATCTGCCGCTGTTCGGCTTCGCCGGCTTGTTGGCGTTGCTGGTCGCGCGCGTGGTGCGAGCGCTGGGTGGCAACCGGCGGCGTTTCGAGCTCGTCGCCCTCGCCATCGTTCTCCTCTACGGCGCCCGCACGGTGATCCGCAACCGCGACTGGCGCGACGACCTGACTCTGTGGCGGGTCACCAGCGCCGAGGCGCCGCACTGCGCGCGGGCGCACGCCAACTACGGCGGCGCGCTGCTGGCGCGACAGGACGTCGCCGCCGCGGAGCCCGAGTTCGAGGCGGCGCTGGCGATCGAGCCGAATCACACCAGCGCCCTGTCGGGCATGGTCATGATCGATCAGGCGAAAGACCGGCTGGCGGCGCGCGACGAGCTGCTGCGCCGGCTCGAGAGCAACCCGAAGGTCTCCTACACCACCCTGCTGTCGCTGGCCGGCTGGTTCCTGATGAACAAGGAGTACGCGGTGGCGATCGACATGACCCAGCAGATCGCGCGCCGGGGTTTGGGCGACTATCGGCTGTGGACGATCGAGGGCTGGGCGCGGGCGCGCCGCGGCCAGCTCGATCGGGCCTGCCCGCTCTTCGAGCGTGCGCTACGGAGCCGCCCCAACGATCGCGACGCTCTTGCCGGGCGCCGGTTCTGCCGCCAGCACGCCAGCCCGGGGTCAGGGGCCGGCCCTTGACGCGTCCGGCTCACAGCTCGATGCGCAAGCCGTCGTGGGCGAGCTCGATCTCCACCTCGTCGCGGTGCGCCAGCACCTCGCGGCCGAGGTGGGTGAGAACCATGCGGCGGCAGCCGAAGCGGGCGCGGTTCTCCGCCAGGCGCGGGTAGTCGAGGTGCAGATCGAGGCGGGTCTCGAAGAAGCAGCACTCGCAGATGAACAGGTCGACCCCTTGCGACCACTCGACCAGGCCCTCGGTCCAGCCGGTGTCGCCGGAGTAGAGGACGATCTTGTCGTCTGCGCGCACGCGCAGCGCCAGCGAGATGTCCTTCTCCTGATGCGGCACGCGGAAGGGCTCGACGTGCAGGGTCCCGATCGTGGCGGCCACACCGGGATGGAGGACCACGTGCTCGACCGGGAATGGCAGCGGCTTCTGCGCCAGATCTTTGTACACGGCACGGTAGAGGGCGCGGACCCGCGCCTCGGTCCCGGGCGGGCCGGCGATCACCAGCGGGCGTCGGCGCGGCGTCTCGTACGTGTACTGGAGAAAGAGGTAGGGGAGGCCGGCGAAGTGGTCGCCGTGCAGATGGCTGAGCAGAACGGCGTCGATGGCGCCGGCATCGACGCCGTCGCGCTTCATCGCCGTCAACGTCGTCGCGCCGCAGTCGAGCAGCACCGTGTCGCGCCGGCCCCGCAGCAGGTAGCCCGCCTGATGCCGTCCGCCGGCCGAGAACGCGTCGCCGGCTCCGAGGAAATGCACGTGTACCGCCATCAGCGTCCGGTCAGCCTCCCGAGCTCGCGCATCACCACCACGATCCCGGCCACGGTGGCGCGGGGAGCGCTCTTGAGGTCGCCGATCAGCCCGCGCACCTTGTCGATCTGGACGTGGTGCTGCTCGACGTACTCGGCCAGGCAGTGATCGACCTCGCCGCCGCCCTGGCGACAGAGAAGAATGTTGCGGGTGAGCTGGCGCCGCGCGTAGACCAGGCCCTCCGCCAGCCCCTCGAACGCGCGCCGCTCCCAGCGATCGTTGGTTCCCCGCGCCGCGAGCGTTCCCAGGCTCAGCCGAATCCAGTCGAGATCCGCCAGCTCGCCGACCCGGTAGTAGACCTCGCCGGCGGTTTCCAGCGGCGCGCCCATGTCGGAGGCGATCTGGTCGATCTCGAGCAGCTCGGCGGTGCGCCCGAGGGTGACCAGGGCCTGCGCCAGCGACGGCGGCACCCCCGCCTCCATCAAGCCGTCGAGCCGGGCGCGGTCGCGCTCGCGGTCGACCTCGGGCAGGAGCTGGGTGACCCCGTGCTGCAGCGCGCCGACGGAGACCGAGAACGCCTTCACCAGCTCGGCGATCGTCAGCTCGCTCGACTGCGTCTCCACGATCCACTTGGTCGCTCGCTCCATCGCGTCCTCGAGCGCGTGCGCGCAGCGCGCGTCGGCGTCGGCCGAGAGCGGCGACAGGCCGGCCATCAGGTGGTCGATCCAGCGGTCGGCCTCGCTGACCGCGATCACCGCGGTCCATGCCTTGACCACCGTCACCATGTCGCTGCCGGTGTCGCGGGCGATACGCGGGACGAAGGTGGTACCCATGGCGTCGATAAGCCAGTTGGCGAGCGTGACCGCGATGATCTCGCGTCGCAGCCGGTGCGCGCGGACGCCGTCGCCGAAGTGCTCGTTGACGACCTCGGGAAAGTAGCGGCGCAGGAACCGTTCGAGGAAGGCGTCGTCGGGCAGGCTCGATTGCAGCAGGGCGTGCTGCAGGTGCAGCTTGCTGTAGGCCAGCACGACGGCGAGCTCGGGTCGGGTGAGGCCGAGGAACACCGAGCGCCGTTCCCGCAGCGCCTCGCGATCGGGCAGGTGCTCGAGCTGGCGGTCGAGCTGCATCTCGCTCTCGAGCTGGAGGATCAGCTCGCGGAAGTCGTCGAGGCGCGTGCGGCTGCGCAGCTGGTCGAGGGTCAACAACCGCGCCTGCCGCCGGTTGTGCGAGAGCACGATGTCGCAGACCGTGGCGGTCAGCTCGACGAGCAGATCGTTGCGCTCGGTCATCGACAGCGCCCCGGCCTCGATGGGGCGGCCGAGCGCGATCTTCAAGTTCACCTCGTGGTCGGAGAGGTCGACCCCGCCGGAGTTGTCGATGGCGTCGGTGTTGAGGTGGCCGCCGGCCAGCGCGTACTCGACGCGCGCCCGCTGCGTCAGCCCGAGGTTGCCGCCTTCGGCGACGACCTTTACGCGCAGCTCGCGCGCGTCGACGCGAACGCCGTCGTTGGCGCTGTCGCCGACGTCGGCATGGCTCTCGTCGCTGGCCTTGACGTAGGTGCCGATGCCGCCGTTCCACAGCAGGTCGGCCTCCATCGCCAGCACCGCCCGGATCAGCTCCTCGCCCGAAAGGCTGTCGGTGTCGACCCCGAGCATCTCGCGGACCTCGGCGGAGAGCGGGATCTTCTTGGCCGCGCGCGGGAAGACGCCGCCGCCGGCGCTGATGGCCTCGGCGGCGTAGTCGTTCCAGCCCGAGCGCGGCAGCCGAAACAGGCGCTCGCGCTCGGTGTAGGAGATCTCGGGGTCGGGGTCGGGATCGAGGAACACGTGCAGGTGATTGAAGGCGGCGCGCAGGCGCAGGTGGCGCGAGCGCAGCAGGCCGTTGCCGAAGACGTCGCCGCTCATGTCGCCGATGCCGATGACCGTGAGCGGGCCGTTGTCCGCGTCGTGCCCGAGGGCGCGAAAGTGCTGCCGCACCGACTCCCAGGCGCCGCGCGACGTGATGCCCTCGCGCTTGTGGTCCCAGCCGTGACTGCCGCCGGAGGCGAAGGCGTCGCCGAGCCAGAATCCGTAGGCGGCGGCGATCTCGTTGGCGAGGTCGGAGAACGTGGCCGTCCCCTTGTCAGCCGCCACCACCAGGTAGGGGTCGGGATCGTCGTAGGTGAGCAGGCCGGGCGGCGCCGCCGTGGCGCCCTGAACCACGTTGTCGGTCAGATCGAGCAGGCCGCCGATGAGTGAACGGTAGGCCGCCGCCACCGGCGACGCGGCTCCGGCCAGTCGCCGCTTGACGACGAAGCCGCCCTTGGCGCCGCTGGGGACGATGACCGCGTTCTTGACCATCTGGGTCTTCATCAGCCCGAGGACCTCGGTGCGGAAATCGTCGGGGCGATCGCTGAGACGAATGCCGCCGCGGGCCACGCGCGCCCCGCGCAGGTGAATGCCGGCCATGTGCGGCGCGTGCACGTAGATCTCGTAGAGCGGGTGCGGCTTCGGCAGATGGGCCAACTGGGCGGACTCGAGCTTGAAGGCGATGGTGCCGGCCCCGGCGCGCCCGTTGGCGTCGGTGCGGTAGAAGTTGGTGCGCACGGTCGCCGCCATCGTCGCCCACAGCGCGCGCAGAATACGGTCGTGCAGCACTCCTTGGACGGCGTCGACGGCGGCGAAGAAGCGCGCCTCCACCGGCGGCAGCAGATCGGTCAGGCGGTTGCGCGGCACGGCGTCCTGGGCCGGGTCGAACTTGACGCGGAAGCCGTCGAAGAGCAGGCGCGCCGGCTCCGGGTTGTGGGTGAGCGCCTCGATCAGCAGCTCGCTGGCGGCCACCTGGGCCTGCTGCGCGTGGCCGACGTAGGCGCGCAGGATGTCGACCTCGCGCCACTGCAGGCCGGCGCCGAGGACCAGCCGATTGAGAGCGTCGTTCGCGGCCGTCCCGGCGCGCAGCGCCAGAATGGCCGCGGCCAGCCGGGTGCCGTCGCGCGCGGTGTCCAGGCGAGCGCCGGTCCGGTCCTGCACCAGGAAGGTGTGGATGCGCACGGTGCCGAGATCGGTGACGCGCACGTCGAGATGGTCCTCCTCGAAGACCTTCAGGCCGAGGTTCTCGAGCTGCGGCAGTACGTCGCTCAGCACCAGCGCCTCTTCCAGCAGGTAGAGCTTGATTGCGGTGAAGCGGGCGGCGTCGGGCGGGGTCTCGTTGGTGACGTCGACCTGCGGGGCGCGGCTGGCGCGTACGGCCTCGAGGCAGCGGATGTCGCGCGCGGCCAGGGCGACATCGGTGGCGGCGCGGTACTTCTCGGAGAAGGCCGGCAGGTAACGCGCGGCGAGCTCCTGCGCCGCCGCCCGCGGCAGCTCGGCGAGAAGCTGATCGGTCAGCCGATCCTCCCACGTTCGCAGCAGATCGCCGAGCTCGCTCTCGAGTGCGGCGGTGGTGGTGGCCAGCGGAACCTCGGTGCGGCCGCCGAGGTAGAAGTGCATGCGCACGCGCTCGGAGTCGTCGTCGAGGGCAACGTGCTGGTGCAGCAGCGGCGCTTCGAGCAGGCGCAGCAGCCGGTGCTCGACGCGGCGCTGGAGATCGGCGGAGAAGCGCGCGCGCGGCAGCGTGACCACGACGAAGGTGCCGCGGCCGAAAATGTCGTCGTGGCAGAGCACTTGCAGCTCGTCGCGCCCCTCGGCGGCGCGGATGGCGGTGATCTCCTCGTCGAGCTGCTCGACGCTGCTGCCGAAGAGCTCTTCCTTGGGGATGGTGTTGAACAGCTCGACGATGGCGCGGTAGTCGTGCGACTCGGTCACCGCCTCGGCGCGGAGCAGGATGGCCTCGAGCTTGCGACGCAGCAGCGGCACCTCGGCCGATTCCTCGCCGTACGCCTTGGCGGTGAACAGGCCGAGGAAACGCGACTCGCCGCTCACCACACCGGCGGCGTCGACGTGCTTGAGGCCGACGTAGTCCATGTGCGCCCGCCGGTGGATCGGGCTTTCGGCGTTGGTCTTGGACACCAGCAGTAGCGGCGGCTCGTTCAGGCGCCGCCGCAGCTCGGCGGCAAGCGGGCGCGGGCTGGCATAGCCCGACCGGCTGTCGTCGCGCAGCAGGCCGAGGCCGCTACCGGGCCGCACCGCGGCGCGCCGCTCGGCGCCCTGTCCCGAGAGCTCGTACTCGCGGTAGCCGAGGAAGACGAAGCTCTTGTTGGCCAGCCAGTCGAGGAACGCCGCCACCTCTTCGGCGTTCTCGTTCCACGGGCGCGGCAGGTTCTTGAAACGCAGGCGGTCGGCCAGCTTGGTGAGCTGCGCGCGCATCGCCTGGTAGTCGTCGGTGGCCGCGACCACGTCGGCGAGGCGAGCGGTCAGCGTCGCGGCCATCGCCTTCGGGTCCTCCAGGCGGTCGACCTCGGCGTACACGAACGACTCGTGCCGGCCGACGACCTCGGGGACGCCGGCGGAGAGCAGCGTCCCCTGGGCGTCGCGCTCGATGCCGAGAAGCGGGTGCAGCAGCACGTGCATCTTGGCGTCGACGGCTTCCAGACATTCGCGGACCGTATCGACGATGAACGGCCGGTCGCGCAGGCGCGTCTCGATCACCGTGCCGGCGGCGTCCCAGCCATCGCGCTCGAGATCTGGGTTGAACACGCGCACCAGCGGCTCGTCCGTTCCCGGACCGCTGGCGAAGCGGAAGGCGTCGATGGCGACGGCGGCCCAGCGCTGCGGGTCACCGCCGGCGAGAACCTCGGCGCCGCTCTTGCCGAAGAGCAGCCGGGTGAAGGCGTCGGCGAGCGGTCGCTCGATGGGCGTCAGCACCGCGCGCATCCGTTCCAGCACGGCGCGTAGCGCGGGTGGGTCACTGGCCACCGGGGTGCGCTCCTCCATCAATCGGGCGATTGCCTTCGAAAACTCCGCCACGTCTCGATCCTTCCGCTATTGCCCGGTCAATGCCAGCTCGAGGACAGTGCCGCGCGGGCGGGCGCCGGCACGTTGCAGCAGCGCCGCCGCGGCGGGCGCGGGCTCTTCGGCCAGGGCGCAGCGCAGGTTGCCGCAGCCGCGTTTGCGGGCGCGGGCGGTGACGAACCGGAGCAGTGCCGTTCCCACTCCTCGCCCGCGCGAGGACTCGGCCACGGCCAGCGTCGCCAGGGTCGCCAGCGGCGCGGCCGCCAGCTGTCGGGCGTAGGTGACGTGGACGACGCCGACGACGCGTTCGTCGATGGTGGCCAGGTAGAAGTCGCAGCCGAGGTCGGCAACCAGTTGCCGGAAGCGATGCAGCGTGCGCCGGTCGGGCGGCGGCACGAGGGTATCCGGTCCCGCCAACACCGCGAGAACCGCGGCGAAGTCGGTGCGTCGCCCGCGCCGGATACGAATCGGCCGTCCCTCCATTCCTGCCCGTCTTTACCAACAAACCTCGCCAGGGGGAATGCGCGAGGGGGAAGGGATCTGGCCGCCCCTCCCGGTGCCGCGTCATCCGTAGTATGCGGTAGCGGAAATGGAAGCACCGCCGCCCGATCGCGACCGTCGTCCGGTAGCCGTGACCGCCCTCAGCTACGGACCGCACGCCATTGCGCGGCGCGACGGCAAGGTGCTGTTCGTGCGCGGCGCCGTGCCGGGGGACGAGGTGATCGTGCGCGTCCGCGAGGAGCGGCGCTCGTACGCCTACGCGGACGTGGTCGAGGTCGTCACGCCGTCCCCCGACCGCCGCCAGCCGCCGTGCCCGTATCTGCCGCGTTGCGGCGGCTGCCCGTGGCAGCACATCGCCTACCCGGCGCAGCGAACGGCAAAGGAGCAGAACCTGCGCGATCAGCTGGGACGGGCGATCGATCTCGCCGGGGTCGACTGGCGGCCGATCCTGCCGGCGCCGGCCGAGCTTGGCTATCGCCATCGGCTGAGCCTGCGCGTCGATCGCGGCGAGGTGGGTTTCTTCGCCGGCGGCACGCACGACCTGGTGCCGGTGACCCGATGCCTGCTCGCCGAGCCGGCGCTCGACGGCGCCATTCCGGTCGCGGCGGAATGGATCGGGCGGCTCGACAGCGACGTGCGCCGCCTCGAAGCCTTGATGGCCGCCGACGGCCGGCGTTGGGTGCTGGCCGCCGAGGCCCAGGGCGCGCTGGCCGCGCGCGACCGCGAAAGATCGCAGAGCTTTCTGACGGCGCAGCCACGGCTGGCCGGCCTGGTGCTGCGCGGCAAGCGGGCGCGCTGGCGCTGCGGTGACGATCGCTGCGGCCTGGAGATCGAACCCGGCCTGCCCTGGGTGGTGCGCGCGGGAACCTTCAGCCAGGTCACCCGCGCGGGCAACCGCACTCTGGTACAGAGCGTTCTGTCGGCCGGCGATTTTCAGCCGGGGCAACGGGTGCTCGACCTGTACGCCGGTGCCGGCAATCTCAGCCTGCCGATCGCGCGGCGCGTGGCGCGCGTCGTCGCCGTCGAGCGCGGCGCGCTCGCCGTGGAAGACGGCGTCGCCAACGCGAGATCTCTCGGGTTGGCGCACTGCGAGTTCCGCTGCGCCCCGGCCGGTGACGGCATCGCCACGGCGCGCCGGCAGGGCGAGCGCTTCGACACCGTCGTCCTCGATCCGCCGCGCAGCGGCGCGGCCGAGATCCTGGGCGACGTGTGCGCGCTCGCGGCGACCCGCGTGGTCTACGTCTCGTGCGACCCCGCCACCCTCGCGCGCGACCTGCGCGCGCTGGCCACGCGCTACCGCGTCGCCCGCGTGCAGCCGATCGATCTGTTTCCGCAGACCTACCACGTCGAGACGGTGGTGACCGCGACTCTCGCTTGATAGGGCGCCGGCCCTGGTGTAGCGTTCCGGGAGTGGAACCCCGTGCGCGCGAGCGTGCCGCCGAGGCCACCGAGCGAGGTGCGCACCCGTATGGCCAAGCAGCAGAAGTCCCTCAAAGCCAAGGTCACGATCATCCCTGGCAAAGGGGTGTCGCAGACCATCAACTACCTGCTCGAGGACCGCGACGATCTGGAGTGGCTGGTCGCCGTCGGCCGTAACAAGAGCGGCGAGATCTTCTTCTACGACACCGGTGGCGACATCGTCGAAGATCTCGGGACGCTCGAGTACCTCAAGGAGCGCATCGTCCGCGCCCACTTCGGCGACGAGCCGGAGTAGCACAAGGGAAAAGCTCAAAGCTGAAAGCGAAAAACGAAGAGGGTTCGGCTTTGGGCTTTCAGCTTTCCGCCTTCAGCTTCTTCTCCGCAGATCCTCCGGGATCGCCTCGCGCGGGCAGGTGGCGCGGATCTCGTTGCCGGCGACTTCCAGTGGAACGCGGATGAGGGCCTTCCCCAGCGCCGGCCCGGCGACACATTCGCCGGTGTCGGGCTGGTAGCAGGCGCCGTGGGTGGCGCACTGGACGTAGCGGCCGTCCTCGGTCAGGAACTGGTTCTCGATCCAGTCCATCGTCATCGGCACGTGGCGGCAGCGGTTCACCCAGGCGTGGAGCGTGCCGGCGTGGTTGATGACGAAGCACTCGATCTCGTAACCCTCGCAGTCGAGGAAGAACTTCTTCGTCTCCCCCGGCGCGAGCTCGCCCCGGCGCAGGATGGTCACTGGATGGCTCATCGGGCGCCGATGTTAGCGGGAACCCGGCCAGAGTCCAGGCGGCCGCTCGGCGTTGCCGCTCGGCGCCGGGCGCGATAGGTGTTTCGCCGGGACGTCAACCGATC
The DNA here is from genome assembly GCA_964648215.1 of uncultured Binatia bacterium (SeqCode). GTDB lineage: Bacteria > Desulfobacterota > Binatia > HRBIN30 > JACQVA1 > CAZYMF01. Next base: position 6,083 of record CAZYMF010000087.1, on the reverse strand, counting down.
GAGGAGCTTGCCATGGCCGCCATGACCTTGCAGCAGATTGCCGACCGCATCGAGATCGACGACCTGCTCACCCGCTACGCCACCGCCCTGGATGCGAAGGACTGGGAGCTGTTCTCCAGCTGTTTCACCGCCGATGCGCAGATCGACTACAGCGCCGCCGGCGGGATCAAGGGCTCGCTGCCCGAGGTGCGGCAGTGGCTGTCCGAGGTGATGGCGGGGTTCGCGATGACGCAGCACTTGGTCGCCAACAAGGTGGTGCAGATCGACGGCGATACGGCGACCTGCCGCTCGTGCCTGTTCAACCCCATGGGGCTGCGCGACGGCGAGGACGGGCTCGCCGTCTTCTTCGAAGGCGGCTACTACCGCGACAAGCTGGTGCGCACGGCGGCGGGCTGGCGCATCGCCGCGCGCGTCGAGGAGCCCACCTACTCGACCCGGCTGCACAAGGTCGTGGCGCGCTTGTACGGAAGCTGAGTTTCTTCCGGAGGGCACCGCTCCGTCGGGGCCTGGCGGCGGACGCGGCAGCGACGAAGCGCCGCACTCCGCGGACACCGCGCCGCGCCGGTCACTGCGCGACGGGCTCGTCCTCGTAGTCGCTGGGAGACCCGGGGGCGTCGGGCGGCAGCTTGGCCAGCTCGGCTTCGACCAGCCGTTGGTGCTCCACCTCTTCCTGGCGCAGCTCTTCGAAGAGCGCCTTGGCTTCGGCGTCGCGGACGTGGGGCAGGGCGGCGGCGAAGAACTCCTGCGCCTTCTTCTCGGCGCGCAGCGCCACGTTGAGCGCCTCGCGCGCCGTCATGAAGGCGCGCACCTCGTCGTAGTCGGGCGCCTCGACGTCCCACAGCATGGCGCGCGTCACCGTGCGCGGCTCGTTGGCGAACAGCTTCGCTCGCCGGGCGGCGAGCTGCTCCCCGTGCTTGGCCTCGTTGCCCACCATGAGGAGGAAGAAGGAGGCGGCCTCGGGCGTGTGATGTTTCTTCATCTGATCCGCGAGCTCCTCGTAACGGTCCTTTGCCTCCTCCTCGATCAGGATCGCCAGGTCCAACGCATCACGCAGACTCAGGCGGGTGAAGTCGATTCTCGTCGTGCTCATCGTGCCTCCGTTGCTTGCTCTTGGTTGTTTCCGCACGTCACGTGGCGCGGCTCCCCGCGACCTGGCGTGCTCATCCCATCGGCCCCTGGTACACCTCGGTGAACCGCATCAGCAGCTCCATCGGGATCGCCAGGTTGGCGTCGCGGTTGGTTCGCAGACAGACGACGGCGGGGCCCTTGGCTTCCTTCGCTCGCTGCACGGCTGGCGCGACGTCCTCGATCTTGTCGGCGTACTCGCCGTGGCAGCCGAGTCCTTCGGCGACGCGATCCCACCGTATCGTGCCCTGATCGGTGCCGAACGTCTTGCCGTAGAGCATCCGCTCGTTGGGCTCCTCCATCGTCCACGAGCCCTCGGCGAAGACGATGGTGGTGGTCTTGACGCCGTCGCGCGCGGCCGACTGCATCTCCATGAAGTTGAAGCCGGCGGCGCCGTCGCCGGTGACGCACACCACCTCGCGGTCCGGTGCCCCGAGCTTGGCGCCGATGGCCGAAGGGATGCCGGTGCCGAGCATGCCGAGCTCGAGGATGTTGTGGTACGACCGCGGCTTCGTGGCCGGCAGACACAGGTTCGCCCACAGCGAGGTATTGCCGCCGTCGGCGACGTAGACCGCGTCCTTGCCGAAGATCGAGCCGATCGTCTGCAGCGCGTGCGCCGGATGAAGGCCCGGGCCCGTCCAGCTCTTCACCGCCGCAAACTGCTCGTCCCACCAGGCCTGCGCGCCCTCGCGGTAGCGGGCCAGGTCCTTCCCGTCACGGGCCCCCGCCTTGAGCGAGCGCAGCACCGGCAGCAGCCCGGCGAGAGCATTCTTGACCTCGGCGACGATGCCGAGGGTAAGCGGACGGGTGACGCCGATGTGGCGCGGATCGACGTCGATCTGGATCAGCTTCTGGCGCGCGGGATCCCCCCAGTACTTGTCGTAGGGCAGATCGAGATTGCCCAGGCGCGAGCCGGCGACGAGGATGACGTCGGCCTCCTGCTTGACCGCATCGCCGCCGCGTCCGAAGGCGAAGATGTAGTTGGGATGATCGAGGGGGACGGCGGAGCGTCCGGCCATGGTGCTCATCACCGGGCAGTTCAACAGCGTGACGAGCTCGAGCAGGGCGGCGTTGGCGTCGGCGCGATCGACGCCGGCGCCGGCGAAGACGAGGGGCCGCTGCGCCTTGGCCAGCAGCTCGGCGGCCTGTCGGAGCTGCGCCTCGGAAGCCTGCGGGCGTGGCGCGCGGTAGGTTTCCGGCGGCGGCACCGAGGCGCTCTGCTCCTCTCCGGTGGCGTACAGCACCGGCGCCGGCAGCTCGATGTGAACCGGGCCGGGTCGCCCCGTCCACATCTCGCGGAAGGCCAGGTGGACGACCTCCGGGATGCGGTCCCACGAGAGGATGGGGCCGCCCCACTTGACCGCGGGCTTGAAGACGTCGAGCTGATCCTGCCCCTGGAACGTCGACGGTGGCGAAGGGTAGACGATGCCGAGGCGGTGCTGCGAGGTGATGGCCACGACGGGGACGCCCTCGTGACGCGCCGTGATCACGCCGGGCAGGAGGTTGGCGGAGCCGGGGCCGGGGTTGCCGAGCACCGCGGCCACCTGCCCCGTCGTCTTGTACAGCCCCTCGGCCATGTGCACGCCCGCGGCCTCGTGGCGCACCGGGACGTGACGGATGCCGTGCTCGCCGAGTTGGGCCAGCAGCGGATCGATCTCCGGAGAGGGAAGTCCGAACAGGAACTTCACCCCTTCGGCGGCCAGACAGCGAGCCAGCAGCTCGCCGCCAGTGATTGCACCCATGCTGTCCTCCTCTGGCGGCGACGCGATGCCTCTCCGCCCCGGCTTGTCTGAGCGCGGCGAGAGCTGCGCCCAGACCCCCTTGTAACCCCGGGCCGGTCGAGGGCGCAAGATGGGGTGCGGCCTCGCCGCCCTTCTCGATGCGTCCAATCAGGGGGCCCCCACTGTCAATTGCGCCGCCGCTGAGCTAGGAAACCCGGTGGGCTCGCGCAGGCGAGCCGCCCGCCAAGATCAATCGGAGGAATCGCCGTGAGACACTCATTCGTTTCGTTCACCATCGCCGTGGCAGCCGTCGGGCTGATCGCGTGCTTTACCGACCCCCGCTCCGCCGCCGCCGAGCCGCCCGCGGCGGGTGACCATGGGGCTGTCGCCGCGGGCCAGGCGTCGGCGGCGACGCCGAGCGTGAGCGGCAAGGTTGCCGAGACCATGGACGCCGGCAGCTACACCTACGTCCAGGTCGATGACGGAGCGAAGAAGGTCTGGGCGGCGGCGCCGAAGTTCAAGGTCGCCGTTGGCGACAAGGTCATCGTGCCCGCGGGCATGCCGATGCGGGACTTTCACAGCCCGACGCTGAAGCGCACGTTCGACGTCGTCTACTTCGTCCAGAGTATCCAGGTCATCGGCGGCAAGGAGATGGCCGCGGTGGCGGCGGCGCACGGCGGCAAGATGCCGGGCGCGTCGTTGCACGGCGGGTTGGGCAAGGAGGGTGACGCCGCCGCGGTCGATCTGGCGAACATCAAGAAGGCCGAGGGCGGCCAGACGGTGGCCGAGCTGTTCGCCGACAAGGCGAAGCTGGTCGGCAAGGAGGTCGCCGTGCGCGGCAAGGTGGTGAAGTACACGCCGCAAGTGATGGGCAAGAACTGGATCCACCTGCGCGACGGCACCGGCGGCAGCGGCACCGACGATCTGGCGGTGACGACGAGCGCCGACGCCAAGGTGGGCGACACCGTGCTCGTTCGCGGCAAGCTGAGCGGGGACAAGGACTTCGGCTTCGGTTACAAGTACGACGTCATGATCGAGGATGCGACCGTCAAGGTCGAGTGACGGCAGGCGGCGCGGAGAAAGGACGACGCCATGGCAATCGACTTCAGCTTTCCCCCCGAGATCGACGAGCTGCGCCTGAAGGTGCGGCGCTTCATTGCCGAGGTGGTGCGGCCGGCCGAGGCGAGGATCGCCGAGCGCGAGGGCGACCGGCGGTTTCTCGTGCAGTCGATCATCGAGATGCGCGTGGCCGCCAAGGACTGGGGCCTGTGGTTGCCGCACATGCCGAAGGAGCTCGGCGGCATGGGGCTGGGGCACGTGGCGATGGCGGCGGTGTCGGCGGAGGCCGCCAAGTCGGGCTTTGGGCCGTTCGCCCTCAACGCGCAGGCGCCCGACGAAGGCAACATGCACACGCTGCTGCACTGGGCCAACGAGGCGCAGAAGGAGAAGTACCTGCGGCCGCTGTGCGAGGGCATGGTCCGCTCCTGCTTCGCCATGACCGAGCCGGAAGTCGCCGGCTCCGATCCGACTCTCATCCAGACGCGCGCGGTTCTGGAGGGGGACCACTGGGTGGTCAACGGCCACAAGTGGTTCATCTCCGGCGCCAGCGGCGCCAAGTTCGCCATTCTCATCGCCCGCACCGAGGACACCCCGGAGATCCCGCAGGCGGCCAACTCGGCCTTTCTCGTCGATCTGCCGGCGAAGGGGTGGAACGTCGTCCGCGACGTGATCACCATGGCCGGCCACCACAACCACGCCGAGATCCGCATCGAGAACCTGCGAGTGCCGAAAGAGAACATGCTCGGAGGCCGCGGCCAGGGGCACCTGCTCGGCCAGGCGCGGCTGGGTCCGGCGCGCCTGGCGCACTGCATGCGTTGGATCGGCCAGGCCGAGGTGGCGCTCGACATGATGGTCGATCGCGCGCTGCACCGCTACGCGCACGGCTCGCTGCTCGCCGACAAGCAGGGCATCCAGTGGATGATCGCCGACTCGACGATGGATCTCTACCAGTGCAAGCTGATGGTGCTGCACGCCGCCTACAAGATCGACCGCGGGGAGGACTTCAAGAGCGAGGTGTCGATGGCCAAGCACTTCGTCGCCAACTCCCTCGGTCGCATCATCGACCGCGCCATCCAGGTGCACGGCGCCCTCGGGTACTCCACCGACACGCCGCTGGCGATGATGTCGCAGCAGGCGCGCTGGGCCCGTTTCGCCGACGGCGCCGACGAGGTGCACCAGTGGCGCATCGCCCAGCGCACCATCGACGCCTACAAGAAGGACAAGTCGACGCGCCGGGCGACGGGAGACTTGCCCTTGTAGTTATGGTCTCGGCAAGCAGCTCTACTTGCCTCGACGTCAGCGCCCGGCCTCGTTGGCGCTGTTGTCGTTGCGGGGATCTGCGTGGTAGAAATCATACCATGAAAACTACCATGGACTCGGCCGGACGACTGGTCATTCCCGGGGCGATACGGCGGGAGGCGGGCTTGAAGCCGGGCATGCCGCTCGATGTGCGCTGGCAGGACGGACGCGTCGAGATCGAGCCCGCGCCGACTCCGGTGAAGCTGGTGCGTCGGGGCCGACTTCTGGTGGCCGTGCCGGAGAAGAAGCCCGGCCCGCTGCGCGCGGAGACAGTGGAGCAGACCCGTCTTGCCCTGCGCCGCGAGCGTCGCGGTCGCGAGTGACCGCGCGTGGCCGGATTCGTCCCGGATACGAGCTGCATCGTGGCCGCCGTCTGCGCGTGGCATGAACATCACGAGCTTGCGACGGCGGAGCTCAATCGGCGACTGGATCGCCACGAAGTGATGATCGTGGCGGCACCGGCGTTGGTCGAGGCGTACGCCGTGTTGACGCGTCTGCCTGCACCTCATCGTGTCTCAGCGGCGGACGCGCTAGCCGTCTTGGACGCGAACTTCATGCGCTCCGGGAAATTGATGGCGCTCGACGCGGCTTCGTATCGCAGTCTGCTGCGCGCGGCTCCGGGGGACGGGGTTGCGGGGGGCCGTACCTACGATGCCGTGATTGCGCGCTGCGCCGTGAGAGCCCAGGCGTCCGCCTTGCTCACGTTCAACGAGCGCCATTTTCGCTCGCTCGCACCGCTGGGAGTTGCGATCGTCGTCCCCGGGTCGTCTGCCGCGTCATGACTCGGGGAAGGAAGCGAGGACGGACATGAGGTCAGGGCGACACACCATCGTAGCTTCGCTCGTTGCCGGCCTGATCTCTTTCGGGTCGTTCGGCACG
>CAZYMF010000086.1:0-18992 GCA_964648215.1 uncultured Binatia bacterium (SeqCode) | reverse complement strand
AGCCGCCGCAGCGGCGCCAGCACGACGGCGAGATCCCCCGGGCGCGGCAGCAGCGTGTCGATCAGCGGGCAGCGCGACAGGCGCGTGAACAGCCACAGGTTGACGGCGATGGCCACGGTGCGACCGATGCTGACCGCGGTGGCCACGCCCGCCAGGCCGTAGCGCGGCGCGAGAATCGCGCTCGCCGCCAAGCCCACCACCAACGAGATCAGAGCCACGAGGCCGTTTAGCATGGGCCTTTCTGCTTGGCCATAGAAGTAGCTGGTGGTGACGTGCGCCAGCGCGTACACGACGACCCCGGGAAGCAAGAGCAGCAGCGGCACGACGGCGGGATCGAAGGCCGCGCCGAACAGAAAATGAATCAACGGGCGCGCCGCGAAGGCCACCCCCAGGGCCAGAACGGCGCTGCTCCACAAGCTGATGCGGCAGCCGATGCCGGTCAGACGCGCCGCCTCCTCGGGCGTCTCCGTCGCCATCCGCGGCAGCGTCCCCGTGCCGATCGCCGCGGGCAGATAGAAAAGCAGGTTGGTGATGCTCACGGCCACCGAGTAGTAGCCCGCTCCCGCGGCACCACCGACGAAGGCCGCAACGTAGGTGTCGAAGCGCAAGTTCGCCTCGCCGACGAGCTGCACGCACCAGACGGCGAGGCCGAACTCGAGCGAGGCACGCAGCAGAGCCTTGCTCGGCCGTTGCAACGCGCCGCCCCGCAGCATCCACCAGCCGAGCCCGGCGGCCACGACGTAGCCCAGCCACCACGCCGCCAGCACGGACTTCAACCCGCCGACGGTGAGCCCGAGCACCACCGTGCCCGTCAAGATCACCAACCACATCACCAGGGTCAACGCGTTGTACTCGCCGAAGCGACCTTCGCCTTGAAAGATGCCGGCGAAGTTGCGCATCGCCAGGCCGGCGGGCACCGCCGCCAACACCCAGCCCAACTGCGTCGCCGAGACCGACAGCCGCCCCGTCCACAGAGCGCAGACCGCGATCAGGGCGATCAGCACGCTGCCCGTCAGCGCGTAGAAGAGGGCGTTGCCGCGCAGCTCGGCGCGCGAGAACTCGCCGCGCCCGGCAACGCAGCCATGGTACATCGGCACGCCCAGGGCACCGAACGTCACCGCCAACGAGGCGCTCAGCATGACCAGCGACACCACCCCCTTGCCGGCGGGGCCCAGCAGGCGCGCCACCAGCACGGCGGTGCCGGTGGCGGCAGCCAGGACCACGATCTGGGAGGCAAAGTTGAGCAGCGCAGCGCTGCCCGTGGTCATCGGTCGCGACGACATTTCCCGGGCTCACACGGCCGAGCGCCGAGCGGATCTTTCCGCCAGGGGCGCCGCCGGCACACCGCCGACCCGCGCCCCGGGGGCAACGTCGCGCGTGACCACCGCGCCGGCGGCGACGACGGCCTCGGCCCCGATCGTCACCCCGGGCAGCACGGTGGCCCCGGCGCCGAGATAGGCGCCGCTGTCGATGCGCACGGGCGCCTGCCGCGGCGGATAGCGCTCGCTCAGCGGGCTCCGTCCGACGTCGATGTGGGTGAGCAGCAACACGCGCATCGAGAGGGTGACCCGGTCGGCGACCACGATCGGCGCCCGCAGGTCGAAGAACGCCTGCTTGCCGACGTGACAGCCGGAGCCGATGGTCAGGTTGCGGAAGTCGACGGCCGCGTTGTGAACGACCAGGAACATCTCCACGTCCGCATCGGCCCCGATCTCGGCCCCGAACGCGCGCAGCAAGGGAACGATCGATCGTTTGGGGGCGGAGGCGAGCAGCCGGCAGACGCCGTTCATGCCTTCGAGCCGGCGCAGCAAACGGCCGTAGGCGCACACGCCGACGTCGACGGCGGTGCCCAAAGCCCGCCGCGCGGAAGCGGCCGTGACCCCTGTGCTCTGGCCTTCCATGAGCGGGTGAGTATACGGATGCACGGGCGGTTTATGAAGTCGGCGAGGAAAGAAACGACGCGCACGCGAATCGGGGCACTGATCGTCGGCCTGCTCGGCACCGGGGTGGCGCTCGCTTTCGCTGCCTCCGCCTCCGGGTTGATCGACGACGACGCCTACACCTTCCTGCGCTACGCCGGCAACCTCGCCGGCGGTCACGGCCTCTCGTTCAACCCCGGCGATCCCAGCGCCGGCGTCACCAGCATCCTCTGGGTTCTCGTCCTCGCCGCCGCCCGCTGGCTGACCGGCGCGGACATGGTCGTACTTGCCCAGAGCATCGGCGCCTGCTGCTTCGGCGCCGCTCTCGGCGTCCTGGTGATCACGGTGGCCGAGGACGGTCACCGGCGCACCGTCGCCGTGCTCGCCGGCGTTCTTGCGGCGCTGTCGCCGGTGTTCGTCTGCCAGGCGATCAGCGGCATGGAGGTCGGCTTGAACATGCTGGTGGTGGCGCTGGCGGTCGCCTGGATCGCACGCCCGCCGCTCCGCTCGGCGCTGGCCGCCGGCGTCGCCTTGCTGGTGCGACCGGACAACGTGCTGCTCGCACCGGTGCTCGCCGCGGCAAGGCGGCGGCACCGTCTGCGCGCCGCGCTGCTCGCCGCCGGCGCGATGGCGCTGTGCGGCCTTCCCTGGGCGTGGTACTGCTACCGCGTCGGCGGCTCGCCGCTGCCGCCCACCCGCGTCGGCAAGCTGCTCGTCTTCCTGCCGGGCTGGTACGGCATCGGCGCCGGCGACCTCGGCCGGCTCTCGCTCGCCGCGCGCTTCGACCTGGCCGCGCACGCCTTGGAGCGCGTCGCCGCGATCTTCACCCAGGGACAGGCGCGCGTGCTGCTTCTCTGGCTCGCCCTGCTGCCCCTCGGCCTGACCCGGGTCGGCCGGCGTCTGTGGGCGCCGCTGCTGCTGTTCGTGCTCGCGGCGCTCGCGTACGCGTGGGAATTTCCGCTGGTGAAGCTGCGCTACTTCGTGCACCTGTTCCCGTGGCTGATTCCGGTCGCGCTGGTGGGAATCGACACGCGAATGCCGCCGCGGGTGCGACGCGTGGTGTACATCCTCCTCGTGCTCGTGTTCGTCGGCTTGTCCGCCCGCGCCCTCCCCCGCTATCGCGCCTGGGTGGCGTGCGAGGGTACCAAGACGCTGGCCGGCGAGTGGCTCGCCGAGCACACGGCGCCGGCGGCGCGGCTGGCGCTCGAGCCCATCGGCGCCATCGGCTATCACAGCGGGCGCCACGTCATCGACCTCGGCGGCCTGATCAACGCCGACGTCTGGCCCCTGCTGCGTCACGGCCCCCGCTTCGATCCGGCCGAGCTGCTCGCCTACCTGCGGCGGCAGCGCGCCGACTACCTCGTCGACGCCGTCGACGGGCCGTGGGCGGGACGGCTACTGCGGGCGCTGCCCGGCTCGCTGCGCCTGGACGCGACCATCACCGGCCCCCCTGGCTGCGGCCGGATCGGCGTCTACGCGGTCTCGCCGCCGGCGGCGTCTCAGGAGCCGAAGTAGGAAAGAAACTGCCGCGCCTCCTGGTTCTGGGGGTCACTCTGGAGAACGAGACGGTAGTAGCGTCGGGCTTCGGAGCCGAGCTCGAGCTGGCGGTAGTTGCGCGCCAGGCCGAGCAGGACGTCGGTGCGGTGCGTACGGAGAAAGCCGGCGTCGGCGCGATCGAGCAGGCGGCGGTACTGCGCGTTGGCCTTGCCGTAGTCGTGGGCCTGCTCGTACAGACGTGCCAGCCGGTAGCGGTACTCGGGCTTCGTCGGTGCCACCGCCACCGCGTCGCTCATCCAGCGCGCGCTGGCGCTGAAGTCGTGCCGGTGCTCGTAGACGGCGCTCAGACCGGCGAGGATCTCGGGATCGCGGGTCCCGCGCCGGCGGGCTTCCGCGAGAGCCTTCTCGGCCCTGGCGTCGTCACCCGCCGTCAGCCAGGCGTAGCCGCAGCGTTTGAGCATCTCGGCCTGTCGCGAGCCGTTCGGCGCCAGCTCGGCGGCACGGGCGTAAGCGGCGGCGGCGCCGCGGACGTCGTCGCGGAACTCCCGCACCCGCGCCAGCAGCTCGGCGTCGTCGAAGCGGGCGTCGGGCCCGGCGACGGCGGCGCTCAGCTGCTGCTCCAGCTCGGCGCCGACGCGGGCGGCATCCGCCGGCCGTCCGGCATCCTGGTAGGCCATGGCCAGATACAGGCGCACCTCGGGCACGTCGGGGAGCAGCCGGGCCGGCAGCTGCGGGTCCCACAGAATCGCCAGCCGCAGCAGATCGCGTCCCCGCAGCGGATCGAGGGTGAGCGCCTCGCGCGTCCACGCGGCGGCGCGCGCGCGATCGGCGTCCGCCAGCAAGCCCCAGTGAAACAGCGCCCACTCCGACACCGCCCGGGTCGAGGCGCGATCGCGCGGCTGCAGCCACACGGCGCGATCGAACAGGGCGGCAACCTGGTGCAGCACGTCGGGCGGCAGCGCGAACCCGTAGCGCACCTCGGCCAGACCGGACACGGCCTGGCCCAGGCGCAGCTGCGCAAAGGCAACGCTCGGGCGGCGCTCCACCATTGTTTCGTAGGCCTGCGCCGCCGCCGCCCACGCCGCCACGGTCTGCTCACGCCACTGCGCATCAGCCATGTACAGGCGGCCGCGCATCCCCTGCTCGGCTAGCTGCTGCGCGAAGGTCCCAACCGCCTCGGCCAGCTCCGCCTGGCCGGCGGCAAAATGCAACGCGGTTCCCACCCTCTCCATGCGTACCGGAAGCGGGTCGGGCTGGCGCGCTAGCGGATTGACCAGCGAGGTGTTGGGAAAGATGCTTCGCACGACGCTCTCCACCCACCCGTTTCTGAGAGCGAAGGCCGAAACCAAGACCGCCGCCACCATGGCCCCGATCGCGGGCGCCCGTGATCGAAGCGGCTGCGGCTCGAGCCCACCAGCGCGCTGGTCGCGGTCGAGCAGGCGGACCAACGATCCCACGGCGACAACGAACAGGATGGCATTGGCAGGAATGTGCAGATTGAAATCAGTAAACGAGTGCAGCAGCAACGTCGCGACTGCAGTGACGAGCCCGAGGGCGAGAAGGGCACGGTCCGGCGCGGCCACCCACAGGCGGCGTCGGACCAAGACAAACAACCGAAAGAAGAACCAGGCGAAGCAGAGCGCCCCCAGTGAGCCCGTCTCTACGAGCAGTTGCAGGTAGTCGTTATGCGCTTGATCGAAGTACGTGTGCGTTCCCGGCGGTTGGTAGTGCGGAAAGAGAAACTCGAAATCACCGAGCCCGATGCCGAACACCGGGAAGTCACGCGCCATGGCGAGAGTGTCGCGCCAAATGCTCGGCCGCGAATAGGGTGTCAGGCGAAGGTCGCCGCCGAAGCGGTTCACCAACTGCGGCGATTGCAGCCATACCAAGGCCAGCGCTCCGAGCACGGCGGCGCCGAGAGCAACCCGGCGCGCGGTCAATTGTTCGCGCCACACGGCGAAGCCAAGGGCACCGAGGCCGAGTCCGCCCAGGCAGGACAGAACACCGCCGCGGCTCTGCGTCAGTCCCATGGCGATGAACATGAGAGCAACCGCAGCCAGAAGAGCAGCGCGCCGGACGTCACTGCTCCCTCGCGGCTCTCCGCGCCAGAGACGGGGGCGTCGAAAACGTCGCCGCTGCCAGCCCAGCCCGCCCAGCACCAGAGCGATTGCTATGGGAATCGCCAGCTCCAGATACCCAGCCAAGTGGTTGCGGTTGACGAACGTACCGGTTGCGGAGTCGAGATACGCCGTCTTGCGCAGCCAGTAGATCTGCGGGTATCGCCCCACCACCTGATACGTGCCGTAGAGTGACTCGATGACGGCCACCGCGACCACCGCCCCCAGCCACAGGCGCAGCCGGGGCACGAAACCATCGGGGGGCGGATCGTCGGCTACTTCGTGACGGCGACGCTGCGACTCGGCATGGAGACGCTGCCCGTTCCGCGCAGGACGCTCCCAGGGATAAGCGATGAGCAAAAAAAAACCGCGCTCAGCGCCAGCATGCGAAGCAGCTCTTCGCCGGTACGGTATCGATAGATCGACAGCGGCCGCCACGTCGCTGGCGTCGAGAGGCGCTGGGCGAGCCACTCGACGCGTTTCACTTCCGGTGCAAGCGCCGACGCGGCAGCCGCGTCCGTCGCACTCACCGAGGGCAGCGGCCCGAGCTGCGGCGGCCGCGCGCGGCTCGCGCGCAAAGTCGACACGGTGCGCGACAGCTCGCCGAATGCCACCCGCTCCGGCCACCCGGGCAAGTTGTCGCGGTAGAGAGAATAGGTGTGCGGGGAAAGTATGTGCAGCACAGGTGGCGGCAACGGCACCAGCTCGAGCACAACGACGAGGCCAAAGAAGAGCAGCGGCGCGCTCCAGCGCCACAGGCGCCGATTGGCCTCGTTCGTGGTGCCGCAGACGAGCAGCTTGGCGGCCCACATCACGATGAGGGCAGCGCTCAGAGCCTCCACGATGGCCAGCGGCCAGGCATGCACGGCACCGAAGGCAAGCGGGCTGAAGATCAGCAGCAGCACGACGCCGGCGTTGACCAGGGCGTCGCACCGGCGGCCGAAGCGTTCGCGAGCCGGCGCCGCCATCCTTCAGGCGCGCACGATCTTCTCGCGGCCCTTGGTCACGAGACGCGTGGCGTTGCGGGTGTCGACGACCAGACGGCTGCACTCGGTGACGAAGCCGTAGTCGTAGCAGCTGTGATCCGTCGCGATCAGCACCACGTCGGCGCCGCCCAGCTCGTCGGCGGTCAGCTCGACCGAGGCCAGCTGGAAATCGTAGTGGCGCGAGCGCTTGAGGAAGGGGACGAAGGGGTCGTGATAGGCGACGATGGCGCCCTTGTCCTGCAGCAGCTCCATCAGCTTCAACGCCGGCGACTCGCGCGTGTCGTCGAGGTCGCGCTTGTAGGCCACGCCGAGAACGAGCACGCGCGACCCGCGCAGGCTCTTGCCGCGGTCGTTGAGCGCGTCCATGACCCGGGCGACGACGTAGGCCGGCATCGCCACGTTGACCTCGCCGGCGAGCTCGATGAAGCGGGTGGTCAGCTCGTACTGGCGCGCCTTCCAGGTGAGGTAGAAGGGATCGACCGGGATACAGTGCCCGCCCAGACCGGGACCGGGGTAGAACGGAGTGAAGCCGAACGGCTTGCTGGCCGCCGCCTCGATCACCTCCCAGACGTCGATCCGCATGCGATCGAAGAGCACCTTGAGCTCGTTGACCAGGGCGATGTTGACGCAGCGATAGATGTTCTCCAGCAGCTTGGCGGCCTCGGCCACGCGGGTCGACGACACCGGCACCACACGCTGCACCACGGCGCCGTAGAGCGCGCTCGCCAGCGCGCCGCAGCGCTCGCTGTACCCGCCCACCAGCTTGGGGATGGTGCGGGTGTTGAAGTCGGGATTGTTGGGATCCTCGCGCTCGGGCGAGTAGGCGAGAAAGAAGTCCTCTCCCGCCTGCAACCCGGTGTGCTCGAGAATGGGGCGCACCACCTCGTCGGTGGTGCCCGGATAGGTGGTGCTCTCCAGGACGACGAGCTGGCGGTGGCGCAGGTACAGCGCCACCGTCTCCGCCGTGGCGATCACATAGGTCAGGTCGGGCTCGCGGTTCTCGGTCAACGGCGTCGGCACGCACAGAATCACGACGTCGCACTTGGCGAGCAGCGACAGCTCGTGCGTCGGGTAGAAGCCGGCCACGCCGCCCGCCAGCGGGGTGTGGGAGATCAGCGCGTTGATGCGGTTGGCGGGAAGGTGGTGGATGTAGCTGCGGCCGGCTTGCAGCGCGTCGATCTTCGTCGGGTCGACGTCGAAGCCGTAGACGGCGAAGCCCGCCTCGGCGAAGCTGGCCCCCAGCGGCAGTCCCACGTAGCCGAGGCCGATGATGCCGACGATCGCCCGTTTCGTCGCGAAGTTCGCGCGCAGCTCGTCCATCAGCGCTTGCGCCTCCCCCTCAAGCGTCCGCGTGCTCGGCATCCTGGGTCCCGTAATACGAGTACGTGTAGCGGTTGTGGTAGTGGTAGTCCCCGCTGTTGACGTTGACGTTGTTGAGCACCACGCCGAGGATATTGGCGCGCGCGTAGTCGAGGCGCTCGCGCGCCTTGCGCACGACGTCCTTCGGCGTCTGCTGCCCGCGCGCCACCAGCACGACGCCCTCGACCATGGTGGCGAGCAACACGCCGTCGGTGACCGGCAACACCGGCGGCGAGTCGATCAGCACGTAGTCGAAGCCCTCGCGCAGCAGGTCCAGCGTCTCGCGCATCTTCACCGAGCCGACCAGCTCGGCGGGATCGGGCGGCACCGGTCCGCTGGCGACGAAGAAGAGGTTCTCGATGCTGGTGGGCTTGACGGCGTCGCGCAGGTCCCCCTGGCCGGTCAGCAAGGTGCTCAGGCCGTGCCCGTTCTCCATCCCGAGGACGCGGTGACAACGGGGGCGGCGCATGTCGGCGTCGACGATCAGCACCCGTGCCCCCGACTGCGCCAGCGTGATCGCGGTGTTCACCGCCGTCACCGTCTTGCCCTCGCCGGCCTGCCCGCTGGTGACCAGCAGCAGGCGCGGCGGGTTGTCGGCGCGAGAGAGAAGAATCGCCGTGCGGATGGTGCGATACGCCTCCGAGACCACCGAGCGCCGGTGGTGCAGCGTCACCAGCTCCCGCGGCAGGCCGTCGGCGGTCAGCGCCGGCACCCCCACGCCTTCGGGCTCGCGCGGCTTGGCCGCGGGGGCGAAGCTCGGCACCAGGCCGAGGGCGGGCACGCGGATGAAGCGTTCGACCTCCTCGGTGGTCTTCAAGGTGTTGTCGAGATACTCGAAGAAGAAGGCCAGACCGGTTCCCATCGCCAGGCCGGCGATCAGACTGAGAATCAGGTTGAGCGTGCGTTTGGGGCGCGACGGGTAGAGCGGCACCTCGGCCTTGTCGACGACGGTGACGTTCGAGAACTTCAGGCTGTCGGCGACCGTCGTCTCCTTCATCCGCGCCAGCGTGCTCTCGTAGAGGGTGTGGCTGGTATCGACGTCGCGCTTGAGCATGTTGTAGTCGACCGAGTTCTCCTTGAGATCGAGCGCGGCCCGCTTCTGCTCGTCGAGCTGCTGACGCAACGCGTCCTCGCGCCCCTTGGCCGCCATGTAGGTCGACACGATCCCGGCGACCACCTTGTGGATCTCGGCCTCGAGGCGACCGCGCGCGGCGTCGACCTCCCCCCTGACCTGGATCATCTCGGGGTAGGCCGGCTTGAACTTCTCGCTCAGCAGCGCGTACTTCGCCTCCAGCGCGGCCAGCGACTGCTTGAGCCGCTGGATCAGCGGATTCTCGATCACCGCCGGCAGGTCCTCGTAGTTGCGCTGCCGGATCAGGCGATACTGCGACTCGTACTGGATCCGCTCGGCCTGCGCCATGGTGAGGCGCTTGTTGAGATCGTCGAGCCGGTCGACGACCAGGTTCTCGCGTCCGTCGAGGGAGATGATGTGGTACTTCTCGCGATACCGGTTCAGCGCCGCCTCGGAACTCTCCACTTTCTGCTTCAGGTCGGCGAGCTTGGACTCGAGAAACTGCTGCGCCTCGGCGGTGGTGTGGAAGCGGTTCTCCATTCCCTCCTTGATGTAGGCGCTGGCGTGCGCGTTGGCGATCTGCGCCGACAGCACCGGGTCGTGCGTGCTGAAGCGGATCTTCACCAGGCGCGAGTTCTTGACCGGCTCGATCTCCAGCAGATCCAGGTAGAGGTCGATCAAACGCGGGTCGACGCCGAGCTCGAGGCTGTCCGGGTCGACCTTCGTCGCCGAGGTGAACAGGCCGCGCAGGGCGCCGAAGGCGCGCCGCAGTAGGCCCGGCTGCGCGCCGCCGAGAAAGCGCGGGTCGCTCTCCAGGCCGAGATCCTTGATCACGCTGGCGGCCAGCGTGCGGCTCTCGAGGATGCGGAACTGGGTCTGGTAGTAGTCGTATTTCTCCGGCCCGAAGACATTGGGCTGCATGACCTCCTCGATCTTGGTCACGCGCGGCGCCTGCTTGTCGATCTGCAGCTCGGTCTCGGCCGTGTAGGTGCGCTCGGTGGTGAAGGTGATGAAGGCCGTCGTGGTCACCACGATCAGGCAGAACAGCCCGATCACCCAGCGGTGCTTGGCGACCACGCGCCAGTAGTCGCGTAGGTGGGTCTCGTCCGCGCCGCCCGTCGCCCCGAAGGCCGGCGGCGGCTCGTTGGGGATGATCTGATAGGGCGAGAGCGGGTACTGCGCTTCGGTTTCGCTCATAGCACCGGCACCGTTCCTGCGATACGGAAGACGTTGCTGACGAACTGGTAGACCGCGTACAGCGGCAGCTTCGCGAACGAGGCCGGCACGTAGACGATGTCGCCCGCTCGCAAGGGAATGTCCTCGCCCTTGCCGTCGATGATGTTGTTGACGTTTGCGTCGATGACGTTGCGCTCTCCGGAGCGTCCGGTGCGCACGACCTGCACGGCGGCGGTGGCGGCGGGATAGAGCGGACCACCGGCGGCGGTCAGGGCGGCCAGCACGGTGGCGCCGCGCGCCAGCGAGTAGGCGCCGGGCTTCTCGACCCAACCATCGACGAGAAACTGCCCGGCTTCGGGAACGACGATCACGTCACCGGCGCGCGCCGGCAGGGTCAGCGCCGACTGCGTGCCCGGGTTCAGCAGATCCTCGACGTCGACGACGATCGGATCGCTCTTGGGATCGACGGCCTCGGCGATCGGCGCCGCGTCGGATATTCCCACCTTCGCCGCCGTATTGAGCATGGCGAGCTTGGCCGGATCGTTGCGCTCGGCCGGCAGCAGGTAGATGCGGCTGCCGGCGTCGCGCGCCAGACCGCCGGCTTCCGAGATCATGTCGAGAATGCTGGTGTGGTCGCGACTCAGGCTGAACTGCCCCGGCTTCATCACCGCGCCGAGAATCGCCACCCGCTGGCTGTTGTACCCCTGCACGAAGATGCTGACCTCGGCATCTTGCAGGTATTTGGCCTCGAGCTGCTTGGCAACGGCCTGCTCGACCGCGCGCTCACTCAACCCGGCCACCCGCAGCGTGCCGATCAACGGCAAGGTGATCGTCCCGGAATCGCTCACCCGCACCGTCCGGTCGAGGCTCTCGACGTCGAAGACGTTGACCTTGAGAAGATCTCCCGGACCGATCCGGTAGTCGTGACCCAGCCCCGCCGCCTCGCGCTCGGCGCGCAGCTCCTCGATGCGATGTCGGCTGGCCTCGACCTCCTCGTTGGTCGGGGTCAAGATCGTCCCGGCACTTTGCCCAGCCGAGAGCCAGCGCTGCTGCGGCGGCGGGCAACCCGCCAGACCCGCCAGGCAAAGCAACAGCGACAGGGTCGGGGCAAGAAGATTCTTCGATCGCATTCGGGTTTGTTCGCGCCTCCGCTCCGGCGGCATCATATTGCCCAATCCGGACGAAAAAAAAAACAGGGAGGCAATGTGCACCTCCCTGTCACTCGAATTGCTATCCCGCCCAGCGGCACCTCGGCCACCGAGCGCGGGGGCTATTTGGAAGGACTCTCTGCGCCGCCGCCACCACCGCCGCCGCTCAGGCCGACGCCCAAGCCGACGCCCAAGCCGACGAGCACGACACCCCCGGCCAGCACGCAGCGATTCACCTCGTAATCACCGATGGTCACCGGAGAGCAGAGCTCGTCGTCCTGGCCACCGACCTTGCCCGGGATCGCCAGCGCGACCGGCTTGTCGTTGGCGGAAACCCTCCAGTTGACGACCAGCCCCTTGTCGCCGACCTCGGCCGACACCGTATCGCCCTGCAGCGACTTGTCCTTCGGTTCGAGCCGGATGTGATAGGCCCCGGTGTCGAGACCGTCCACGCTGTAGAGCCCCGTACTGGCGCTGGTCGTTGTATAGAGAACCTTCTCGGTTCCCGGTTGCAGGATCTGAACCGTCGCCCCGGCCAGCGGCTTGCCGTTGCTGTTCACGATCCTACCGCCCAGCGTGGCCTTGCTCGCGGCCAGAGCCGGAGCACCGACCAACGTCAAGCTCACCGCCGCCACGAGGAAACGGAGCCCGTAGCTCGTACGCCGACAACGCAATCCAATCGTCATAGCCTCTTCCTCCACGGATCGGCAGCCGAAAGCCCAAAATGCAGCGCGGATGGTCTCACCTTCGCCCCGGGAAGTCAAGGATTACCCAGACAGAACGGGCACCTTCGCGCGTTCGCGCGTTCGCGCAACGGCTCGGACGCCCTGCTCAGCGAGCGTCCGAGTAGACCCGACGCAGGCGCGCGGGGGACACGCCGCAGAAGTAGAGCAGGCGCAGGGACCACATGAGCAGGATCGTCCGCAGCACGCCGTCGCGCCGCCAGCGCCGCGACGAGGTGATCACCTTCTCGCGCAGGCAGACGATCCGCCCGGCGCGCTTGAGCGCGCGGCTGAAGGCGATGTCCTCCATCAGAGGCAGCGGCGGAAATCCGCCGAGATCGTCGAAGACGCGCCGGCGCACGAAGATGGCCTGATCGCCGGTGGCGATGCGGCTCAGGCGCGAGCGCAGGTTGATCAACGCGCCGGTGAGCGCCAACAAGGGGCTGCCGGGCTGCAACGACACATCGAAGCGCCCGCCGACCGCGCGCGGGTCCGCGAGCGCGGCGAGAACGGCGGCAGCGAAGCTTTCCGGCAACCGCGTATCGGCGTGGAGAAAGAGCACCACCTCGGCGGCGGCCACGGCCGCGCCGGCGTTCATCTGCACCGCCCGGCCGCGGGGCCCGCGCAGCACGCGATCGGCCAGCCGCTCGGCCAACGCCGGCGTGCCGTCGCTGCTGCCGCCGTCGACGACGATCACCTCGCGCACCGCCGGCCCGCGCGCGCTCACCACGGTCGCCGCCAGCGCGCTCTCCTCGTTCAAGACGGGGATGACGACGGAGATGTCCACCGGGGCTCGGCCGCTCAGCGACAGGCGGGAACGACCTTCTCGGCAAAGAGCTCCAAGGTCTCCGGCTGATGGAAATCGCCGAACAGGATGGTGAAGAAGGTGACGCCCTGCTCGCGCCGCTGGTGCAGCTGGTCGATCACCTGCTGCGGCGTGCCGCGGAAGGCGGTCTTGTCGAGGTCGAACACGCGGCCGAGGGCGCCCTTGGCGAACGACCACTTCTGTTTGAAGTCGGCGTCGTCCTTGCCCAGCACCACGATCGCCTGCTCCGACACCTCGATCTCGTTGGGATCGCGGTTGATGGCGGCGCAGTGGTCGCGCAGCACCGACAGCTTGCGCGGCAGCTCGGGGGCGACGTTGTTGGGACAGTTCCAGATGTCGGCGTGCCGCGCCACCAGCGGCAGCATGCGCTTCTCGCCGGCGCCGCCGATGAGAATCGGCGGGTGCGGCTGCTGCACCGGCTTGGGATTGTTGATGGCGTCCTCGACCGAATAGTACTTGCCCTGAAAGGTCGCGCGCGGCTCGCGGAACATCCGCTTGACGATCTCCAGCGCCTCGTCGAGCTGCTCGATGCGCGTGCGCACGGAGGGGAACGCGTAGCCGTAGGCGCGATACTCCTCGTCCATCCAGCCGGCACCGACGCCGAAGAGCAGCCGCCCGTCGCTGACCGCGTCGAGGCTGGCGGCCATCTTGGCCAGCAGGGCGGGGTTACGGTACGAGTTGCAGAGCACGAGCGTACCGATCTTCAACCGCTCGGTGAGCGCCGCCGTAGCCGACATCACCGTCCACGCCTCCAGGTGATCCATGTCGGCCATGCCGCGGCTCCACATGTGATCGACGAACAGGATGGAGTCGTAGCCGAGGCGGTCGGCGAGCTGGGCGCGTTGGCGGATGACGGAGAACGGCATGCCGACTTGGGGAAAGAACAGACCGAACTTCATCCCTGCCATTGGGTCCCTCCCGTCATTTCGTTCGGAGAGCTCATCCCCAGAAACAACCCCAGCGATCCGCGTCGATCTCCTTGAGGCAGCCGTCGAGCGAGTCGACGAACGCTCCCTGCGGGTTGCGCTCGTAGGGCGTCCAGCGACCGTTCGCGCGTCTCCAGTAGAGCTGATGCATCTTGCCCGACGGTCGCAGGCGCGCGATCGGCAGGGCCACCGGGCGTCCGTTCCACTCGCTCACGTAGCGGTGCACGATGGTGAACCCCGCCTGGCGGGACTTCGTCACCTCGATCGTTCCGTGCCCACGCAGCCGCGGCTCGAGCGCGCGCCGAACGTAGGCCTCGGTGAAATCCGCCATGACTTCGCGTCCCCCACGTGCTCCGACACCGGGTCGTGTCGGCGTCGGCTTGCGATGCGTTCCGGTCAAACGCGCGCGCATCTAAACAAAATCCTTCCCGCTTGTCGAGGTAGCTTCCTTCATTGCGCATTGCGCGGTGGCACCGCCGTCGACGGTGAGCGCCGCGCGGGTCATGTCCGCCGTCTTGCCCGCTAACCGCGCCATGGGCCACCGCTCATGGAGCGTCTCTCTACGGGCGAACGCCGGACGAGTCAACGTGCCCACTCCCGTTGAAGCCCGGTTGACAACGCGATCGGCGTGACGTTTATGGTGACGGCACAGGAGCTCATCCCGTGAAGAAGAAAGTGGCCGTGGTCGGCGCAACCGGCATCGCCGGGCAACAGTTTCTCGTCGCCCTCGAGCGACATCCGTGGTTCGAAGTGGCAGCCCTCGCCGCCTCCGAGCGCTCGGCGGGCAAGACGTACGGCGAGGCGATCCGCGATGCGGCCACCGGCGCGCGCCGGTGGTGGTGCAACGAGGAACCTCCCGCCGCCATGCTCTCGCTCATCGTGCAGCGCGCCGACGATCTCGATCTCGAGGGCATCGACGTCGTCTTCAGCGCCGTCGAGTCCGACGTCGCCCGCGAGATCGAGCCGCGCTATGCCGCCACCACGCCGGTGATCAGCAACGCCTCCGCCTTCCGCTACACCGACGACGTGCCGATCCTGGTTCCATGCGTGAACTGGGATCACGCGCGATTGTTGCAGGTACAGCGCCAGCGGCGCGGTTGGCGTGGCTTCATCACGCCGTTGGCTAACTGCACCACGATCGGCATGGTGATCGCCCTCAAGCCGCTCCATGACGCGTTCGGCCTCTCGCGCTGCCTGATGACGTCGATGCAGGGAGTCTCGGGAGCCGGTCGCTCTCCCGGCGTGGTCGCCCTCGACATCGTCGACAACGTCGTGCCCTACATCCACGGTGAAGAGGAAAAGGTCGCCAAGGAGACCGGCAAGATTCTTGGCCGTCTCGGCGAAGGCGGCATCTCGCCGGCGCCCTTCCCCGTCAGCGCCACCTGCACCCGCGCGGCCGTCATCGAGGGACACACCGAGTCGGTGTTCGTGTCCACCGAGAAGCCTTGCACGGTCGAGGAGGCCAAGCAGGCGATGCGGGATTTCGCCGCCGACCTGCCCCAGCTCGGCTTGCCGTCGGCGCCGCGGCAGATGATCGTCGTCCACGACGACCCCTTCCGGCCCCAGCCGCGGCTCGACCGCGACGTGGACGGCGGCATGGCCACCAGCGTCGGGCGGGTCCGTCGCGACGACGCGCTGGAGAACGGGCTCAAGTTCGTCCTGGTCTCCCACAACACGAAGATGGGCGCCGCCAGGGGCGCGGTGCTGGTGGCCGAGTACCTCGCCTCGGCGAGCTACCTGTAGGGGGGACCACGGGGACGGCGCACGTGACGTGGCGCGGAGATGTCGCGTCGTCACTCCCGCCTCTGCTGCACGGAGAGCGGGTACGGCTGCGCCCGTTCGATCTCGCCGACGTCGAGGACGTCTTCGCCTACACCTCCGACCCCGAGATCACGCGCTACGTCGAGTGGGATCCGCATCGGACGCGGCTCGACAGCACTCGTTACATCCAACGTTGCCGCGAGGAGCACGAGGGTCTGGTCACCTTCGCCGTCGAGCACGTCGACAGCGCGCGCGTGATCGGCGCCGTCGACCTGCGCGTGGTCAGTCGCATCTGGCGCATCGGCGAGATCGGCTACACCATCGCCCGTCCCTACTGGGGGCAGGGCTACAACGTCGAGGCCGGGCGGCTGGTGATCGACTTCGGTTTCCTTGCCCGCGGGCTGCGCCGCATCCAGGCCGTGTGCGACGTCGCCAACCGCCGCTCGTACCGCACCATGGAGAAGCTGGGCATGATCCGCGAGATGATTCTCTACCGCGCCCGCTTCGAGCAGGGCCGGCCGATCGACCGCTACCGCTACTCGATCCGCCGGCGCGAATGGGAGCGCTTCCCGCTGTATCAAGGCAGCGGCCACCTGCCCCTTCCGTGAGCAGCCAGTCCCACGATGGGTCTCCTCTCCGGACGAGGTTGTCGATGATTGGGAAGATGCAACGACCGAGGCCCGGGCGCATGGGTCTCCTCCGGGGCTTTACAGCAAGCCCCAGGGAGGACTAGAAGCAGCGATCAAATGGCTGATAAGGGAGCCAGCCTATGGCGTCTATTGCTCGACGCAGGAGTCGAGTCTCCCGAGACCGCCACCAGCGAGTCGATCCTCCGCGCGTATCGTGACGCCACCAACCGCCTGATCGCGCAACGGGTGCCGCTGGCGACCGCCATCTTCCTCTTCTTCGTCGGCAGCGCCAGCTTGCTGGAGTGGATCTACTTCCCGGAGCGCCGCCACTCGTTGCTGCTCATCGGCGCCGTCGAGCTGACGCTGTGCCTGGCCCAGCTGGCCCTGGCCCGGCGGCGACCCGATGTCGGCTGGCCGGTGGCGGCGGGTTTCTACGTCGCCCTGGCCGGCTGCCTGAGCTGGTACTTCGCCAACGCCTCCGGCAACGCCGAGATGCATGCCCTCGCCATGTCGCTGTTCCTCGGCGGCACCGCGGTCGTCTACCCTTGGGGCGCCCAGGGGCAGGCCGCCGTCAGCATCGCCACCGTGGTCGCCTACGTCTGGGCGCTGGCCGCGGGCACCGTCGCCCGCCAGCCCGAGGCCTACGACGTCTTCGTCCTGATCACCTCCGGCCTGGTGACGACGCTCGGCGCTCACCTCATCGCCCAGCACCGCTGGGTGGCGTTCCAGCACGCCACCGAGATGCGGCGGGCCGCCGTTCGCCAGCGCCAGGAGACGGAGGTTTCGAACGCCCTGCTCAATCTGGCCGAAGCGCTCAACGCCACCCTCGGCGATCCGGGTCAGACGGCCGAGAGGCTCAACGAGTACACGCGCACGGCGCTCGGGTTCGACTGGACGTTGACCTACCTGCTGGAGGAAACGCGACAGATCTTCCGCAACGTCGCCGTCAGCGGTCCGCGCCAAGAGGTGATCGACGAGATTCGCGCCGTCGAGCTGGCGCGCGGCTCGCTGCCGCTGCACGACGCCCTGGAACGCGAGGACCTGGTCGAGATCGACGACCGGGACGAGCAGAGTCTCGTCCCCCTCAAGCTCATGCAGCGCTGGCAGGCGCGCTCGCTGCTGGCCAGCCCGATCGCCCGCGGCAAGCGCATGGTCGGCATGATTCTCGGCGGCTACGTCGAGCGCCGTGGCCCCTTCGACGCCACGCAGCGGCGGCTGCTCAAGGGCTTCGCCCAGCACGCTGGCGTCGCGCTGGAGAACGCGCGCCTGATCGAGACCGTGCGCGAGGCCGACCGCATCAAGTCCGAGTTCGTCGCCACCATCTCCCACGAGCTGCGCACCCCGCTCAACGTCATCCTCGGCTACACCGACCTGCTCGGCGAGCAGGCTCTCGGCGATCTGAACCCCGAGCAGCAGGACGCGCTGTCGCGCGTTCGCCTGCGCTCGCTCCACCTGCTGGACCTGATTCAGGACATTCTCGACATCAACCGCCTGGAGAGCGGCCGGCTGCCCCTGCACATCGACGACTTCTCCGTCGGCGACGTGTTGGACACCGTGCGCAACGCCGTTCCCCCCGCCTGGCGCCGGCCCGAGGTGGAGCTGCGCTTCGACACGTCACAGGACCACCTGGTACTGCGCAGCGACCGGCCCAAGGTCGAGATGGTGATCCGCAATCTGGTGCACAACGCGTTGAAGTTCACCGATCGCGGCACCGTCGAGGTCGGCGTCAGGCCCCGGCCTTCCGCGCGCGCCGTCGAGTTCACCGTGCACGACACCGGCGCCGGCATCCCGGCCGACGAGCTACCGCGGATCTTCGACATGTTTCGCCAGGCCAACGGCAGCAAGCGGCTGGTCGAGGGCGGCGGCGTCGGTCTCGGCCTGTACATCGTCCGCCGATTGGCCGAGGCCCTCGGCGGCACGGTGACGGTGCAGAGCGAGCTCGGCGCGGGCTCGCAGTTCACCGTCTCCCTGCCGGTCGAGCCCCCGCGTGCCGTCCTGCTGCAGGAGTTCAGCGACTAGGCGGCCGGCTCTGCAGATGAATTCCGCCAGGGGGATCTCCCCCGGACCTCTCCAACTGCCCAATGACGGTTGATAGTCTTCCCGTGTGGGCGTCACCTTCGCGCTTGGCGTTGGCGCGCTGATTTCGAGCGCGAAATCGCTCCTCCAAGGAAGCAGGCATACCATACGACGAGCGCAAGGGTCGTCACGGAGCGTTCTGGGAGGATCGCTACCACGCTGGCGAGCACCGGTTGCCCACGGACTCTCCTGGGGCAATTGACGAGAAGAGACTTCTTGACTGTTCCTTCGTTCGCACGATACACAACGCCGGACGTTGTCTGGAATGGGGAACCGCTCTCGAAGGGGGGAGGACGATGAAATTGGCCCGCGTGTGCATCTGTCTGCTGATGGTCCTGGCGCTCGGCTGTGGTGACGACGACGAGGGCACGGGCTCGTCCCGCACCTGGACGGTCAGGCCTGGCGAGTCGATCCAAGCTGCGGTCGATGCCGCTGCGCCAGGCGACACGGTCACCGTGATGCCCGGTGATTACGTCGAGACGAACGAGGGCACGTCCGCACTGTGGATTACCAAGCCGCTCAAGCTGATCGCTCAGAGCAAGCTGCCGGACGTGAAGGTCCGTATTTTGCCGAGCCCAGGGCAGAGGGATGGCATCGTGGTCGCGCCGGCAAATCCGGGTGATCCCGATATCGACGGCGTGCAAATCAGTGGCTTCACCGTGCAGGGGTTCTCGAACAACGGCATCTGGCTGCGTCACGTCACCAACTTCACCATCGAGAACAACGAGTCGATCGACAACCTGGAGAACGGAATCTGGCCGACCCTCTCCGCGAACGG
>CAZYMF010000085.1:0-19072 GCA_964648215.1 uncultured Binatia bacterium (SeqCode) | reverse complement strand
AGTGGCGCATCGCCCAGCGCACCATCGACGCCTACAAGAAGGACAAGTCGACGCGGAGAGCGACGGGAGATCTGCCGCTGTAGCCCGGCGGAAGATCCCCGCTCGGCGACGGTGATCTGATGGGCGACACGCGGCCCCTCCATATCCCGGTTCTCCTCGGCACGACGCGCAAGGGTCGGGTGAGCGCTCACGCCGCCCGCTTCGTGCTGGAGCAGCTGCAGAAGCGAGACGGGGTGAGCAGCGAGCTGATCGACATCGCACGGCTACCGCTCCCCGTCGACGATGCGGGCGAGAGTATCAAGGATCCCGGGTTTGCCGCGAAGATGAACGCCGCCGACGCGCTGGTCATCGTCTCGCCCGAGTACAACCACAGCTTCCCCGGCCTCCTTAAACACGTGCTGGACAGCTGCCTGAAGGAGTACATCCACAAGGCCGTGGGGATCGTCGGCGTCTCGGCGGGGCCCTTCGGCGGAGTGCGCATGATCCAGGACCTATTGCCGGTGCTGCGCGAGCTGGGACTGGTGACCATCTTCTGGGACGTGACGTTCGGAAACGCCGGCAGCGTCTTCGAGCCCGACGGCCGCCTGCGGGACGAGGCCTTCGTGCCGCGTGCCGCCAAATTTCTCGCGGAGCTGACCTGGATGGCAAAGACCCTGCGCTACGGCCGGGAGAACGTCGCGCTCCTATGACTGGCGGAAGAGCAGCAAAAGGGGAGCGGCCCGTCGCAACGCAGCGGCACCGACGAGAATCGACGCGCTCGACGACAGGCAAGATGCGCTGCCCGGAGTGCGGGGTGGAGATGAATCACCACGCCGAGAAGCTCGTCTACTCGCCGCCCCCCGCAGAAGCGGGACAGGCGCAGCCCGCGTTGGACGGGTGGATCGAAGAGATTCACTGCTGTCCCGAATGCGGGGGCACGCAATCGCGGCGCGCGGGCGCGTCGAGGGCGACGTGAGAGCGGCGCGGCACGACGTGTTGGCGTGGCTGATTGCCGCCGTCGTCTCACTGGGCGGCTGCCCGGCGGCGTACGCGGGATCGATCGTGCTCTTCGACGAGGGGCACGGGCAGAAGTTCCTGATCGAGAACGAGGGGGCGCTCGACCTGTCCGGCCTGGCGGCGGCGTTTCACGCCGGCGGCGCGCAGGTTGGGGCCAACCGCGAGGCGATCACCGCGGCGCGCCTTTCCGGGGTCGGGGCGCTGGTCGTCTCGGGGCCCTTCAAGCCGTTCGCGGCGGCGGAGGTCGACGCGATCGCCGGGTTTCTCGACCGCGGCGGGCGGCTGGCGCTGATGCTGCACATTCCGTTTCCACTGACGCCGCTGCTGCACCGGCTGCAGGTGGACTTCTCCAACGGCGTCATCCGCGAGCGGGTCAACCTGATCGGCGACGACCCGCTCGACTTCCACGTCACCGCGCTGAGCCCCCATACGTTGACCCGCGACGTGACGACGTTCGACGTCTACGGCGCCTGGGCCCTGCTGAACCGCGGGCCTGAAATTACGGTCGTCGCCCGGACGAGCGCGACCTCCTGGGTCGACCTCAACCGCAACGGCACCCTCGAGCCGCGGGACGCGGTGCAGTCGTTCGCCGTCGTTGTCGCCGGACAGATGGGAAAGGGACAATTCGTCGTCTTCGGCGACGACGCCATCTTCCAGAACCGGTTTCTCACCGGCGGCAACCGCAAGCTGGCGAGCAATCTGGCGGCGTGGCTCGTCCAGGAGTCTCCGTCCACCGACACGGAAGTCCAGCGGCGGGCGCTCTGAGGGGCGGGTGAAGAAGCGCCTCGTGCCGCCGCTCGGCCCGCCTTGACGATGCTGAGCAGGTCCCGCCCGCCTCGCTGGCTGCGAGAAGACGCGCCACGTTGCGGAATGGAGTTGTAAGCTCGCAGCTCGGGTTTGCCGATCTTCTCATTGTTCGAAAGTCGCGGCCGGCCGCCGCAGTGATCCGGGCGGTCGAGCCCGGGGCCTGACAATTGCTTCAGTCCGGTCGCGCTTTGAAAAAGCGCGCCAACGTCGGGTGTCCACTCAGACAAAGGAGGCGAACATGAGGACGAAACGGACCTTGAAGGCCGGGGTGACGGTCATCGCCGGAGCCGCCCTGCTCTTGGCCACTGCGGCTTCGGTGGCACGGGCCGAGGACGGCAAGGCGATCTACTCCAAGAAGTGCGTCGCCTGTCACGGGGCGAGCGGGAAGGGCGACGGGCCGGCGGCCAAAGCGTTGAAGCCGCCACCGGGAGACTTCGCCACCACGGTGAAGGAGATGAGCGAAGCCGACATCGCCAAGTTCATCAAAGAAGGCGGGATGGCGGGCAAGAAGCACCAGGCGTTCGGCAAGAAGCTGAGCGACGAGCAGATCAACGCGGTTGCCGGATACGTGAAGTCGATGGCGAAGTGACCGTTGGCCCCACGGCGAAGCACGGCCGTGGGATGGCTACGGCTTGACCATTGGCCGACCGGGGTCGCGGGGCGTGCGAAGGCGCTCCACGACCCCGGTCCATCGTCTTCGGCTCCGAATCCTCTTCGGTCGGGGGCCGGTGACGCTAGAGGGCGTCGGCCGGGGCGGCCTCCACTTGGTTGCGTCGCGGCGCCGGCCGATGCTATCAGCGCGGCAAAGTATGTGGACGCGGGGGGTTCTGATGATCAAGCGAATTCTGGTGCCAATCGACTTCTCGGACACGTCCTTGCAGGCTCTCGACTATGCGATCGAGTTCGGCAAGCCCTTCAAGGCGGAGATCGTCGTCCTGTTCGTCGTCGAGCCGGTCTACTACGCGACTCCCGCGGATCTCTACGGCCCGTCGGCGAACCTGGGCATGCTGCTGGACGAGCAGCGGCGCATCGGTCGCGAACAGCTGGCGCGGCTGGGCGAGGATCTCAAGAAGCGCAAAGTCGACGCGCGCACGGTGCTGCAGACCGGCACGCCGTACGACGTCATCGTCAACGCCGCGAAGAAGCTGAAGGCCGACATCATCGTGATGGCCACGCACGGGCGCACCGGCTTCTCGCACATGCTGATGGGGAGCGTGGCGGAGAAGGTGGTGCGCACGGCCGCCTGCCCGGTGATCACGGTGCGGGGGAGCAAGGTTCGGGGCCGCAAGCGCGCCCCGGCGAAGAAAGCTCGTTCGCCCAAGGCGAGAGCCTAACGGCGCGGCTGCCGCACGGGCGGCCGCGCGTTCTGAAAAATACCGCCCCTTCGGTCGCGTCTTGCTGTTCGGGTCGCCCGCCGTTACAACTGCCCCTATGCAGTGTCCGAGGCGCTGTGCGGAGCAGCGGGTCGAGGCATGACTGTAGCGACCCCGCCGGAAGAGGCTCCCGTCAGCTTTCGCGATGTCTACATGGCGTTTGGAGAGCGCGAGGTCCTGCATGGGCTGTCGTGCGCTTTTCCGCGCGGCAAGATCTCGGTGATCCTCGGGGGCAGTGGCTCGGGCAAGACCACCGTGCTGCGGCTGATCGGCGGTTTGATCCGCCCCCGTAGCGGCGAAATTCTGGTGGCCGGACAAGACGTTGCCCGTGTCGCCGCTGCCGAGCTCGACGAGGTTCGGCACAAGCTGGGCATGATGTTCCAGGGCGGTGCGTTGCTCGACTCGATGACGGTCTTCGACAACCTGGCTTTCCCCCTGCGCGAGCATACCGCGATGGGCGAGGGCGAGATCGCCGACGAGGTGCACCGTCAGCTGGCCGCGGTCAACCTGGCCAACGTGGACGACCTGCTACCCGGACAGCTGTCGGGAGGCATGGTCAAGCGCGCCGCCCTGGCGCGGGCCATCATTACAAAGCCCGAAATTCTTCTGTGCGACGAGCCGTTCTCGGGCCTCGACCCGATCACGGTGAAACGAATCGAGGCGCTGTTGCGCCGGATCAACCGGGAGCTGGACATCACGATGCTCGTCTCCTCGCACCACATCCCGTCGACCATGCGTATGGCCGATCAGGTCGTGCTCCTGCGCAAGGAAGGGGCGGTGACCGGGAGCCCGTCCGAGCTGCAACGGAGCTCGGACCGTTGGGTGGCGGGTTTCTTCAACGAGGAGCTGGACGAGTCCCTCGAAGCTCCGGACGAGCCGGCGCCGATGATCCGGCGGCAGGCGGTGTCGCGATGAAGGCGATTCGCGATCTCGGCTGGGCCACCCTGGTGTTCGTCGATCACCTGGGAAAGATCACGGTGTTCGCCGGCCAGATTCTGCGCGCCCTGGTCACGCCGCCGCCGCGCCTGCGCGCGTTCGTGCAGGAGGTCTTCAACCTGGGGGTGCTGTCGCTGATCATCATCTGCGTCTCCGGCCTGGCGGTGGGCATGGTGCTCGGGCTGCAGGGCTACAACACGCTGGTGCGTTTCGGCGCCGAGCAGTCGCTGGGCGCTGTGGTCGGCCTGAGTCTGCTGCGCGAGCTCGGGCCGGTGCTGACGGCGCTGCTGGCCACGGGGCGGGCCGGCTCGGCGACCACCGCCGAGATCGGCACCATGGTGGCCACCGAGCAGCTCGACGGTCTGCGCATGATGTCGATCAACCCGATCCATCTGGTGGTGACGCCGAAGGCGCTGGCGATGATCTTCGTGATGCCGCTGCTATCGGCGCTGTTCATCGTGTGCGGCTTCGGCGGCGGCTACTTCGCCGGGGTCACGGTGATGGGCGTCGACGGCGGAACCTACATCTCCAGCCTGCAGAACGCGGTCGTGTTCTCGGAGGACGTCGTCGGCAGCCTGATCAAGGCGTTGGTGTTCGGCGTGCTGATCGGCTTGATCTCGACCTACCGCGGCTACACCTGCGCGCCGACCTCGGCCGGGGTCAGCTCGGCCACGACCTCGACGGTGGTGATCGGCTCGCTGTCGATTCTGATCTTCGACTACTTCATCACGGCGCTCTGGGGAGTGTGACGAAATGAATCGATCGCCCAAGCGAGACTTCATCGTCGGCCTGTTCGTCCTCGCCGGACTGGGCGCGATCGCGTACCTGTCGATCAGCGTCGGCGGCTGGTCACTGACCGGCCCGGGCAACCTGGTCCTGTTCGCCGACTTCGACCAGATCGGCGGCTTGAAGCCGCGCGCGCCGGTGGAGATCTCCGGCGTCAAGGTGGGGCAGGTGGAGTCGATCAGGCTCGACAAGGACTACCGCGCGCGGGTGCGGCTGGCGCTGCGAACCGATCTCGAGCTGCCGGTGGACACCTCGGCGTCGATCGTCACAGCCGGGCTTCTCGGCGACCGCTACGTCTCCCTGCAGCTCGGCGGCGAGGAGCAGAACCTCAAGTCGGGAGAAGAGATCCGCTTCACCCAGTCTGCCGTGATGCTGGAGAGTCTGATCGGCAAGTTCATCTACGGCAGCGACGACAAGAAGGGCGAGGAGAAGAGCCAGTGAGGGAGGAGTGCATGAAGGCGTTGACCCGGCGGGCGCTGGCGTCTGTCGCTCTGGTTGGCTGGTTTTGCTGCGCGTCGCCGGTGCTGGCCGCGCCGTCCGGTGCCGCGAAACACGACCCCCTGGAGCCGATGAACCGCAAGATCTTCTGGTTCAACAACCAGGTCGACGACTATGTCCTGGTGCCGGTGGCCACGGTGTGGGACAAGATCATGCCGAAGCGCGTGGAGAAGTGCCTGTCGAACTTCTTCGGCAATCTGCGCTTCCCGATCGTGGCCGGCAACGGCCTGTTGCAGGGCAAGTTCAAGCAGGCCGGCTCGGACGTGGGCCGCTTCGCCGTCAATACGACCGTCGGGCTGGCCGGGTTCTTCGATCCGGCCTCCGGGTGGGGCCTGGAGGAGCACAACGAGGACTTCGGGCAGACGCTCGGCTACTGGGGCGTCGGCACAGGGCCGTATCTGGTGCTGCCTTTCCTCGGCCCGTCCAACCCGCGCGACACGGTGGGCCTGGCGGCGGACTCTTTCAGCACGGTGTATCCGTTCTTCGTCGAGTTCGAGTACCTGGTGGCGGCGCGCGGCACCGACCTCATCAACACGCGGGCGACGTTGTTGCAGGAGGTGCGGCAGTTCAAGGCGGCATCCTTCGACTACTACGTGGCCGTGCGCAACGCGTACATCCAGCGCCGCAAGGCCTTGATCGCCGACCGCAGCGGCGTGTCGGCGCAGGAATCGGAAGACCTCTACACGATCCAGGACGACAACGGGGAGAGTGAGCCGTGAGCGCCATGCAACGAAATCATCGCACCCGAACGAAGGCCGTCATCGCGGCGCTCCTCCTGGCGCCCGTCCTCGCACTGTCCGGCCCGACCACGGCGCGTGCCGCCGAGGGTCCGAGGGACGTGGTGCAGCAGACGACGGACGCCGTCCTTGCCGTGCTCGCCAACAAGAGCCTGACGGCGGACCAGAAGCGGACCAAGATCCAGGACATTGTCTACGACCGCTTCGATTTCCGCACGCTGTCGCGCCTAGTGCTGGCGCGCAACTGGCGCCGGCTCAGCCACGAGCAGCAGAACGAGTTCGTCCAGGAGTTCAAGCAGAACCTGTCGACGACGTACGGCAGGAACGTCGAGACCTACAACAACGAGCGCGCCGAGATCACCGGCGACCGCAAGGAACCCGGCGGCGACTGGACGGTGAAGACCAAGATCATCCGTCCCAATGCCGCCGATATTCTCGTCGACTACCGCTTGCGCCAGGAAGACGGCGTCTGGAAGGTGATCGACGTGATCATCGAGGGCGTCAGCCTGGTGGCCAACTACCGCTCGCAGTTCCAGGAGATCGTCAGCAACGAAGGCCCGGCGAAGCTGATCCAGATGCTGCGGGAGAAGAACGCCAAGGGCGAGCCGATGAAGTCATAGGCCCGTCAATTGACGTTCAGGGAATGACTATACAGGTGATTGCCAATACCTCCGGCGCGACGGTCCGGAAGGAAGCGAGACACCGGACGCCCCGACACCAGTTGCTCTTTCTTCTCGCTGTGACAGTGCTCTGCGGCTGCGGTGGCGGTGGCTCGGCGAGCGTCGCGTTCGTTCCCAACAAGAATTCCGGGCAGATCGACGTGTGCCAGCTCACCGCCGCTGGGATCGTCGATTTTGCGAGTTGCGAGCTGGCATCCGCGTCCACCTTCAGCCAGCCGATCGATATGGTGATGAGCGGCCGGTCCGTTCTGATCTCCGTGGAAGATGGAATCGAAGAGTGCACCAGAAGCGGCAACCAACTCGTCTCCTGCGGGTTGGCCATCAGCGACAGTGATTTCCCCGTGGGTCTTGCGCTCGCCAACGACGCCCTGTTCGTCGCCGACTATTCGGCGAAATCCGTAGTCAGCTACAACGTGGCGAGCCTGGAGCCAATCGCCGCCAAATCCATTCCTACGTCGCCGACGGATGTGGTCTTCGATCAGGGCGTTGGATACATCGTGACCCAGGATGTCGCGGGCAGCGTCGTGCTTGCGTGCAACTCGAATCTGGATAACTGCGCGTCGACCTATAACCCGATCGATCGGGCGTTGCTCGGAATGACCATGTACAAGGGCGTGGCGTTTCTGACCGACGCTTCCGGCAACAGCGTGGTCGCGTGCGACGTGGGAGGCGATGGGAGTCTGTCGGGCTGCGACGCTCAAGGCGACGCGACGATCTTCAACTACCCGTACGGGATCACGATTCGCAACGACGTCGCGTACATCCCCAACCGCGCCGAAGCCTCGGTCACCGTCTGCGAGGTGAGCGGCAAGAGCCTGCTCAACTGCAACAAGGCGACGAACCAACTGCTCGACGGCCCGACGTGGGTCATCTTCGGCTGAACCGATGGAGTCGTAGGTCGGCGAGTGCCTTGTGTCGGAGTCGTCCGGAACCAGACGGTGTGTCCGATCGCCGGGTGGCTTCAGCGGTAGATGACCAGCCGCCAGAGCGGCGGCTCGTGCTCGACCGGGTCGACGGCGTAGCCTTCGGCCTCGGCGGCGCGGGGGATGTCGCGAGCGCCCTTCTCGTCGTCGAGGATGAGCTCGAGCGCACCGCCGGCGGGGAGGGCGGCGAGATGCACCTTCGCCTTGGCCCAGCTCAGCGGGCAGCGCACGCCGCGTAGATCGAGCACTTGCCGCATGCTCGGCTTAGCCTCGACGGCCTCGGCGAGCCACTTTTGCCGCCGTCTGAGCGTTGGTATAGTCCAGTGTCTCCATGCCTCTCGTCGACGCCCTACGTGCTGCGTTGGCCCCCGCGGGCTTGAATCTCGTTGCCGCCCTGCCGGTGGCGCGTTACGACCGCGAGGTACCCGAACGCTTTCATCTTAGCAAACGGCACCCGGGCGCAAAGTCGCTGGTGGTGATCGGCAACGGCGGGCGCGCGTTCTGGGACGGGTTTCGCGTGTACGGCGAGAAGCACCCGGAGTTCGTCCCCCGGGAACCCCATCCTCTCGACCGCTACACGACGACGGTGGTCGAGCGAGGGGTGGTGCCGGTGCTGGAGCGAGAGAGCCTGGCCGGCCGCGTCCTCTATCCGTTCGAGTTCGAGCGCGAGCCGGTGTCTTTCCTGCACCTCGGGGCTCTGGCGGGCTTCGGTGCTCGCAGCCTGCTCGGCGTTCTGGTTCACCCCGAGTTCGGCCCGTGGATCGCGCTGCGCGCGGCGGTGCTGCTCGACAGCGAGATCGAGTCGACGCCGGTGACTCCGTTCGATCCGTGCGGTGGCTGCATCGACAAGCCGTGCATTGCCGCCTGCCCGGCGGGGGCGGTGAGCGAGCGAGGCTGGGACGTGCCGGCGTGCGCGGCCTATCGGGTGGGGGGTCGAGAGCACGACCTTTCGAGAGTGGGTTCCCTCTCCCTCGGGGAGAGGGTCAGGGTGAGGGAAGGAAACGACGAGCCGCTGCTTGATTCCCCTCACCCTGACCCTCTCCCAGCGGGAGAGGGGACCGGAGAAGAAGGAGAAGGGGAGGAGAGGCAGAGCTGCGACCTACGCTGCGATGCGCGCTGGCGCTGCGTCTACGGCCGCGACCATCGCTATCCGGCCGACGCCTTGGCCTACCACCAGCGCCGGGCACTCGAGAGCATGCGGGCTCGTTATGCCGCTTGAGTCCGACAAGTACACGCTGCGGCGTTCGCTGGTGCCGCCACGGGAGCCGGCGTTTCGGATCAACTACGCGCAGGAGCTCAACCCGGCGCAGTACGACGCGGCGACGTCGTTGAACGGGCCGTTGCTGGTCATCGCCGGCGCCGGCACGGGCAAGACGCGCGCCCTGGTCTTCCGCGTCGCCCGCCTGGTGGAGTCGGGCGTCGATCCCGCCCACATCCTGCTGCTCACCTTCACCCGGCGCGCCGCCGCCGAGATGCTGCGGCGCGCCAGCCAGCTGCTCGACGGCCGCTGCGAGCGCGTCGCCGGCGGCACCTTCCACTCCTTTGCCAACACCGTGCTGCGCCGCCAGGGGATGGCGCTCGGGATTCCGGCCGGGTTCACCATCCTCGACCGCGGCGACTCGGAGGACGTCGTCAACCTGCTGCGTGCCCAGCTCGGGCTCGACAAGAAGGAGATGCGCTTTCCGCGCAAGCAGGTGATCGCGGAGATGTTCAGCATGGCCGTGAACAAGTCGCGGCCCTTGCCCGAGCTCGTCGAGACCGAGTACCCGCACCTGCTCGACTTCCTTCCCGATCTGCTCGAGCTGCAGGCGCGCTACACGGCCTACAAGCACGAGCGCCACCTGCTCGACTACGACGATCTGCTGGTGAAGCTGCGCGAGCTGCTGGCGACCCACGAGAAGGTTCGCCACCGTCTCTCCGAGCAGTACCGCTTCATCATGGTCGACGAGTACCAGGACACCAACGCGTTGCAGGCGGAGATCGTGCGGCTGCTGGCGGCGACGCACGACAACGTCATGGTGGTGGGGGACGACGCCCAGAGCATCTACTCGTTCCGCGGCGCCGACTTTCGCAACATCATGGACTTCCCGCGGGGTTTCCCCTCGGCGCGGGTGATCAAGCTGGAGGAGAACTACCGCAGCACGCAGCCGATCCTCGACGTCGCCAACGTCATCATCAGCCGGGCACGCGAGGGCTATGCCAAGGAGCTGTTCACCGCCAAGGCCGATGGCGACACGCCACTGCTGGTGGTGGCCGAGAGCGAGCGGTTCCAGTCGCGCTTCGTCTGTCAGCGGGTACTCGAGCTGCGCGAGGAGGGGGTGCCGCTGCCGGAGATCGCGGTGCTGTTCCGCTCCAGCTTCCATTCCTTCGATCTGGAGATCGAGCTCACCCGTGCCAAGATCCCGTTCGTCAAGCGCGGCGGCTTCAAGTTCATCGAGACGGCGCACATCAAGGACGTGCTCGCCTTCCTGCGCGTGGTGGCCAACCCGCGCGACGCGGTCTCGTGGCACCGCGTGCTGCTACTGCTCGAGGGCGTGGGGCCGCGCACGGCCGAGGACCTGATCGGCTGGATCTTCGCCGGCACCGATCCGGCGGCGCAGCTCGACAGCTTTTCCAAACGCAGCTTCGCCACCGACCTGCGCGCGCTTGCCGGTCTACTGCGACGGCTGGCCGATGGGACGCGAAGGCCGGCCGAGCTGCTCGGCGAGGTGACGAAGTACTACGAGCCCATCCTCAAGCGCATCCACCGCGAGGATTACCCCAAGCGGCAGAAGGACCTCGAGCACTTTGCCGCCATTGCCCTGCGCTACCGCAGCCTGCAGTCGCTGCTCACCGACATGGCGCTCGAGCCGCCCACCGACAGCGTCGGCGACGTGCTCGCCGCCGGCGAGGAGGACGAGGGCCTGCTGACGCTCTCCACCGTCCACTCGGCCAAGGGGCTCGAGTGGCACACGGTGTTCATCCTGTGGGCGGTCGAAGGTCGCTTTCCCTCCGCATACAGCGTCAACGGCGAGGACGAGGTCGAGGAGGAGCGGCGCTTGATGTACGTGGCGGCAACGCGCGCCAAGCAGAATCTCTACATCTCGTACCCGATCAACATCTACGACCGCGCCCTCGGCATGGTGCTGGGCAAGCCGTCGCGTTTCGTGGAGGATATTCCGTGCGAGCTGCTGCGGCCGATCACATTGGTCGACGACGTGGCGGAGGGGTGACGGCTGCAGCGCAAGGGAGGTGTTCCATGGGTTACAAGAATCTACTCGCGGACCTCGGCGGTCCGATCGCCACCATCACCCTCAACCGCCCCGAGCGGCGCAACGCGCTCTCGGTGGAGCTGATGAACGAGCTGATCGACTGCCTCGAAGCCGTCGGCCAGTCGCGCGAGACGCGGGCCATCATCCTGGCCGCCAACGGCCCGGCGTTCAGCGCCGGGCACGATATGACCGAGATGATCGACCGTGACATCAACGCCTACCGCCACATCTTCGATGTCTGCACCGATCTCATGACGACCGTCCAGTCGATCCCGCAGCCGGTGATCGCGCGGGTGCACGCCATCGCGACGGCCGCCGGCTGCCAGCTCGTGGCCACCTGCGATCTCGTGGTGGCCGCCGAGGCGGCTCGCTTCGCCACCCCCGGCGTGAAGATCGGCCTCTTCTGCACCACGCCGATGGTGGCGCTCTCGCGCGCCGTCGGCCGCAAGCGGGCGCTCGAGATGCTGCTCACAGGCGTGCCGATCGACGCGCACACGGCCGCCGAGTGGGGCCTGGTCAACCGCGTCGTCCCCGCCGAGCGCTTGGAAGCGGAGACACGTGCCCTGGCCGAGCAGGTGGCCGCCGCCAGCTCGCTGACAGTGGCGATCGGCAAGCAGGCCTTCTACACCCAGATCGATCTCGATCAGCCCAAAGCCTATGCTTACGCCAAGGAGATCATGAGCATGAACGCCCTCGCGGCGGACGCTCAGGAGGGCATGAGCGCGTTCGTCCAGAAGCGCACCCCGTGCTGGAAAGGGCACTGAGCGCGCGGTCGGGAAGTCGTTGCGAGGATCACCTCGCCGGCACGGACGGTGATTTTAGGAGGGAGGACAGGGCCGGAAAGAATCCGACCCTGCCCGTACGGCGGGGCTTGTCAGATGTTGCAGGCGCGGGCGGCTGTGGTGATGCGGCGGCCGGCGAAGGTGCCGCACAGAACCACCCGGCGCGTTCTGAGCATGTGAGCGATGATGGCCACGACTTCGTCGTCGGACCTGGCGGAATCCTGGACCGCCCGCACCAATGCGAGCATCGTTGACCTCTGGACTTGTCGTTTCATCAGCCTCTCCTGCGGATGGTCCTTCCAGGTGGCGCGGACGCCGGTGCCGGTTACGCGAACTCCACCGATAACCTGAACGGCAGCGGCATCTTGCAGCACACCATCCCGATGATCCGCCCGTCTCGCCTCACGACGTATGCTTGCCAGTTGGGGAGCCACGTGAGCTTGATCATGAGCCGATCCTTTCCTGCCTTGGTTCAGTAGCAGGCCTCGTGCCAAGGGTGGTGGCACAGTCGAGCTGGAGCTGATTGGTTGATTCCATAGAAGAGAGTGCTGATCTGATGTGACGGTGGTGCCCCAAATCGTGCATGAGAACCGCCGGAGCGGCAAAATGTGACGATTTGCTGCCGCGAGATGTCGCAGCGATCACGGGGGCGCGGCGGTTGGAGCCTCTTGCTCTCGCGATCTTGTCTGATGCTGCTATTCTGTTTAGCTCGTCACGAGGGACCGAGGGGATGCTTCGTCTGCCAGCCTGGTTCGTTGCCCTAGCGTTGCTCGCTGCGGCTTGGCCGGCGACCGCTGCGACCCTGCCGGTGTATCACCAGGTCGTGGGGCAGGAGGCTCACTACCGGGTGGAGGCAGGGGACACGCTCAGTCGCATCGGCGCCCGGTTCGGCATGTCCGTGTCGCTGGCGGCCACGATCAACGGCATCACCGATCCTCGTCGGCTGAGGATCGGTCGGGATTTGCTGCTCTCCAATCAGCGTGTCGTCCCCGCCAAGCTGGCGGACGGGATCGTCATCGACGTGGTCGACCGAACCCTGTACTGGTTCAAGGAGCGCCAATTGATGGCCCACTTTCCCGTCGCCGTGGGCCGGGCCGACTGGGAGACTCCGCCCGGCCGCTTCAGGATCATCAGCCGGCGACACAAGCCGACCTGGCACGTGCCGCCGGCGATTCAGGCGGAAATGCGCGAGCGCGGAGAGCGGGTTCGAACCAGGATTCTCCCCGGCCCCGACAACCCGCTGGGCGAATATTGGTTGCAGCTGTCGGCGGGCGACTATGGCATCCACGGCACCAACGCCCCTTGGAGCGTCGGCAAGTACGCCACGCACGGCTGCATTCGACTGCGTCCCGCCGACGTCGAGCGGCTCTTCCACGAGGTTCCCGACGGCACCCTGGTGTGGGTGATCTACGAGCCGGTCAAAGTGGCTCAGCTCGACGACGGGCGCGTCCTGCTGCAAGTCAACGAGGACATCTACAACCGCGCCCAGGCGCTGCGGGACGATTTCGCGGCCGCCGCGGGCCACGCGGGGCTGGCCGACCACATCGATCTCGACCGCGCCGCAACGGTCATCGAGAACGCCTGGGGTATCCCGGTCGACGTCACCCGCCAGGTCCCTGCCGGTGGGCCTTCCTGATCTACTACTTCCACAAGTCTGCGCGCGGCGCGAAGATTTGCGCCACCGGGCACGCCCGACTCCCGACACCCGACATGGGTTGCGGGCGAAGCCCGCGCTACGGAGCCGCCGGCGGTGATCATCCGAGCTGTCGACGGCCACCTCAGCTCCCTTCGAGGAAGCGGTCGTAGCCCGCGGTCATGCCCGCGTGGGCGAGGACGCTGAAGCGGAAGGCGCGTCGGATCGGTGGCCCACGCGCGACCAACGGAGCCGGCGCGCATTGACCGGCTCGCCCACCTCACGCAAGCTGGGACGACGCGCCCGCGGAGGCACAGGAGGATGACGATGAACGACGAGATCGGACTGTTCGAGGCCTTGTACACGCAACGCGCGCTGCGCCGCTTGAAGCCCGACCCCGTTCCGGACGATCTGCTCTGGCGTGTTCTCGAGGCCGGCACCAAGGCCCCGAGCGGCAGCAACACCCAGGTGTGGCGCTTCCTGGTGGTGCGCGACCCCGAG
Source organism: uncultured Binatia bacterium (SeqCode) (assembly GCA_964648215.1). Lineage (GTDB taxonomy): Bacteria > Desulfobacterota > Binatia > HRBIN30 > JACQVA1 > CAZYMF01. Next base: position 5,169 of record CAZYMF010000085.1, on the reverse strand, counting down.
CGCAAACGCTTCCTCCAGGAGCGCTACAAGAAGGCGTGGGATCTGTACGCCGCCGCCAACGCCGCCGCCGCGGCCGAGCGCGGCGCGCCACTCTCGGCCGACGACCTGCGGACACAGATGCGCATGGTGCAGTCGGCCACGCATCTCGCCGAGCACATGGACGAAGCCCCGGTGCTGCTGCTGGTGTGCATGGTGCCGCGCCCGCTGCCGCCACCCGCGGCCGGTGGCCGCCGCAGCCCGGCGGCGCTCTACGCGTCGATCTTTCCCGCCGTACAGAACATCCTGCTGGCGGCGCGTGGGATGGGTCTGGGGGCGACACTGACGACCCTGCACCTGCTCTACGAGGACGAGATCAAGGCGAAGCTGGGGATCCCCGACGATACCGAGGCCGTGGCGCTGATTCCGCTCGGCTTTCCCATTGGCCGCTACGGTCCGACCCGGCGCCGTCCGGTGGCGGAGGTCACCTACTGGGACCACTGGGGTGCGCGGCGCGAGCGTGGCGGGGAATGAGATCTCCCGGGGATCAACTCTTGGGATTGAGATTGTCCGCCAGATACTCGTGAAAGCGGCGCGCCTTTCGTCGCAGCACCAGCTGATCGTCCTCGACCGACAACAGCAGCTCGTCGCCTTCCTGCAGCGAGAACGCCGCTCGCACCCGGCGCGAGAGGGAGACCTCCCCGCGCCGTCCGACCTTGACGACCTCGGTCATGGGTTTCACGGGCATGATGCGCCACGTTGTAGAATCACCCGTCGAATTGCAAGGCGTCCGCACCCGGCCGGCGCCAGGCGAGCTGTCCCCCCCTCGCGCCGGCTGCTACACTGCGCCGGAGCACATGAGCCCGACGGAGTCGACCCCCATTGCCGTGCGGACGATCGAGACGCGTGAACGCTCGGCCGTGCTCGACCTCCTCGGCGAGTGGATCAGCCGGGAGTTCTTCGCGCGCTACTTCGAGCACGACCCCGGCTTTCGCGATGACCTGTGCTTCGTCGCCGTCGACGACGGCCGCATCGTCAGCACTCTCCAAGTGTTCGAAAAGGAGGTGCGGGTGGGCGGCGCCACGCTTCGGGTCGCCGGCGTCGGCAACGTGTTCACGACGGCGACGCATCGTGAGCACGGCGTTGCCTCCGCCGTGCTGCGCCACGCCCTCGCTGCCATGGAGCAGCACGGGTTCGACCTTTCCCTGCTCTTCGCCGTACGATTGCCGTTCTACGGTCGCCACGGCTGGGCCTCGCACCGGCGGCTCTTCGTCTTCCTGGATCCGGCGCGCCCCGCGGTTGCCGATCGTTTCGTGATCGAGCCGTTCGTGCCCGAGCGCGATCTCGACGCGGTCATGCACCTCTACGACGGCTACAGCAGCCGCTTGCCCGGGACGACGGTTCGCTCCCGCCCGTACTGGCTGGGGCAGCTGCGCTACGCCGGCAACCCCGACGAGGACTTCCTCGTCGCCCGCCTGCGTGGCGCAGACGGGGCCGTCGTCGCCTACGCTCGGGCCACGACGCTGTACGACTACTATCTGGTGATGGAGCACGGCCATCTACCCGGACACGAGGAGGCCCTGGCGGATCTGATCTGCCGTCTCCACGGTGTCGAGGGTGCGTCCCGACCGGGGACGCTCACCCAGCTTGCCGCCGCCCCGGGAGTGCTCGAGCTGCTTCGCCGGCGCGGCGCGACGTCGCGGACGGTCGAGGACGTCTTCTGGATGTGGCGCGTGCTCTCGCGCGAACGATTGGCCGCCAAGCTGGCCCTGAGCCCCGAGGAGGTCGACCACGAGGACCTGTTCCAGCGATTGTTCCCACCGGAGAGATCGCTGTACTGGCTCTCCGATCGGTTCTGAGCGGATGCGGCCGCGGCGCCGAACCCGACTACGACTCCCCCTTCAGCTGCCGTTTCCAGTCGATCATCCTTCCCTTGGCGGCCCAGGCTTCGGCTTCAGGGACGTTGCCGGCGCGCTGGTAGATGCGCGACAGATTGGTGTAGGGCAGTTGATCGTCGGGGGTCAGGTCGACCACTCGCCGGGCAGCGTCGATGGCCTCGTCCCACATCTCCTTGTCGGCCAGCGCCATCGAGAGCCCCTCCCAGGCATCGGCAAACTGCGGGTCGAGTGCCAAGGCCTCCCGGTACCCGGCGATGGCGCCGTCGAGATCGCCGTCGGCGACACAGTCGACCGCTCGATCGTACAGCTCTTCAGGTGTGGCCACGATCCACCTCTTGCCCGGGTTTGTATCCAATGCTCGCGGCAGCCACAAGGTGGATACCGGCCCCCGTTCTCAAGGTGGCCACCGCCCGGCGGGAGTTCTCGGCGCTGCGTCGCGGCGCTATAATCCGCGCATGGCAACCCGCAGCTTCCGGCCGAAGCGGCGCCCCGCCGCGAAGGCCGCCGCGAACATGGACGATCTCATCCGTGAAGCCAAGACCGCGGCCGTCGCCCGCTCGCAGGGCTACCGGGCCCGCTCACTCGAGCTCCACGGATGGATCTGCGCCAAGTGTGCCCGCGAGTTCGACGCCGCCACGCTGCACCTGCTCACGGTTCACCACAAGGACGGCAATCACGACAACAACCCGCCCGACGGCAGCAACTGGGAAAACCTCTGCATCGATTGCCACGACGATGAGCACAGCCGCGGCCTGCTCGCCGACTACCTGTCGGGCAAAGACTGAAGCGCCCTTGCCCACCAACGCTCACCGCCCGCGCCGCCGCCGGCCTGCCGGTGTCGCAGCCGATGTGATCATTCACTGACGTCTCGGAGCCGAGTGATGCCGCAGAACGTCGCTTGCACGGCCCGAAATCCCGCGTCGGAGCGTAGACTCACCCGGCAAGTTTGTGGCACAGAATTCGCTGATCAGTAACGCGACTGCGAGTCCCAGAAAGCGAGTCAACCGGTGAAGTCGGGCGATCAGCCAATTGAGTCGACACGAGCACACTTGATACCGCATGTCGTTTGCTGGCGTAGGCTGCCGGGCTCCTCCGGCAAGACTACACGGGTGCTCCTTTCGGGTATCCTCACGCTGGCGGTCGCTCTCTGCGCGGCCCCGGCCCTCGCGCAGTCGGCCGCGTCAGGCGAGGGCATCCCGGCCGGCGTTCACTATTTCGAGCCGGTGGTGACCTCGCGAGCACCACTCTCGGCCGGCTACGCCGCGGCGCTGCCCGGAAAGCTGCGCATGGCCTTCGACACCCTGGGCCGGCACTTCGATCTGAGCTTGGAGCCGAACGACCTGTTCACGGCCAACTCACGCGTCCTCTGGATCGGGAACGGCACACAGACCGAGGAGGCACCGAGCACAGTCTTCTATCGCGGCGAGCTGGTGGGAGAGCCCGGATCGTGGGTGCGGGTAACGCTGCAAAACGGTGTCCTCGACGGCGTCATCTGGACGCCCGAGGAGCTGTACTTCATCCGACCCGCGCGGCGGTTCTTCCAGAACGCCGCCCCCGGCAGTATGATCGCCTACCGCCTGTCGGATACCAGCGACGAGGGCCCGCCGGTGACCTGCGGCATGGACCACGAACCGCTGCGCTCGAGGTCTTTTGGCTCCGCCGCCGCGGCCCTGGGTGGTTCGTTGGCCGCGCCGATCACCGCGCTGGCCAGTGGCTCCTTGGAGCAGGCCGACATCGCCCTGGTCGCCGACTACGAGTACTACTCCTCGCACGGCGCCAATTCCGCCGCCGACATGCAGGCCATTCTCAACGTCGTCGACGGCATCTATCGCGCCGACGTCGGGGTGACGTTGCAGGTGGCCACGACCGTGGTCTACACGACCGCCTCCGATCCGTTCTCTTCCACGACCAACCCTGGGAACCTTCTCGTCGAGTTCGGCAACTACAGGAACAACCTCAGCTCCCCCGTCTACACCGCCGACCTCGCGCACCTGTTCACCGGGCGTGATCTCGACAGCAACGTGGTGGGGATCGCCTACTTGCCTGGTTTGTGCAGCAAGCAATACGGCGTCGGTCTGTCGCAGGACATCAGCAACACCAACGATCTGATGGTCAAGCTGGTGGCTCACGAGATCGGCCACAACTTCGACGCACCGCACGACGACAGCACGTCCTGCACTGGCCAACCCAACACCTACATCATGAACTCCTATCTCTGGAGTGGCATCGTCGAGCAGTTCTCCGACTGCAGCAAGGGGTTCATCGGCAGCGAGGTCGCCGGGGCCGGCTGCCTGACTGCGGTCTCCGTCGACACGCCGACCCCGAGCTCGACGCCGACCCCGACGGCAACGCCGACGCCGCCGGGGCCGACCGCGACTCCCACACCAACGGTGCCGACCCCAACTCCCACGCCAACGGTGCCGACGGCAACCCCGACCCCGAGCCCCACCGTGCCCGTGGGCTACTGGAGCTTCGACGAGGGCAGCGGCACCGTCGTTCACGACGGCAGCGGTTTTGGAAACAACGGCACGGCGCAGAACGGCATGGGCTGGGGGAGCGGGCGGGTCGGCGGCGATGGCACCTTCGACGGCGCCAACGACCAGGTTGTCATCGCCAATACGTCGAGCCTGAACGTGACCGGCCCGGGCTTGACCATCGAAGCCTGGGTGATGCCGACCGCGACCGACGGCTACCGTGTCCTCGTCCACAAGGAGCAGCAGTACTCGCTGGCAATCAGCAGCGGCCAGCTTACATACGCCGACAGCATCCTGTGGAGCTACGCCGCTATCGGCTCGTACGGGAGCATCCCGGTCGGCGTGTGGACCCACGTGGCAGTCACGTTCGACGGCGCGGCGGTGCACTTCTACGTCAATGGGTCCGAGGTGGGCAGCGAGGCCCACTCCGGGTCGCTGACCTCGACCTCGAATGGCGTCTACCTGGGCTCGTACAACGGCGCCGGTTTCAATTTCGCCGGCGGTCTCGATGAAGTGAAGATCTATCGCCGCTCTCTGTCGGCAGCCGAGGTGCTGGCCTCCTATCAGAGTGCTCCGGTGACTCCGACGCCCACGGCGACGGCGACGTGGACTCCCCTGGCGACGAACACGCCTACGGTCACGCCCACGGTGACGGCAACCGCGACGCCCAGCGCGACCTTCACCCTGCCGCCGACGGCGACCAACACGTTCACCCCGGTGCCGCCGACGCAGACGCCGACGGACACCGCGACGCCGACGGTCACGTCGACCGATACCCCGGTGCCGCCGACGAGCACGCCGACCGACACGTTCACCCCGGT
>CAZYMF010000084.1:10863-19098 GCA_964648215.1 uncultured Binatia bacterium (SeqCode) | reverse complement strand
TCGACTTTCAGCACCACCTTGAGCGGACCGGCCGGCTTGCGCTCGACATAAATCGTCTCGACCTCGATCTTCGCCTTGCCGGTGGGCAGCTTGCCCTTGGCCTTGATGTGCGTGCGCTGAATCTCGAACAGATTGTATTCGTAGGACAGCACGCCGTCCTTGACGTACAAGGCAAGGCCGCCGGAGAAGCCGCCGAGGGCGTAGATCACGCCGTTGGCATTGGCCGGCACGTCGGCGGCGACGCTGACGAGGTTGTCCCCGCGCGCGCGTCTTCAAGCGCGCCAAGGACATTAGTTTTGTTCCCATTCGCGCATGCTGCCGCATTCACGAGGTTTGCGAAGGTCACTGTCGGGACAAGGCGGCGCAGGAGCAGGAAACGGCAGAGTCTCCTGGCCGCAGGGAACGCTGGCGTAGAGTAAGGATGGCCGGCTATCGCTGCGGCAGAACAAGGCGTCCAGCCAAGCCCAAATGCCCTGGGCGTCGGTCGCTCTCATTGTTCCCCCCCCGTTTTGCACTTCGCGGCGCTACGCCGTCCCCGGTCTTGGGTGTCGGCAACCGGATTGTTTTACCCAAAGCCAGTGCCACGCGCAGAAAAATGCTGCCCGGAAGATCTGCTCGCCCTTGCTTACGCGACTGTCCCAGCGTTGGGACGATGACAGCGGCGAAGTTTGTCGGTTTTGCAAACGTTCTTCACCTTCCGCTCATTCCCGTAGTGGCAGATCCCTGGCGCGTCGGCTGCTGGGCCGAGTGGCCTCGAAACCCCGGGACGCCCGCGCGGATTCGCTCCGAGAAATCCGGAGCGAATCCGGCCTCCTTCGCTTTGGCTGTGATGTCGCTGCGCGCCCTGAGCTCGGCGAACGGCAGCGACGTGTCCAGGCGCCCGTTTCGGTAGAGCATCTCGTCGCCATATCCGTTGGCCAGAATCCGCCAGTTCCACGCCCGCGCCTGCGAGAGGTTCCGCGCGTGGACGCGGATCGCCGTGGTGCAGTTCTGCGTCAGCGCGTTGTACCACTCGGGTCGCTCGGCCAGCTCGTTGACCTTGCGCAGGTAGTCGAGCAGGAAAGCGCGAGCGAACTCGGGCGGGGCCTGAAACCGATACAGGTAGACCGTCTCGCCGCGGAAGTTGGTGCGCAGCCTTATGACGTCGCGCTCGTCGGCGACGACGTAGTACAGCTCGTACTGGCGGAAGAAGCCGCGTACCGCCGAGTACGACTCGCCGACCTCCTTGCGGGTCTCGATCGAGATTGCCAGGTGGCTGCCGTCATCGAACTCCCAGCTGGTGATGGTGTGCGCGATGGCTCTCGGTCCCCAGTAGGAGAGGAACATGTCCACCGCACGCACGCGTCGCAGGTCGTAGGTGCGGTCCTCCCAGCGCGGCGTGAAATCGGTCTCCGAGCGGTAGTCGAAGTTGCGCACGTTGTGGATGGTGAGTCGGTCGCCGTCGATCTCGGCCCGGGGCAGGCGGGCGACGTCGGGCATCCAGCTGCGGTCGTTGCTCGGCGCGATCGACAGCCACCACCCCAGGACCAATCCGGTTCCCAGCAGCCAGACGAGGAAGGCGCGGCGGCCGGGCCGGACGAGGAAAGCGACCAGGATCGCGCCCAGGACGAATCCGCCGGCCAGCACGGCGGCCACGCCGCGCGCCGGCGGGCCGTCGAACCACAGGGCGAGACCGCACCAGAAGGTGAGCAGAACGGCGGCGAGGAGCGCGATGCCGCGGAACGTTGCCCTGATCATTGCTTCCCCAGCTCCTCGTAGAGGACGCGGCGTACTTCCTCGATCGTTCGTGGATCGGACTGGCACGAGTGGGCCGAGCGGACCACGAGCTCCGACTCGACTCCGTCGATGTGGGCGCTCGTATACTTGACTACCCCGTCGTCGCCGTCTTCCGGCGGGCCCTCACCCTTCACCGCGATGATCGAGTGCGCGTGCACGCCCGGGGCGATCGGCAGCGAGGCCAGAGTGCGCAGGAAGGGATTCGACCAATCCATGTTGTCGATCGCCGTCGGCATGCGCCATGCCGTCTCCGCCGCCCCGGTCGGGTTCAGCTTGACGAGCTCCACGCCCGCCTTGGTGATCGTTGCCGGCACGCTGATCAGCCGGCGCGCGATCTTGCCGAGGAAGTTCTCGGCCAGGAAGCTGCCGCGATGGGGCGTGGCGATGAAGATCACCTGCTTCACGAACGGCAGCGGCTCGACGAACAAGCTGCGCCGAAGCAGATCCTTCGTTTCCGACGACAAATCGGCCTGCTCGAACGGTACCGGGAAGCGGCTGTCCCAGAAGCGCGTGCCGCTGGAGACGACGGTCATCTTTGTGAGCAAACCTCCCTGGCTGTGGCCGATCACCACCATCTCGTGGAGGGCCGGGTCGTGGCCCTCGGGGTCGACATCGCGGGTCACCGCTTGCAGGTCCTCGCGCAGCCGCATGGCCGAGTAGGCGACGGGATTGCCGGTGTTGTAGATGAAGAACCAGAACTGGAAGCGACGGCGAATGGTGGCGTCGCCCATCAGCTCGTTCACCATCTCGGCCCAGCGCGCCGGGCTCGACGCCGTGCCGTGCACGAAGACGACGGGAATGCGCCCGGGCACATAGGGATGTAGCATGAACAGCCCGAGTCGCGGCTGGCTGCCGAGCCAGCCGAAGTCGCCGCGGCGGAATCCGGCGATCTCGAAGTCCCAGATCGCCGCGCCCTCGAGTCGGTACGCCAGCGCGGCGGTGGGGTCGAACTCGAGCGGGACACTGTAAGAGCCGATCTTGGTCGCTTCGCTCGAGTCGGTATCGTACAGCTCGATCGTCCCGTGAACGTGCCCGCTGGTCAGACCGGGTCCGACATCGTGCAGGCGCAGCAGCAGCGTGACCGGGACCTTTTGATTCGGCGGCAGCCACTTGTCCACCTGCGCCGAGCTTCCGTGGCCGCGCGCGGACAGCGGCGCGCCGATACCCGCATGCCGGTAGCGGTCGCGCAGCCCGCGCACCTCGAGATCGGTCAGGGAGACAAAGTGCTCGAGCGCGTAGCCACCGTAGTGGAACCCAGACGGATCGACGGCGAGGTCGAGCTCGCCGAAGGGGAGGGCGAGAGTGCGAGCGCCGAGGTCGACCTCCTCCTTGTCCGAATTTCGCAGTCCCTGGACGATGCCCCGGTTGTAGAGGTCGAGGGCGAGGCGAACGCGAGGATCGTAGCGCTTCGGCGCCGTCTGCGGATCGTCGGGGAAGAGGAAAGCGTAGGCGTAGACCGCCGAAGACAGATAGTAGGCGCGGTGGCCGCCCGCCTGCGCGTGTCCGAACGACAGCTCGGAGAGGGCCAGCAGGCGATCTCGCTCATCCGCCCCTCCCAGCCCTTCGTGCAGCTCGCGCAGGGCGGTTACCGGCTCCTTGGCGAACCTCTGCGTCAGCCCCAACCGGTTGAGAAGCTGCACGGAAGCCGCGCTGGGGTGACCGCTGGTGAGCACATTGGCGGTCAGCGAGCGCTCGGCCGCTGCCGGGCTGATCCGTTTGACGCCGATCGGTGTTGCGCATGCCGCGACGGTGAGCGCCAGCCCAACGGCGGCGGCTCGATTGGCGAACGCTCTCATGCTTGCCGGTCCGCGCCCGGTCCGGTTACTTCACCGTGTAGCCCTTTCCTTCCATGCAGGCGCTGAAGGCGCGCTGGAACTCGCTGCGTTGCGCGTTCTGCGTGGCCGCCTCTTGCTGGCGTGCTTGCTCCTGCTGCTTGACCTTTCCGCGCTGGCGGAGGGCACCGCCGGCACCGCCGACACCGGCGCCGATCGCGGCGCCCTTACCCGCATTGCCCGCTATGGCGCCCCCGATGGCCCCGATCGCGGCGCCTTTCGCCGCTCCGCGTACGGCGCCGCCCTTCGGGGCCGGCTCCGTGGCGGCCGACGAGCTCGGCGCCGCCATGGGATCGAAGCCGGTCTTCTCCTTGGCCCACTTGTGGCACGCGAACTCGTCCTTCTCCTGCTGCGCCTTGGTCTGACCCTTCTGCGGATAGACGAACGTCTGCTGTGCGAACGCGCTCGCGCCGAGAAACGCGAGGCCCAGGGTCAATGCGCCGATGGTGGCGATTCTGCTCATCTCAGTCTTCCTTCTGCTTCGGGTGTCGTCGCCAGGCACGCCGAACTTTGTGCCGGTCGTCCACGACGTTCTCGGCGGCGGCGCCCCTCTCCCGGGTGCGGGTACTCAACGCGAGCGCCGATCCCAAAACCCGTGCCAGGCCGGGACGGGGCGGCCGAGGGTCCTTCGGTGCGGAACCCCTTTTGGGATCTTCCCAATGCTGCGAAGCTATTGTCGCAGAGCGCGAAGCAATCCGGCCAAGGAGGGTGGAAGGCATGACCAACGATGGAACCGGAAGCCGCTCGCAAACTCGTCTCGGGTGGACCGCTGCCGTGGCCTGCGCAAAGGAACACGCTGGACTACCCGCCGAACGGCTCAGCGCGGGCAGAAGGGTTGGGATAGGTGTCTTGAACGGATCCCCCATGCGGCGCATAATCCCGCGCGGCATGCGTCAATCGCTCGTTGGAGGGGCGAAGCGAAGAATGCAAGACGGCATGCACCTGCGGGCCGGATTGGTCCTCTTGGCCATCGTTCGCACCGCGACGGTGTCTTGTTCCCCGGGCAGCGAACGGAAGGCCGAAGCAAGCATTGAGCGCGACATGGTTACAGCTCGCTTTCTGGTCCACGGGTTTGAAACCGGGATGCGGATCAAAAAAATCGATCAAAGGCATTGGAGGAAGAAGAATGATTCGAAGGTATTCTCTCGCCCCGATTTTCCGATCATGGAGGCATTCAACCATGCGCAAACACGAAGTTGCATGGTTTATTCGCGGACGGTCGCTCGCGCTAGTGCTGGCGGGCGTCGTCGCCGTCGCCGGATGCTCCTTCTCTCACAGCTCGAAGAGCTCTTCGGACTCTTCCGGGGGCAGCTCCAAGTCGTCGGGCTGGTTCTCCCAATCGAGCTCCGATTCGAGCTCGCCCGATGAAGCACGTGCCCGGGCGTACAAGGCCGACGTCGCCGACTACACACAGGCGTACGTCACCTCCGGCGGGTCCACGGGCTCCTTCCTGAAGGGCATCGGTGAGCTCGCCGAGAAGCGCGGAGTCTCCGATTGGGAGTCCGACCCCGTTACCTGGGAAGGAATCGGCGTGGGCCTCGCCCGCGCCAATGTCACGAAGCAGCAGCTCTCCGTGTACAAGGAAAACTGGGGTGGCGGTAACAAAGAGGCGATGGAGGGCATTCAACGCGGGTACGACAGCGCGCGTTAGCAGCGGCAGGGCCCGACGATGGCCGCGATCCGGGTCACTCTGGCGCTTGTCATTCTTATTGCAGCGTCCGCCTTCGGCAACACCGCGACGTCCGCCTTCGGCAGCACCTTCGATTACCTCTACATCGAGGCCAACGAGGGCGACTCCAGCGGCGGACACGTCGCCATCCGCTTCGCCGACCAGGTCTATCACTTCCAGCACGACGACGGTCTCGTCCGCCTGCGGCGCGACTCTTGGGGCCGGTTCGAGCACCTCTACCGCACGCTCGGGAATCGCAATATCTCGATGTCGCAGATCGAGACCTCCCCGCAAACCTACGAAATCCTCCAGCGCACCTTCCAGCGGCGCTACATTATACAGGGAAGGGAGACGGCGCTTCTGCGCGCCTTGCGGAACGAAACCCGGCTGCTGGAGGCTTTGTCGGACAGCCGCCAGGGGGCGCCGGCTGCCGCACTGCGCGTACCCGGGGCGGGGTTCTTCGAGCGGGCTGCGCGTCCCGAGGACTCGACGGACACCCACACACTCGCCGCGATGCGCGAACGGGTGAAAGCCCGATACGGAGAGTCGTTCCTCGCCGAACGCCGGCAGGACGTGGGGCGGCGGCTGGCCTCCCTCGAGCCGGCGACGCCATTCATCCCGCCGCCCAGAGCGACACACTATCCCGCCGTCGAGCCTCTGTTTGCGGAGCGGCTCGCCGACTTGCACGCCGCGCTGGCCGCTCTCGATCTACTGGGAAGTCCGCACCGCCTGCGCGCCAATCGGCTCAACCGGTTGGCTGGACGGCGACGTTTGGGCAGAGGCGAGCGATCGAGGCTGCGAGCGAAGGCCGACGCCCTGGCTCAATCGCTCTCGCGCCTGATCGCCAGCCGGCGTCCAGATTGGGGCTATCCGTTCCTGCTCGGCATGGCGAGGTTGGTTGCGCTCGAGCGCAGCGTCGAGAGCGGCCGCTGGATCCTCTTGGAAGCATTGCCGGATGACGCCGAGACCCTACCCGTGGACTCGAATCGCCGGCGGGCACTACCCGGACTCCTAGCCGAGGCGGAGCGCGATCGCGATCGAGCCGTACGCGAGGCGTTGACCGATGACGGTTTCGACGAGGCGAAATGGACCGAACTGGAAACCGCCGTCGCCCGCGTCGCGGAGCTGCAGCGCGCGAAGTCCGGAGCGCCGGTGTTGCGAGTTTATTCTGGCGTCGTGCTGCCGACCGGCGAAGCATCGTTGCGACTCAGTTCCGCAGCGCGCTTCACCAAGCCGCAGATGATCGAATGGCTGCAGGACGCCCGCCGTCGCGAGAGCGAGTACGCAAGGGAGCTGCGGGAAACGGACGGTTACAACCTGCTTCTACGCAACTGCGTAACCGAGATCTTCCGTACCATCAAAACGGCTCTGATCGAGGCCGGTGTCGAACCCGAGAACCTCCAAAGCGCCTCGCGGCACCGCCTCGGCGGCTACATAGCGCCGATCGCCGGGCTCAACTTCATTCCGTTCGTCTCTGCCTGGCGCGTTCGATCAAACTACGCGGTCACCGCGACGATCGAGCTCCCCTCCTTTCGCCACTATCAAATCGAGCGGATGGACGCGCGTGAATTACCGCTACTGGTCGCCTTGCGCGAGTCCAACGTCTGGACCTCGACGCTCTACCGGCCCAGGGAAGAGGATGGTTTCTTCGTGTTCTTCACCGACCGGACTGTCCTCTTGCGCCCCGTGCTCGGCGCCGTCAACCTCGCCGCGAGCGCGGTGGAGAGCGGCATCGGCCTCGGGTTGGCGCCGATCGACCACGGGCGATCTCTCGGCGCCGGCCTTTCCGGCGTGCTCTTCAGCCTGCCCGAGCTATTCTTCGTGAACCTGCGCAAGGGATCCAACGATTACGTCCCAATCGACATGCGCCCGCCCGCCACCCCCTGAACGGGATACGCGGACCCAGGGCCAATCGCCGGGAACTGGGGCGCGCGCCGGCGCGGCCTCGCAACACCGGGCGGGATGACACAAAGGGGGCCCGGAGTGTTTCAAGGGCTCCTGGAGAACTAGAGCACGTTGGAGACCTCGACCGCATCGGAGCCGCGCGGCAGCGATATCATTGTCCCATCCCGTCCCAGGGTCACCTTGCCGGAGTATGCCTTGCCGACACCTTCGAGGAACACGGACGCGAGGCCGGGCAACGGCAGCGGCGGGCCGATGTGGTAGAAGAGCAGGTGACGCACGCCCGCGGCCTGCGCGATCTCGGCCGCCTGCACCGGCGTGGTATGATAGGTGAGAATGTCGCGGGTGATCTTCTCGATGTTGTGACGGCCGGCGGCCGCGGCCGCCTTGGTGATCACCGCCACCAACTGCGGCGCCAGGGCCTCGTGCACCAGCAGATCGACGTGCTCAGCCTCGTGCTGAACCGTCGCCGACTTCTTGGTGTCGCCGCTGATCACCACCGACCGACCACCGTAGTCGAACCGGTACCCCACCGCCGGTTTGACCGGTTCGTGGTCGACCTGGAAGGTCGTGATCTTCACTCCGTCACGATCCCACACCACGGCCGACCCTCCGGGCGCCGGGAGAGTGAACGGGTGGGCCTCGCTTCCGGCTCCGCTGGGCGGAGCCACGGTGGGGCCGTGATGAGCCGTGCGATAGCTCGAATCCAGGCGGTAGGCTTGGTTGAATCCGGCGACGACCTCCTCGACGCCGGGCGGGCCGTACACCGGCAGAGGTGACTGATGCGCCGCGCCCGTCCAGCGCCACATCGCTACCTCTCCCAGGTCATCGATGTGATCCGAGTGGAAGTGCGTCAGCAACAGCGCCGTGATCCGGCCCGGCGGCAGGCGCATGCGCAGCAGGTTGCGCGCCGCGCCCGAGCCGGCATCGACTTCGAACAGCGTCTTACCGGCGACGACGGCCACGCAGGGCCCGGAACGGGCCGGATCGGGCATCGGGCTGCCGGCGCCGCACAGCGCCACGTGCAGCCCGTCGGGCAGCTCGGCGATGAGGTCG
>CAZYMF010000084.1:0-10763 GCA_964648215.1 uncultured Binatia bacterium (SeqCode) | reverse complement strand
TCGGTCTTCTCGATGAAGGCCCGCACCGCTTCGCGGTGATCCTCCGTCAGGCCGGTGTGGATGTGATGCGTGGCCTCAAGGTCGAGGCAGTCGCCCAGATCCCCGCCGACCGCGCGGTTCAGGTTCTCCTTCATGTAGCGATAGGCGACGGCGGGCCCGCTCGCCAGACGGCGGGCGAGCTCCTGCGTCTTCTGCTCGAAGACGTCGGCGGGCCACACCCGGTTCACCAGCCCGAGACGCTCGGCCGCCGCCGCGTCAACGCGTTCGGAGAGGTAGTAGAGCTCGCGTGCCCGGGCGGAGCCGACGAGCTGCGTCAGGAAGAAGGTGCCGCCGTAGTCGCCGCTGAAGCCGACGCGGGCGAAGGCGGTGGTGAGCAGGGCCTTGTCGCTGGCCACGCGCAGGTCGCAGGCGAGGGCGAGAGAGAGACCGGCCCCGGCCGCGGCGCCCGGGATCGCGGCGATGGTGGGCTTGGGCATCTCGTAGAGACGTCCCGCGGTCTCGCGTTGGCTCAACCGCTGGCGATGAATCATCGCGTCGAGGCTGAACCCCTCGCCGCCGACGCCGGAGCCCTCGCTCATCGTCTTCACGTCGCCGCCGGCGCAGAAGGCGCCGCCCGCGCCGGTGAGCACCACGCAGCCGACGTCCGCGGCGGTCTCGGCCTCGCGCAGGGCCCGGGCCAGGCCCTCGAGCATGCCGCTCGAGAGTGCGTTGCGCCGCTGCGGGCGGTTCATCGTCAGGATCGCGACACGGTCCTCGACCCGAGCGAGCAGGTCCTCCGTCCCCGTGTCGATCGTGCGGGCGTTACTCATCTCGTCTCCTTCCCTCGATGGTTCGGACCTTGCCTAATTCGGCGCAAGTTTCAACACGCGACGGCAGGTTTTTCCTTCCCAAGCGAAACCTACGAAGCTATTTTGCCCCATATGACCTTTCGTCTTTGGGCCGTGATCGGAGCGGCGCTGCTCTGGGCGGGCTCATCCGCCTGGGCGCAGCCGCGCAGCGTTCTCTACCAGCTGCAGAACCTCGACATCAGCCAGGCGGCGGCATCGCCCTTCGACGCCATCGTCACCGACTACAGCCTCGACGGCTCGGCCGCGGGCAAGCTCTCGGCCGCCGACGTGGCGACGTTGAAAGCGGGCGGGGCGCACACGGTGCTCGCCTACCTGAGCATCGGCGAGGCCGAGAGCTATCGCTACTACTGGCAGAGCGACTGGACGCCGGGCTCGCCGAGCTGGCTGGGCCCGGCCAATCCCGCCTATCCCGACAACTTCAAGGTTCGTTACTGGGACCCGGCCTGGCAGAGCATCATCTTCGGCTCGCCCACCGCCTATCTCGACCAGATCATTGATCAGGGGTTCGACGGCGTGTACCTCGACGTCATCGACGCCTTCGAGTACTGGGGGCCAGACGGCAACAATCAGCGGCCGACTGCGGCGCAGGACATGGTCGATTTCGTCAAGGCGATCGCCGACTACGCCCGCGTGACCCGCGGCGTGACCGGCTTCAAGGTCTATCCCCAGAACGGCTCGCAGCTGGCGGTGGTCGACCCGACCTACATCGCCGCCGTCGACGGTATCGGCGCCGAGGATACCTGGACCAACGGTAATCGCACGCAGAGGCGCTACGACACCGACCACGTCACCGCCTGGCTCGACCTGTTCCGCGACGCCGGCAAGACCGTGCTGGCCATCGACTACCCCACGCGGGCGCGGCGCATCGACGATTTCTACGCCCGGGCCGAGGCCCGCGGCTACGTGCCCTACAACCCGCCGCGTGCCCTCGACCAGTACGTGCTCAATCCCGGCCACCCGCCGCGGCCGGCGGGTCCGGACGTGGCCCTGGCCGCGCCCGCCGACGGCGCCGAGGTCCTCCGCGACACCGTGCCGACGTTCGCCTGGAACGGCAGCGGCGGTGCGGTCAGCTATCGCATCAGCTTCAGCGGCTTCGATTCGTTCCGGCGCGTGGTGGAGTTCCCGTCGCCGCGAAAGGTGATTTCCGACACGGTCTTCACGCCCAGCGCCAGCCTGTGGCGGCGCATCGTCCGGCAGGCGGGAAGGAACGGCGCCGGGAACATCTACTGGTGGGTGACGGCGTTCGACGCCAACGGGGCGCAGCGCACCAGCCTCGCCCGTCATCTGGTTACGCTGCACGAGAACGTGTCGACGACGATCTTCTGGGTGGGCGAGCCGGCCGCGGCCGACAACGGCTACATCGCCAACGACGTCAGCGCCTGGGACGAGTGCTGGCAGGCGCACTACGGCGGAGTCGACGATCCCACCAACCGCAGCGGCTACCTGCCGTCGGCGTTCACGCCGGCGGAGAATCCCTTCTACGTGGCGTTACCCTACGACGACCTGGACGGCAACGGCGCGCCGAAGTGGAACGTCGCCGACGTCGTTCCCTGGGCGAAGACGACGACAATTCCGCCGACCGATTCGGCGGTCAAGAACCACTGGGTCAAGATCGCCCACGGCGGCAACACCTGCTACGCGCAGTGGGAAGACGTCGGGCCGTTCAAGGACAACGACTTCCACTACGTCTTCGGCCCGCGCAAGCCGCGCAGCCGCGTCAACCAGCGTGCCGGACTCGACGTATCGCCGGCGGTGCGCGACTGCCTCGGCCTGACCGAGGGCATCAGCCCGACGAACTGGCGCTTCGTCGACGAGAGCGAGGTGCCGGCGGGGCCGTGGACGTCGATCGTCACTACCAGCCAGCTCGATTTCAATCCGCCCAGCTGCCCGTAGCTCTTGCTCTCAGGGCTGTTCCGGGGCGGCGAGGGCGGCCGCCTGTCTGTCCACTTCCTTCTGCTCCTGCGGGCTGAGAAGGCGGGAAGCCATCGGGAACAGGACGTGATCCTCCTTGTCGATGTGCGCGCGCAGCAGCGCGATGATGTCGCGGGCGCGAGCTTCCGCGCGCGCGTCGTCGCCGCCGTGGACACCGTCGACGAGGTCGGCCAGGAGCTCGCGGAATGTCGCGTGCTCGGCGTTCATGACCGCCAACGGCCCTTGCTCGGTACCGAGATGGCGAGCCAGCAGTGGAAACAGCGCCTGCTCCTCGACCTCGAAGTGATGCCTGACTTCGCGCTCGAGGAAGGAGGCGAACTCGGCGATCGGGGGGCCGCCCTCGTCGCCGAGCGCGAGCTCGACGGCGGCGAGCCGGGCGAGCACGTGCTGATGGTCGCGGCCGAGGTTGTCCAGTGTCGTGCTCATTTGATAGCCCTTTCCTGTTCGTGGTCGTCTTCGGGCACGAGGTGGAAGCGGAGGTGCTTCCTCTCGGCCATTTCCAAGCGCCGTTCGCGGCACACGGGCAAGGTTAGGGGATGGCTTTTCGGATCGTTATGATTTGCATCATACTTACCGGTGGGCGGGGGCGCGCGTGCAGGATTTGAAGGGATTCCGCATTCTTCCGGCCGCGGAGCGAGCCGAAGTGGCGGCGGCGACGCGCGAGCAGCGGGTGGCCGCGGGCCGGCGGATCTTCACGGAGGGGCAGCCGGCGGAGAGCTTCTGGGCGGTCAAAGAAGGGTTGGTCCACATCATCAAGTCGAACCCCGAGGGCCGCGAGATCGTTCTCCAGGTGATCCCGCCGGGCGAGCTCTTCGGCGCCGTCGTAGCGGTGGAGAAGCGGGTCTACCCCGCCTCGGCGGTGGCCGCGGTCGACTCGGTGGTGTGGCGGCTTCCGGCCTCGCTGGCGCGCGACCTGTGTCAAAAGTACCCGAGCCTGCGCTCGGCGATTCTCGATCAGGTCGGAGTCCGCCTGCGCGAGGCCCACGAGCGGCTGCGTTCCCTGGCGCTCGAGCGCGTGGAGCAGCGGCTGGCGCGCATGCTGCTCACTCTGGCCGAGAAGATGGGCCGCGAGAAGGACGGGGTCACGGTGCTGGATGTGACCCGCCACGAGCTCGCCGACATGATCGGCACGACGGTCGAGACGACGATTCGCATCACCAGCAAGTGGCAGCAGGCGGGCATCGTCGGCTCGGCGCGGCACGAGGTCGGCCTGCTCGATCCCGCGTCGCTGCGCCGTATCGCCAGCGGCGAGCCGTAGCCGCGTGCACTGCGCTTTCCAAGCACTCGGAAGAACCTTCGCAGTGATGTGAAGCTGCGACGCCCTGCTGCGCCGGAACGCGGCAAGCCTGCGGGACGGCTCGGGTGGCACGCTTTCTGGTGTGCAGTCCTACCGCGGAGCGGTGCCGGGAGAGAGAATTTCCGGCAGCGTGCATCCGGTAGCTGTCGCCCCGGCCACGATGACGGGGGACCGGCCCTCATCGCGGCCGAGAGCGTTGCTCGTCCTCTTGGGCGCCGACCGCCGGGGATCCGCAATACCAGCCGGGGGAGGCTATCATGCCGGGATACAGTTTGGGGGGGAGCCGCAGGCCGCGCGGTAGGGCCCGGTGCGCCGTCGCGCTGGCCGGGGCGTTGCTGGCGGGGCTACTCGTCGTGCCGCAGGCCGCAGCGCTACCGCGCTACGGCCCGATCGAGATTTCGGGCAACCTCGCGGCGCAGAATCTCATTCGTCATCCCGCGATCGATCAGTACGGTCTGGTGCAGCAGCGCAACACCCTCAAGCTGCGTCTCGACTACGACATGCTCTACCAGGGGAAGCTGATCGGTCGCTACGACTTCCCCTACCTGCGCCAGGCCAAGATGTTCGTCCTCTATCGCGGCGTTTACGACAGCGTCTACGATCTGACGCCCGGCTTCGCCCAGGACGACATCTACGGCAATGAGATCAGCAACCCAACCTACGCCAACTTTCCGCCCTTCCCGGGATACCCGAAGTTCTACTCGGAGAACCGCCTGGCGAGCCTGAAGGGGCGCGAGGGTCTGCGCTTCGAGAACCGGCTGCGCGAGGCGTACATCGATCTCAAGCTCAAGCAGCTCCCGCTCAGCTTTCGCCTCGGCCGGCAGCAGATCGTGTGGGGCGAGACCGACAACTTCCGTCTGCTCGACCGCGTCAACGCCCTCGATCTGACCTGGCACCTGCAGCAGGACGCGTGGGACGAGCTGCGCATCCCGTACTGGATGATCAAGGGGCTGTGGGACATCAACCGGCTGGGTCCGCTCTCGCAGGCCTTCGTCGAGGCCTACTGGAACCCCGGCGACTGGTACCCCGCCAAGCGCGCGTTCCTGCCGCGGCCGTGGAGCGCGCCGATTCTCAATCCGCTCAACTCGGCGTACGGGCTGACGGGAATCAGCAACCTCTACCACGGTACCAGGCTGTTCGCGCAGGGCGACTACGCCCGCGATCCGGGTGACAACAGCCAGGTGGGGGTCCGCTTCAGCGCCGTCACGCCCCAGGGGGTCCAGTTCACGCTCAACTACTTCTATCAGCGTTGGGCGGGCGACGATGGCACCAACGCGGCGGCCTTCGCCGCGATCACCGACCCGGCCGAGATCGACGCCGCCTTCAACCGCGGCGAGCTACCGATCGAGGCGATTGCTCCCTACGTCCACGCCGTCGGGTTTTCCCTGAACTACGCCGAGGAGGAGTATACCCAGACCGTATTTCGTGCCGAGAGCATCTACGAGTTCGGCGTCCCGTTCAACGACTTCAGCAAGCCCATGCCGTGCAACGCCGTTGGTGCTCATGGATTCGAGTGCTCCTTGCTGCAGGGAGACGCCTTCGGGGTCAGCAAGCACGACATGTGGAAGGGCATGATCGCCTTCGACCGGCCGACCTGGATCCGCGCCCTGAACCGCAAGTCGACCTTCCTCGTCCTTGGCCAGTTCTTCTGGCACTACCTCGCCGATAACCCCGCGGTCGTGTGCCGCAACCCCGGCGAAAGTCCGCCCTGCCGCAGCGGTTACGCGCAGGGTCTGCACGGCCAGTTCACGTCGTCGGGCAGCGGGGTTCCTCCGTTCACCAACCCGGCCTTCGACAGGGTGCGCGACTGGGAGCTGCTGATGACGCTGGCCGCGACCACCTTCTATCAGGGCGGCAAGCTGGTGCCGTTCGTCGTGTACATCCTCGATCCGGTGAACAGCTACAACCAGGAGGTCATCTGGATGCTCGACTATTATCTCACCAACAACCTGATCCTCAATCTCTCGCAGCGCTACTTCATCAACACCACCAGCCGTCCCGTGTACGAGAGCTGGGGCGTTGCCGGCATCAACCGCGGCCGCTCGGAGACCGGCATCCGCCTCACGTTTCAGTTCTAGCGGCTCGATCGGTCGAAGGAGTGGGCCCATGAAATGGCAAGGATTCGCAGCGATTCTGTTCGGGGCCGCCGTTGCCCTGGCCGACGTTCAGCCCGGAGACGTGATCAACAAGGGCAACCTCGACAAGGCTCGCGATCTGGTCAGCCCTGGCGTGGCCTGGTGCGTCGAGCACGGCATGACCATTACCGTGGTGCCGACCAAGAAGGTCGAGTGGCCCCGCGCCTACAAGGAGGCCACCGAAGCCCACTCCGGTCAGGTGACCCTCTCTGCCGACAAGACCATCCTGGAGAACTACGTTGCCGGGATGCCCTTCCCCCACATCGACGTCAACGACCCGGAGGCGGCTACCAAGATCATGTGGAACTACCAGTACAAGCCGATCATCACCGATGACGTTCTGATGCGCGACTTCCAGGTGCCGAGCGGTCCGCTCACCTACACGGCGCCGATGGTGCCGGATCGCCAGTTCATTCTCGGCGACTTCCGCCGTCTCTACTACAACGGCCGTCTGTTCGTGGACCCGAAACCGGAGATGCCCAATCCCGACGGGATCCGTTACAAGGAGATCCTCGCTCCGGTGGTGGCGCCGTTCGACATGAAGGGGGTGGGGCAGCTGTCCTTCCGCTACCTGAGCGCGGCGCGGCAGGACGACACCTGGCTCTACGTGCCCGCGATACGGCGGATCCGACGCATGTCGACCTCGCAGCGCAGCGATTCGCTGTTCGGGCAGGATACCGACCAGGACTCGTACTGGGGCTTCAGCGGCCACATCGCCTGGAGCGAGTGGCGGCTGCTCGGCGTCAAGGAGATGTTGGGAGTCGTGCACCGCGAGCACTATCCGGTGCAGCGCTGTCCGGGCGGCGCCGACTTCACCTACTGCGACAACTGGGAGAAGCGTCCCGTCTACGTGATCGAAGGCATCTCCAAGATGCCGCAGTACGCCTACAGCAAGCGCATCCTTTACCTCGACTCCGAGGCCTGGGTGGTTCTGTACTCCGACATGTACGACAAGCGGGGCGAGCTGTGGAAGGTGTGGATGGAGTTCTTCTCCTACCGCAAGCGGTCCCACCCGGCATCCAAGATCGTCTACCAGGACGAGATGGGCTTCACCTCGGCGACGATGGTGGACACGCAGTTGGATCACGCCACCGTGATCATGATCCCCGGTCCGACGACCGCCAACCAGGAGACCTGGTTCTTCAACCAGGGAGAGACGGCCACGTCGACGTACGCGCCGGGGAACACCGAGGACGTCTTCTCCGTCGCCCACCTGATCGAGGCCGGGCACTGAGCGGCCCGCGTCGTCAGAACGGTAGGTCGCCGAGCAGGCGGCGCACGAGATTCGGGTAGTCGGCGGCGTCGATCTTTCCGTCCTGGTTGGCGTCGCCCACGGGGCACTCGTTCTCGAGCACGCGGTCGAAGATGGCCCGCGACAAGGCGAGCAGATCCGCCGTGTCGATGCGCCCGTCGCAGTTGGCGTCGCCGGGTCCGGCCGGGGTGGGTCGCGGCGTCGGTGTCATCGTTGCCGTGGGCGTACGCGTCGGTGTCACGGTGGCCGTCGGCGTCGGCGGCGGTGTCGCGCTGCGGCTGGGCGTGAGAGTAGCGGATGGTATCGGGGTCGGTGCCGCGCTTGCCGTCGCGGTCGGCGTTGGTTGCCCCGCCGCGCAGCCGGGAAGAGTCGGATCGACGACCGTCTGCGGCACGGGAACGATGGCGCCGGTGACGGTGGGTTGGAAGTCGCGATAGATGAGCCGGACGGTGCCGGTGCTGGGATCGGTGTCCACCTCGCCGGCGACGCTGGTGCGGTTGATGCCGGTGAGATCGATTCGCCCAGCGACGCCGCGCGCCCAGGCTCGTCCGGCGGCCTGTATGTCCACGAGACAGCCGCGGATGATGATGTGGCCGCCGGGCTTCTGGTTGGTGTTCGGGCTGGCATCGATGGAGCCGCCTGCCGTCAGCATCGCCTTTCCGTCGGCGGAGCTCAGGTTCACGGTGCCGGCGGGGCCGCCGATGCTCTTGACGCTGATGTCGGCGGCGACGCCGAGGTCGTGGGCCGCGGCGGCGGAGACCGTTCCGCCGCCTTTGGAGCCCCCCGAAGCGTCGAGGTCTTGCGTCACCGTCAGGTCGCCGTTCTGGGAAGAGAGATCGATGCTTCCCCCACGGGAGCTCCCCCCCGGCCCGCTGACGTCGGCGGCCGCACCCCAGCTCATCGCCACGCAGCGGGCATCGAGTCGGCCGCCGTTGGCGTTCGGTCGCCCGCCGTTGAGGGCCACCGTGCCGCCGATCGAGCAGGCTTCGCCCCTGAGCTCGATGGCGCCGCCGGGCGCCGCCTGGGCGACTCCCCCTCCGCCCTTGGCCGACAGGGTGGCGGCACTGTCGAGCTGGCCGCCGGCGTCGATGAGGATGCTGCCGCCGGCGCCGACGTAGGTCCCGTCGGCGCTCACGAGTGCCGAGGCCGGCAGGCTGACGTCGCCGTTGCTGCGGATGGTGATGTTCCCGGCATCGGTGCCGACGCTCGTGGCCAGTATCTTGCCGGAGACGGACACCGCCCCGCCGCTGTTGATCGAGACGTAGCCGTTTCCCGACCGATCACCGGCGCCGCTGACGTTGATCGTGCCGCCAATCTCGATCTGACTGCCCTGGTCGTCCTGGCCGCACTCGATGGTCAGCGCGCCGCCCTGCCCATCCGGCCAGCCGCTCTTGGCGTTGATGGTGCCGTCGATCTGGCAGTCGCTGCCCGCCTCGATGTCGAGATACCCGCCGCCTCCGCCGCCCTCGGCCGGGCTGAAGCCGGCGTGCGCCGAGATCGTCCCGCCGATCGCGACCGAAGCGTCGAACGAGTACAGGGAGAGGCTTCCGGCCTCGCCGTAGGCGGAGGCGTCGAGTATGACGGATCCGGAGACGTTCACGGGGCCGTTGCCGCTGAGACCGACCTCCCCGCCGTCACTGCTGGCTCCGGTCGCCGAGATCGTTCCCGACACCGTCAGGCTGCCGGGCGTCTCGATGCTGATGCCGCCGCCGCCGCACTCCGTGCCCGCGCCGGAGGCGTCGATCTGGCCGCTGACGGTGGTCTGAGCGCTGGCGCCGCTGCCGCAGGTGATCGAGATCTCGCCGCCGACGGCGTAGGGCGAGCCACTCTCGGCGGTGATGTTCGCGCCGATCTGACAATCGTCGGCGGCGGAGAGGTCGATCTCGCCGCCGTCGCCGCCGCCGTCGGGGGTGTCGCCGCCCGAGGCGAGGACGGAGCCGGCGAGCAGCAGCGATCCGGTGCCGTTGCCGAAGCCCGGATCCCCCGCCGACATCGTCAGGGTCTGGCCGAAGCCGCCATAGCTGCCGTTGCCGCGCAGGGTCGCTGTCGCCGCCACCTCGATGCCGCCCCCACTCGTCACCTCGATCTCGCCCGCATCGCCTTGCCCGCCGGAGACATCGATGGAGCTGGTGATGGCGACGCGCCGACTCGCCAGAAGGGTGAGCATGCCGCCGCTGCCGTTGTTTCCGCCGGTGGCGGAAACGATGCCGTTCAGCGTCACCTCGTCCGCGGACAGATCGATCGAGCCGCCGTCGCTGTCCCTGATCAAACCGTCGGCACGAATGCTGCCGCCGTCGAGCGTGAGTTGTCCCGCGGCCGCGAGGGACAGCGTCCCTGCGGACGTGCCGGAGACGTCGACCTGGCCGGCGATGGAGACGGCGCTGCCCACGTCGACGGTGACGCTGCCACCCGGCCGGCTCAGGCTGCCACGACCGAGGAGCTTGCCGTTGGCATCGATCCGAAGGGAGCCGCAGTGAATGGTGACGTCGCCCGAGTCGACAGCGAGGCTGCCGCCGCTGGCGATGCGCAAGGCGCGAGGCCCGAAATCCAGGTCGCTCCCCGTCGCCACCGCGATGGCGCTCTCGACGACGCACGGGTCGGCGGCCGGGCTGCACACCTGATCGGCCGAGGTGACATCCGCCGCTGCGGTGCCGCGCCACATGACCGCCAGCAAGAGCGCCAGAGTTCCCCCTCGTACGCGCATGCCAGTGGGACACCTACCAGGGGTGCGAATGGCGGCGCAAGGCCGCAAGATGCTTCGCCCAGTGGCCGGAGGTCCCCGCGGTTCAATGCCAGGTGAGTGTTTGCCCCCTGTCGGGTGTATCGTCTCTCAGGGCGGTAGATCTCCGAGCAGGCGGGGCAACAGATCGGGGTAGTCGGCGGCGTTGATCCTCCCATCCTGGTTGGCGTCGCCGGCGGGGCACTCGTTCGCAACCAACGGATCGAAGATGGCTCGCGACAAGGCGAGCAGATCCGCCGTGTCGATGCGCCCGTCGCAGTTGGCGTCGCCGGGTCCGGCCGGGGTGGGTCGCGGCGTCGGTGTCATCGTTGCCGTGGGCGTACGCGTCGGTGTCACGGTGGCCGTCGGCGTCAGCGTCGGTGTTTCGGTGCGGCTCGGCGTGACAGTGGCGGACGGTATCGGGGTCTTCGTCGGCGTCGCCGTCACGGTCGGCGTCGGCCGCCCCGCCTCGCAGCCGGTCAGACCGGGATCCACGATGAAGGTCGGGTAGGGGTTCAGGGTGGCGCTCGCTTCGATCAGCGGCTCGTAGTCGCGGTAGGTGAGCTGGATGACGCCGAGA
>CAZYMF010000083.1:2984-19213 GCA_964648215.1 uncultured Binatia bacterium (SeqCode) | reverse complement strand
CGCGGCCGTCGAGGAGGGCATCGTTCCCGGCGGCGGTGTCGCCCTGGTGCGCTGCCTCGCCGCTCTCGAGAAGACCAAGGCGGCGCCCGAGGAGCAGGTCGGCATCAACATCGTACGCCGCGCCCTGGAAGACCCCCTGCGCTGGATTGCCAACAACGCCGGCTGGGAAGGCTCGATCGTGCTCGACAAGGTGAAGAACAACAAGGGCTCGTTCGGCTTCAACGCCGCCAGCGAGGAGTTCGAGGACCTGATGAAGGCCGGGATCGTCGATCCCACCAAGGTCGTCCGCACCGCGCTGCAGAACGCCGCGTCGGTTGCCGGCTTGCTGCTCACCACCGAGGCGATGGTGGCGGAGAAGCCGGAAGAGAAGGGTGCGGCCCCGGCCATGCCTCCGGGCGGCGGCATGGGCGGCATGGGAGGCATGGGCGGCATGATGTAGTTGCCTTGTCCGCCCCTGCGCGGCGGCTGGTGAAGAAAAGGGCGTCCCCGCAAGCCGCGGGGACGCCCTTTTTTTCATCGCCTCGGCCGCGCCTCCATTTCATCGACGCCGCGCCGGTGCCGCTCTATTGCGGCGGCTCAACCTTGTTGTAGAGCTGGAAGTTGCTGATCGTCGCCTGGGCTCCCGGCTGGCCTCCGGGAAAATCGGAGCCGATGTGCAACGGAGTCGTCGCCTGCGGCTGAAACTGCCCGGCGAAATTGCCTTGGCCGACCAGCCGCCCGTCGACGTAGAGGGAGGCGACCGAATCTCCCCACGTCGCGGTGACCTGATGAATGTCGCCCGGTTGCCAGTTGTTGATCGTGATCCCGGCGCCGCTTTCCTGTCCGGTGTTGTCGGTGAACAGGAAGCGCAGGTACTGGCCGTTCTTGGTGATCTGGATCCGGTTGTCCCATTGATTCGGATCGCGGATCTGGACCAGGGAGGCGTCGATCGGGTCGCTGCCGGCCCAGTCGGGCTGAATCGTGAACGCGATCGTTCCCGCGTTCTGGCCCAACATGGCGCCGGCGTCGGGAATGACGAACTGAGAATCCGTGGCAAATGTCGCCCCGTTGCCGCTGTCGAAGGTCACGCCGTCGGCAACGACCGGTGCCTCCCCCTTCTGCGGCTCCAAGGTGCCGTCGAAGGATAGCGACAGCACCGGACCGTTGTCGCCGTTGTCGGAGGAGTCGTTGTTGGTTCCCGGGCCGCCCTGATTCCCCTGCAGGGCAACCTCGCTGGCACTACCGCCGAGCATGCGGCTGCCGCCCCCTTCGAACTTCACTGCCGGCGCGTCGGGGGCCGATAGACGAATGGAGTTGCCGCCGAGATGGGGAGCCGAGCTGCCACTGTAGCCGAGGGCGCCGCCCGGGCGCCGGGCGCCTCCGCCGGTCACCGTGTCCGCCCAGCCACGACGGCCGCCGGGTCCTTGCCGCTCTCCGGGATGGCCGCCGCCGAGGGCGCCACCGCCGGCCTTGTGGGTGCCCGTCGTCTCGAATGAGCCTCCCGTGGCTGCGGAATCCTGCCGCCCTAGCCAACCGGTCGGTTCGGCAACCGATTTTCCCGCGAGCGAGGCCATTCGCGTCGGCGCCCGGCCGGAAGTGCCGCCGTCGTCGGTGAAGTGATTGACGGCGATCACCAGGGTCAACAAGCCGCACACGCCAACCGTGATCGCTACCCAAGGTCTGGTCATTCTCGCTTCCTAACTCCGCCCCGAGCCGATGGTGATATGCTCGGGCACGAGAGTCAACACCTGGTTACTCCAGTACTAAAGCAAGCAACGCGCCGTGTCTTTGACGCCCGATGTGCCGGTGCTATCGTCGCGCCGTGCACCCGATCCACGACACCGTCCTGCACTTCATCGCGACCGGTGCGGGTGATTTTGACGCTCTGGCCCGGGCCGTTTTCGAGCACCAGTTCGAGACCGTCTCGGCCTACCGACGCTACTGTCGGCGCCGCGGCGTCACCCCCGCCAAGGTTCGTTCGTGGCAGGACATCCCGCCGGTTCCCGTGCTGGCCTTCAAGGAGACCGATCTCTGCTGCGGATCGCCGCAACGGGTGTTCCTGACCACCGGGACCAGCCGCGGCACTGAGAAGCGCGGGCGCCACATGCTTCCCGACCTGCGTCTCTACCGTTCGTCCGCGGTCGGCGGCTTGCGCCGCTTTCTCTTCCCGGATCGGGAACGCATGCCCATTTTGTCCCTCATTCCGCCTGCCGCGCAGACTCCCGAGTCGTCCCTGTCCCAGATGGTGGCCTGGGCGGAGGAGGAGATGGGTGAGGCGGGAGGGGACTGCGCCGCCGCCTCGCCCGCCGGCCTGAACGTCGATGCTTGCATCGCCTCGCTGCGCGCCAGCGAGAGAACGGGCGTGCCGCTGTGCCTGATGAGCACGACGGCGGCGTTGATTCACCTGCTCGAGCATTGCTCCGCTCGCGGCCTGACCTTTCGCCTGCCCCACGGCTGCCGCCTGATGGACACGGGCGGAGCCAAGGGGGCCCGGCGGACGCTTTCGCGCCGCGGCCTGCTGCAGGCGTGCTGGAACACCTTCGCTCTCCCCGGATACTTCTGCGTCAACGAGTACGGCATGGCCGAGCTGTCCTCCCAGTTCTATGACAACGTCATCTACAACCGGGTCCGCGGCCACTTCGCGCCCCGTCTCCTGGTGGGCCCCCCCTGGGCCCGCGCCCGGGTCCTCGATCCGGTCACGCTCGACGACGTCCCGTGGGGAGAACGGGGACTGCTCTGTCTCTACGATCTGGCGAACGCGGGTACCGCGGTGGCGGTGCTCACCGAGGATGTCGGCCGCCTCGCCGGCGAGGGATTCGAGGTCCTCGGCCGTGTGCGCGGGGCCGAGGCTCGCGGCTGCTCGCTCAGCGCCGCGGAGTGGCAACGAGCCTCGTGAAGACCCGGGCAAGCGGTGACGTGGCGGCCTCGGCTCGGCGCCCGGCCTCGGCCACCGAGCTGCAGCAGTTGGCGGCGGCGCTGAAAGCGGCGCGGGAGCGCGTGCTGCGGCGGCGCTCGGTCGATGACGTGCTGCGCGTGCTCGGGGCCGTGGTCGAGCGTTGGCTCGATCGGGATTCGCCCTGGCGGCGGCGGGCCGAAGCCGAGCTACCGGCCGCGAGCGGCTTCTCCGCCGCCATGATCCGTCACGGTCTGCCGCTGCTGCTCGAGCCTCTGGGCGCGGTGGCCGTCGGCCGACTGCTCGACGAGGAGCTGGGCGGACGCGGGCGCATCGCGGAGCTCGGCGGGACGCCTCTCATCGTCCACGTGCTCTCCGGCAACATCCCCGCCCTCGGCGCCAGCCCGATCGTCCTGTCGCTGGCCATCGCGTCGGCCGCGCTGGTGAAGACGGGCCACGGCGATCCCGTTTTCCCTCCGCTCTTCGTCGCATCGATCGCGGAAGTGGACGCGGACCTGGCCGAGTGTGTCGCGGCCGTCTACTGGACGGGAGGTCGGCTCGACGTCGAGGCGGCCGCCTTCGACGCGGCGGACCTCGTCGTCGCCTCGGGCTCCGACGCCACCGTCGCCGATATCGAACGCCGCACCTCCGGCCGCTTCGTCGGCCACGGCCACCGCGTCAGCTTTGCCGCGATTGCCCGCGAGTCCTTGGACGACGCAGCCGCGGTCGCCCATCGCCTGGCGTACGACGCCACGCTCTGGGATCAGCAGGGGTGTCTGTCTCCCCAGCTCGCCTACGTCGAGCGCGGCGGTGCGCGGCGGGTCGAGGAGTTCGCTGCGGAGGTCGGCCGCCAGCTCGAGCGCCTCGCTGGCGAGCTTCCCCCGCGTCGCTCGAGCCTGGAAGAGCAGGCCGCGCTGCAACGCTTTCGCGAAGAGGCGGAGTGGCGCGGCGTTCGCGGCGAGGAGATCGCCGTGTTCCGCTCGCCCGGCGGCCTGCGGTGGACCGTGGTCTATGACGGCACGCCGGCATTCCTGCCGACGCCGTTGAACCGCACGCTGTGGATCAAGCCGGTGGCCGATCTGAACGAGATCTCCGCGGTGCTCGCCCCCGTTCGCCGCTACCTCGAGGCCGCCGGTGTCGCCGCCGCGCCGCGGCGCTACGACGAGCTGGGCCGAATCCTCGCCGCCGCCGGCGTGCATCGCGTCTGTCCGCTGGGGGAGATGCAGCGACCGGATCTGACGTGGCGCCCGGGCGGCCGGCCGCGCGTGCGCGAATGGATGGGTCTGTCATGAGCGACAAGCCCGCGTTGGAGCCGGCCGTCGACCTGCGCGCGGCTTTTTTCCGCCACGTCTGCCAGACCTCGCCCGAGCCGCTGGGGCTCGAAGTCGCCCGGGCCGCCGGGGCGAGCGTGTGGGACACCCAGGGGCGCGCCTACCTCGACCTGCTCTCGGGCATCGGTGTCGCCAACGTCGGCCATGCGCACCCCGCGGTCGTGCGCGCGGTGCAAGAGCAGGCCGCGCGCTACATGCACGTGATGGTCTACGGCGAAGCCATCGAGGCCCCGCAGGTCGAGCTGGCGCGGCGCCTGGCCGGGCTGGCCCCCGGGGGGCTCGACGTGACCTTCTTCACCAACAGCGGCGCCGAGGCCGTCGAGGGTGCGCTCAAGACCGCGCGCAAGCTCACCGGCCGCGGCGGCTTCGTCGCCTTCGCCGGCGGCTTCCACGGCGATACCTTCGGCGCCCTCTCGGTCGGTGGCAACCCGATCTATCGCACCCCGTTCGAGCCGCTCCTGCCGGGCGTGCGCTGGCTTCCCTTCGACGATCGGGAGGCGCTGCGGCAGATCGATGACTCGGTAGCGGCGGTGATCGTCGAGCCGATTCAGGGCGAAGGCGGCGTGCGCGTTCCAGCCGCCGAGTTTCTGCCCGAGCTGCGCCGGCGATGCACCGAGGCGGGGGCGCTGCTGATCTTCGACGAGGTGATCACCGGCTTCGGACGCACGGGCAGGCTGTTCGCCTGCGAGCACTGGCAGGTCACCCCGGATCTGCTGGTGCTGGCCAAGGCCCTCGGCGGCGGCATGCCGCTCGGCGCCTTCGTCGGCCGGCGCGAGATCATGGCGACGCTGTCCCACGATCCGCCGCTGGCGCACGTCACCACCTTCGGCGGCCACCCGGTGTCGTGTGCCGCCGGCCTGGCGGCGCTCGACGTGTTGCTCGGCGAGGGTCTGATCGAGCGCGCGCAGCGGCTCGGTGAGCAGTGGCGGCTGCGGCTCGCGGAGCTCGCCGGCAACAAGCTCCGTGCCGTTCGCGGCCTGGGCCTGTTGCTCGGCCTCGAGCTGGTCGATGCCGAGACGACGCAGCGCTTCGCCCGCACCTGCTTTGCGCGCGGCCTCATCGTCAACTGGACGCTCCACCGCGACACCGTGATCCGGCTGGCGCCGCCGCTGGTGATCAGCGACGAGGAGTCGGAACGCGCCCTGGCGATTCTGGGCGAGGAGCTCGACGGTTAGCGGGCGCGCCCGCGCTACTGGCTCGCGGCGCGCCCGTGCTATAGGCCGCGGCATGCGCGCTCTGGTGTTCGAGAACAGCTTGCCGCGGCAAGCCCTGACGAAGATCCTCGCCAGGATCAGCCCGCGCGCCTACGTCGGGCCGCTGGCGCCGATGACGATGAAGGAGATCGCCGCGCCCCTGTTCCCGGCACCCGACTGGGTCACCATCCGCACCCGCCTCTGCGGTCTTTGCGGCAGCGACTACAAGCAGGTGTTCCTCAAGGGACGGCTGAACAATCCGATGACCGCGCTGATCTCGTTTCCCCACGTGCTCGGGCACGAGGTGGTCGGCGTGATCGACTCCGTCGGGCCGGCGGCGACGCAGCGCCGCGTCGGCGAGCGCGTGGTGTTGAACCCGTGGCTTTCCTGCGCGCCGCGGGGAATCCGCCCACCCTGCCGCTGGTGCGCCCGGGGCGAGTACGCGCAGTGCGAGAACTTCACCCGCGGCGTCATCGCCGCCGGCATCCATACCGGCAACAGCCGCCACGCCACCGGCGGCTTCGCGCCGCTGGTGCCGGCGCACGAGTCGCAGTGCATCCCGATCCCGGACGAGATCGGTGACGAGGCGGCGGTTCTCGCCGATCCATTCTCGGTGTCGTTGCACGCGATCCTGCACCATCCGCCCGACGAAGGCGGGATCGCCCTCGTCTACGGCTGCGGTACCCTCGGCTTGCTGGCCATCGCGATCCTGCGCAATCTCTATCCCAGCGTGCGCGTCTGCGCCGTGGCGCGCTTCGATCACCAGGCCGAGCTGGCCCGCCGCTTCGGCGCCGAGCGCGTGGTCTCCTGGCGGCCGACGGCCCTGGTGATCGCGGCGGTGAGCGAGCTCACCGCCGCGGAGATGCAGCGACCGTGGCACGGGCAGCCGATGCTCAACGGCGGCGTCGACGTCGTCTACGACTCGGTCGGCTCCGCCGAGGTGCTGGAGATCGCCGTTCGCGTCACGCGTCCGCGCGGCAAGATCGTCGTCACCGGGGTCGAGGTGCCCCAGCGCTTCGAGTGGACACCGCTCTATTTCAAGGAGCTCGCCATCATCGGCTCCAACGCCTTCGCCATCGAGGAGTGGCAAGGGCGCCGCCAGCACGCGATGGAGTGGTACTTCGAGCTCATCCGCACCCGACAGCTCGACGTCACCCCGATCGTCACCCATCGCTACCGCCTCGACCAGTACAAAGACGCGTTCATGACCTGCTGGGACCAGGGGGCGTCGCGGGCGGTGAAGGTGCTTTTCGAGTACGCCGCCTCTGCGTGATCCGCGCCGCCGATCGCTTGTGCCCGGCAAAGCGGCTAAGAAGGCGCGACGGATCGGACGGAATGGCAGCGGATCAGGCTGGCGCCCGCGCGGTGGGCGCGCTCTCTTCGACGCGAACCGCCGCTGCTCGGCGCCGGGGAACGCGGCTGCTGCTGGCGGCGGTTTTGCCCGCGCTGGCCTGGCCCGGCGGGGCGCTGGCAAAGGAGTACTTCCCGATCCTCGGCGTGGCCACTCCCGTCGCCGCGCGGCGGGCGCCGGCACCCGAGACGACGGGCGAGCCCGTCGTCATCCCGCGGCTTGCGGGGCCGGTTCGCCCGTCGGCCAGTTCGCTTCCACCGCGAAGCCTCGCGCCGGCAGCCCTCGGCTTCGCCCTGCCGACGGCACCGGCGCTGTCGCTCGGCACGAGCGGGATCGCCTACACCATGTTCATTCCTCCCGATCCCATCGTCGCCGCCGGCCCCAGCGATCTCGTCGCCCTCGTCAACGGCGGCGCGGCGCTGCTCTCCAAGGGCGGAACGATTACCGAGCAGCGCGCGCTGAACTCCTTTTTCAACGTTCCTCCAGCAGGTCCAGAGTCTTTCACCTTCGACCCGAAGGTCATTTACGACCCGCACTCCGGCCGCTTCTTCGCCGCGGCGCTCGAGGGGCAGATGAGCCCGGACTCCTTTCTCTACATCAACGTGTCGAAGGCGAGCGATCCGGAGAACCTGAGCGCCAGCGGCAGCCCGAGTAGCGGCTGGTGGAACTACGTCATCGATGCCGATCGCGACGGCGGCCAGCAGATCAATCACAACTGGGCCGACTTCCCCGGCCTCGGCGTCGACGCCGACAACCTCTACGTCACCGCCAACATGTTCACGAACACCAACGAGTTCCGCTACGTGAAGGTGTGGATCATCCCCAAGGCCGAGCTGCTCTCGGGGGCGACGCCGACCATCTTCGAGATCGGCGCACCACCGAGCCCGACTCTCGGCAACCCCGATACCGGGTACGACGACTTCTCCATCACGCCGAGCATCAACTTCGACGACGGCCCCGAGCACATGCTGGCGACCAACGACGTGAGCGTCGACGACACCGCCGGCTTCCTCACCGTCTGGACGGTGAACGATCCCGCCGGCACGCCGACGCTGTCGCCGGCCAACCTGGAAGTGCCCAGCTTTCACGATCTGATCGTCGTGCCCCAGTGCGGCCAGAAGGGCGGCGGCACGCCCCTCGACACCGGGGATAGTCGCGTCCTCAACGTCGTCGAGCGCAACGGCACTCTGTGGGCGGCGCACACGCAGCCCGATGCCGGCCGCGCGCGCGCCGAGGCGCGCTGGTATCAGATCGAACCGAGCGGCCCGACGCTGCTGCAGTCGGGCACGGTGGCCGATCCCATGCGCTGCTACTTCTATCCCGCCATCCAGCCCGACGCCTACGGCAACGCCTGCGTGGTGATGAGCGGCGTCGACACGACGATTTACGGCTCGGCCTTCTACACCTGCCGGCTGGTCTCGGATCCGCCCGGCACGATGCAGGCGGTGGCGACGCTGAAGCAGGGGTTGGCGAGTTACGACAATCGCCCCCCCGGTTCCAACTTCAATCGCTGGGGCGACTACGGCGGCATCGCCGCCGATCCGGTCACCGACGACATCTGGATGTTCCACGAGTACGCCTCCGCCATCCCGAACCAGTGGGGTACCTGGTTGGGTCGTGTCGCGCAGCTCCCCACCCCCGAGGCCACCGCTAGCCCGACGGCTACGCCGACGCCATCCCTCACGCCCACCCGAACCGACACGCCGACACGGACCAGCACGGCGACTCCGACGTTGTCGCCGACGCCCACGGCCACGGCGACCGCCACGCGGACGCCGACGCCATCCCTCACGCCCACCCGAACCGACACGCCGACGCGAACCCGCACCTCGACGCCGACGGAGCCGCCCACGGCCACGGCTACTTCGACCGCCACACCGGTTCCGCTCTCGGGCGACGTGAACTGCGACGGCCGCGTGTCGGCAGCGGACCTGCCGGCGTTGCTGCCGTTGACCGTAACCGGCGCCGGGGGCACTTGCGGCACGGGCGACGTCAACGGCGACGGGACGGTGAATCGGGACGATATCGGGTCGCTGATCGAAAAGATTCAGTAAGATAGCTGAAAGCGAAAAGCAGGGCGCCCTCCGGCTTTGCGCTTTCCGCTATCAAGCTTTTCGCGCGGCCGCGCCGCGGCCGCGCAGCAAGAGGAACGTCGCTGCCAGGACGACGAGCCAGGCGAAGAGGTCGCCGATCGCCGTGTAGACGGAGGCGATCCGCAACGGCTCGACCGACGCCACCAGCGCGTTGCTGGTGAAGATCGGCAGCGTCGCCACCACCTGCCCGAGCGGATCGATCACGCCGCTGACGCCGCTGTTGTTGACGCGGACGAGGTAGCGCCGCGTCTCCAGCGCGCGCCACAGCGCCAGCGCCTGGTGCTCGTAGGGCGCGGCGGTGTGCCCGTACCAGGCGTCGTTGGCGATCGCCACCAGCACCTCGGCGCCCGCGCGCGTCATCGCCCGGGGAATGCGCGACGTCAGGTCCTCGAAGCAGATCAGCGGACCGACGCGGCCGAGGCCGGGCACGTCGAAGGGCAGCGACACTCGGCCGGCGGTGAAGCCGCCGGTCTCCGGACTGAGCTTCTTGAGAAACGGGAAGTACGAGGCAAACGGCAGGTACTCGCCGAACGGCATGAGGACCTGCTTGTCGTATCGTCCGAGGACGTGGCCGAAGGGGCCGACGAGGAAGGCGCTGTTGAACTCGTCGGCCTGGCGCGGGCCCGTCTGCCGAAAGGCGAGGCCGCCATAGAGCAGATCGGTGCGCAGCCCGGGGAAGGGCAGGTCGCCCTCGTCGAGGACGGTGGCGTCCGCCGGCACCCATTTCTGCACCACGGTCTCCGGCCAGATGGCGAGGGCGACGCGGTTCTGCACGTCCGCCGTGAGCTGCCGGTAGCGGTCGACGTTGACCTCGAAGTAGGCCACGTTGCCCTTCTCTTTGATACCGACGTTGCCCTGCACCAGCGCCACCGGTACGTGCGGGGCCGCCTTCATCGCGGCCGCGACGGTTGGGATGCGGAGCAAGCCGTAGGTGTAGAGGCCGACGCCGGCCGCGGTGGCCGCGAGCAGCGGGGCGACGCGCCGCCAGCCGGAAGCGCGCCACAGCATCGCCACGGCGCTGCCGGCCCACACCAGCACCAGGCTGAGGCCGAACGGCCCGGTGACGTCGCCGATCTGGATCAGCGGCACGACGTGGTACTGCGAGTTGGCCATCCGCCATGGGAACAGGCTCGGATAGAGAAACTCGAGCGCCGTCCAGATCACCGCCGGAGCCAGGCCGAGCGGCCCCCAGCCCGTGCGCCGGAAGGCGAGGCCGAGGAGCACGAACTGCAGCGACGAGTAGGCGGTGAGGCAGGCGAAGAAGAAGGCGGCGACCACGTACGGAAAGCCGCCGAACACGCTGATGGTGTAGACCAGCCAGTAGAAGCCGAGGATGTTGGTGACCACGCCGGCGATGGCGGCAACGAGGATCGTCTCGCGACGGGTGCGGGCGCCATCGAGCGCCCACAGCAGCGGCGCGAAGGAGATCCAGGCGAGCGGGTAGAGGTGGAAGTCGAGGAAGGTCGACCCGATCAGGATTCCCGCAGCCGTGGGGGCGACCCACAGCGGCCAGGCGAGCGACCGGCTGGCGCTGACGGCCGCGGCGGGCGTTGCCGGCGCCTCCGCGTCGGCAACCGAGCTCGAAGGGGACGGGCTCATCGCTGCCCGGCTCGCGCGGCCGGTCCCGACCAGCGAAGAGTTTCGGCCATCGAGTGCCCGGGGCGAGTCAACGCGGCTTCAGGTTGAAGGCCTGCGGCCCCTTCTCCCCGGGCTTGACCTGGAACTCGACCTCGTCGCCCTCGCGTAGGTCATCGAAGTACACCTTGGGCGCCAGGCGCGAGCGGTGGAAGAACACCTCGTCGCCGTTGTCGTCCGGTACGATGAAGCCGAAGCCTTTGTCCTTGACGATCTTCTTGATGGTTCCGAACATGGTGCGTCCTCTCCGGGGCCGTCGCCCGGTCTCAGCGGCCGGCGGCGTGTGCGCGCGGCTTCGACGGGCCGCCGCCCCGCGAGCGGCGCCGTGGCGCCGGATGCTGTGCCGCGCCGGTATTGTGGGCGTGCCGGCGATGGTCGCGCGACGGCGGCACCGGCTTGACCAGCATCGAGTCTTCGACGTGCGTGGTGGGGATCTTGAACCCGGTGAGCTCCTCGATCGGCTCGAGCGCCAGCACGTACTCCTCGCAGGCCAGGCTGACCGCCTTGCCGGAGGCGCCGGCGCGCGCCGTGCGGCCGACGCGGTGCACGTAGTCCTCCGGATCCTGCGGCAGATCGTAGTTGATCACGTGGGTGACGCCCTCGATGTGCAGGCCGCGCGAGGCCACGTCGGTGGCCACCAGGATGGGCAGCTCTCCCGACTTGAACTCGTGCATGAGGCGCAGGCGCACGCGCTGGTGGATGTCGCCGGTGATGGCGCTGGCCTTGTGCCCGTTGTCCTCGAGTCGGCGTGCCAGCCACTCCCCCTCGCGCTTGGTATTGACGAAGATCATCGTGCGCGTCGGCTTCTCGTGCTGCAAGATGCCGAGGAGCAGCGGCAGCTTCTCGTACTTGCCGACGTGGTAGAGATGGTGATCGACGTTCTCGGCCGTGATCTGCTCGGGCGACACCGAGACCTTCACCGGATCGTTCATGTGCTCGTAGGCGAGCTCCATGACGTTCCAGCTCAGCGTGGCCGAGAACAACATCGACTGGCGCTTGTTGTACGGCGGCAGGCGCCGCAGCAGGTAGCGCAGGTCGGCGATGAAGCCCATGTCGAACATGCGGTCGGCCTCGTCGATCACCAGCGCCTCGCAGTAGCGCAGCGTGTAGACGTGCTGCTTGAAGTAGTCGATCAGCCGACCGGGTGTGCCCACCAGGATGTCGCAGCCGTCCCGCAGCGTCTCCCGCTGCTTCTGGTAGTCGACGCCGCCGTAGACGGCGTGCATGGTGAGACCGGTGAACTCGCCGAGACCCTTGGCGTCGTGGAGAATCTGTACCACCAGCTCGCGCGTGGGCGCGATGATCAGCGCCCGCGGCGCGTTGGCCGGGCGCTGCTCGTGTCCGTCCTCCTCGCCGGCAGGCCGGCGATGGCGTTTGAGCAGGCGGGTGAAGATAGTGATCAGGAACGCGGCCGTTTTGCCGGTTCCGGTCTGTGCCTGGCCGGCGACGTCCTTGCCCGCCAG
This sequence comes from uncultured Binatia bacterium (SeqCode), assembly GCA_964648215.1. Classification (GTDB taxonomy): domain Bacteria; phylum Desulfobacterota; class Binatia; order HRBIN30; family JACQVA1; genus CAZYMF01. The sequence goes on along the minus strand of CAZYMF010000083.1, from coordinate 7,275 downwards.
CGCCAGCGGCAGCGTCTTTTCCTGGATCGGCGTACAGGAGGTGAAGCCCACCGCGTCGATGCCACGGAGAACGGGGGCGGGAAGGTGCAGCGAGTGAAAATCCACGGGTTCCTAGGGGTGCCTGCAGCCGTGCGGCTGGTCCGATTTCGTCACGTTGCCGGCAGTCTAGCCCGATGGCCCTCGGGGCACAAGCCAACCGTGGGCGACGGCATCGTCGGGATCAGCCGGCCTTTTTCATGGCCGTGACCAGCTCGTCGGCGCTGGTGTAGCCGATCAGCCGCTCGACCTCCTTGCCCTTGGCGTCGTAGATCAGCACCGTGGGCACGCCGCGGACGTCGAACCGCTCGACCAGCGTCTTGGTGTGCTCGCTCTCCTCGGTGATGTCCGCCCTGAGCATGTCGAAGCCGGCCGCGGCGCGCACGACCTCGGCGTCGACGAAGGTGGTGCGCGCCATCTCCTTGCACGGGATGCACCACTGGGCGCCGAAGTCGATGACCGCGGGACGGCCGTCGTGATGCAGGCCGGCGATGGCGTCCGGGGTGAGGACGCGCCATTGGATGGCCTGCGCCGGTCGCTGCGGCCATCCGAGCCACAGGGCTGCGGCGACGGCGGCGAGGCCGACCGCGCGCTTCAGCGGCGGGAAGCCGCGCACCTTGGTGCCGGCGCGATCGACGAACCCCAGGTAGATTCCGGCGATCGCGATCAGTGCGGGCAGCAGCAGCTCGTGCGCCGGCGAGGGCAGCAAGGGGCTGACGAAGTAGGCCGCCATGCCGAGGAGGACGAAGCCGAAGAGCCGTTCGGTCCACACCAGCCATTCCCCCGAACGCGGTAGCTGCTTGAGCGAGCCGGCGGCCACCGCCAGCACCAGGTAGGGCAAACCCATGCCGACGCCGAGGGCGAAGAAGAGGGCGAAGCCGAGCAGCGGATCGTGGCGCGCGCCCACGGCCACCAGCAGGGCCAGCACCAAGGGGCCGATGCACGGCGCCGCGACGATGCCCATGGTGAGCCCCATGAAGGCGGCGCCGGCCACGCCCTGGGTCGAGCCGCCCGCCCAGCGCATCAAGGCGGCCGGCGGCTGCAGCTGGTAGAGCCCGAAGCAGCTCAGCGCCAACGCCACCATCACCGCCGCGAGAAAGGCGATGACCGCGGGCTTTTGCAGCGCCGCCCCGAACAGCCCGCCCGACAACGCGGCCGCCACGCCGAGCACGGAGAACGACAGGGCGATGCCGAGCACGTAGATCGTCGCCAGCATCGCCGTGCGCCCGGGCCGGCCGCGGCCGTGGCTCCCGAAGTAGGCCACCGTCACCGAGATCAGCGGATAGACGCAAGGGGTCAGGTTGAGGCCGACGCCGAGCAAGGCGACGGCGAGCAGCGTGAACAACAGCCCGCGCTGGTCGAGCCACCGGGTGATTGCCCGCTGTCCGGCCGGGGCGCTCGCGCTCGACGCGCCCGACGGCGGCGGCGCGGCGGCACCGGCTGCGTCGGCGACGGCCAGGGCCAGCTCGGCTCTGGCCGTCGCCGGGGGCAGACACAGCGTGTCGTTGCACGCCTGATAGCGCAGCGTCGCCTCCACGCGCAGGCGCGAGGCGGCGAAGTCCGCGGGGACCCGCAGCGTCGTCGCGATGTGAACCTTGCCTTCGTAGACGCTCAGCTCCTTGTCCGGGGCGAAGGCGAACTTCTTGTCGTGGGGAGGCGGGTACTCGAGCTCCGTGGCGGTGACGCCCGCCGGCAGTGTCAGGGTGGCCGCGGTGGGAATCAGGAAGGCGTCGTGCGGCTTGTGAGAGTTGATGTGCCAGCCGGGCTCGACCGCGGCGACGACGGCGACCGGGATGGTTCCGCCGCGCGGGGCCTTGTCGTGCGTCGTTTCGACGCTCAGCGTCACCTTCGGGCCCGGGGCGGCGACGGCGACCGCGGACGGCGACGCCGTCAGGAGGGACAGCAAGAGGAGCCAGAGAAGCGCTGGCAGCGGTCGGCGAGGCGCGGGCATGGTCACGAAGTGCTTGCGCGTTGTTCGGCAGCCGTATAACAGTCGCGCACCCGAATTCGTTCCCCAGGAGCCATGACGGTCAGGAGACCCATTGTCGTGTTGTTGCTTGCCCTGCTGGGGTTGGCGCCGGCGCCGGCCGCGCGCGCTCAGGACGCCGCCCGTCACGGTATCCAGGGCTACGGCCTGCGCATCGCGTACGGCGCGGGCTACCGCGACAACCTCCAGTTCGTCTCCCTGCTGCCGCGCGTCAGCTTCTTCCTGCCGGCGTTGATCGATAAGCCGCTCGCCGAGCATCACATCCAGGTGGGGTTCGTCATCGAGCCGATCGGCTCCTACATCACCAATCACACCGATACCCTGGAGCTCGGGGTCAACCCGATCTTCTTCTCGCTCCGCTACGACTACGGCCAGCGGCTGGTGCCCTTCGTGGAGGGCGGCGAGGGCCTGCTCTACACCGACCTGCGCGGCGAGCATCTGGGCACGCGATTTCAATTCAGCTCGCAGGCGGGGCTCGGGCTGCACTGGTTCATCGACGGGACGACGGCGCTGACGGTATCGTACCGGCTGCGACATATCTCCAACGCGGGTATCAGCCGGGTCAACACCGGACTCAATACCGACTTCTTCACTTTCGGCCTGACGTACTTCCCCAAGCGTAAGTCGCACTGAGTCAGCGCAGCGGTACCACCCGCCGCGAGCCGTGCGGCCGGCGACCGGCTCGCTTCGTCGGCTTCGTCGGCTTGTGGGTGCCGCCCGCCGGCAGGTTCAGGGAAACGCACTCGACGATCTCCAGACCGTAGCCCGGCAGGCTGACCATCCGGCGCGGATGGTTGGTGAGCAGGCGGATCTTGCGCACGCCGACGTCGCGCAGGATCTGGGCTCCGGTCCCGTACTCGCGAAACTCCATGCTCCGTCCGGCCGTGTCGGTGCTCGGCCGGCGCGCGTCCTGACGCGGCCGGTGGCGGCCGTCCTCGCCGCTCGGCGCCAGCAGCTCGGCGCCGCGGCCCTCGCGCCGCAGGTAGAGCACCACCCCGCGGCCCGCCTTGGCGATGACCTCCATCGACTGGTGCACGAGCGCGCCGGTGTTGCGGTTGACCAGACCGAAGACATCCCCGGGCAGGTACTCGGAGTGCGCCCGCACCAGCACCGGCTCGTCGGGGACGATGTCGCCCTTGACCAGCACCAGATGCTCCCCGTCGTCGACGTCGGTGTGGTAGACGTAGACCTTGAAGTCGCCACCGTAGCGACTGCGCAGCTTGGCCTCGGCGACGCGGTGCACCAGCGAGTCGCAGCGCAGCCGGTACTCGATCAGATCCGCCACGGTGCACAGCTTGAGGCCGTGGGTGGCGCCGAAGCGTTCGAGGTCGGGCAGGCGGGCCATGGTCCCGTCCTCTTTCATGATCTCGCAGATCACGCCGGCCGGCTTCAGTCCCGCCAGCCGAGCGAGGTCGACCACGCCCTCGGTCTGGCCGGTGCGCACCAGCACGCCGCCTTTGCGGGCGCGCAGCGGGAAGACGTGGCCGGGAACCACCAGGTCCTCCGGGTGTGTCCCGTCCTGCACCGCCGTCTGGATGGTGATGGCGCGGTCGACGGCCGACACCCCGTGGGTGATGCCGCGCCGGGCGTCGATGGACACGGTGAAGGCGGTGCCCAGGGGGGCCCGGTTCTCCGCCACCATCATGCTCAGCCCGAGCTCGCGAATGCGATCCTCGGTGAGCGCGAGGCAGATCAGGCCGCGCGCGTACTTGGCCATGAAGTTGATGGCCTCGGGCGTGGCCTTCTCGGCCGCCAGGCAGAGATCACCCTCGTTCTCGCGATTCTCATCGTCCATGAGAATCACCATCTTGCCGGCACGCATGTCGGCGATGACGTCTTCGATCGGGCTGATGCGCCGCGCTCTCTTGGGGGGCTCGCGGAATGAGGTGAACATAACGGGCAGGGAATTTATACCCTGCGGAGCGCCCTATCGCAAAGCCGGCCGGCGCCCCGGCGGCACGGTCAGGGGCAGCCGACCAGGGCGTTGTCGACGGCGTCGGTGATCTCGTCCACCGTCACCTGGCCGTCGTGATTGCGGTCGGCGGTTGTGCACGCGGACGGTGATTCCGTCCCCAGAGCGATATTGACGGCGGTGATCAGATCCGCGGCCGTCACCGAGCCGGTGCTGGCGCAGTCGCCCACACAGGCGGCCGGCGTTGTCGGCGTTGCCGTCGGGAGGTCGGTCGGTGTCTCCGTCGGTGTCGTCGGCGTTGGCGTATCCGTCGGCGTCCCCTCCGGGGTCGTCGGCGTCAACGTGACCGTCGGGGT
>CAZYMF010000083.1:0-2884 GCA_964648215.1 uncultured Binatia bacterium (SeqCode) | reverse complement strand
GTCTGCGTCGGCGTGACCGTCGGGGTCGCCGGAGTCTGCGTCGGCGTGACCGTCGGGGTCGCCGGAGTCTGCGTCGGCGTGGCGGTGGGCGTGGTTGTTCCCTTTCCCGTCTCGGTCAACGTTGCCGTTGGTGTCAGGCTCGGGCTGAGCGTGGCCGTCGGCGTCGGCGTTGGGGTCGAGGTGTGGCTGCCGGTCGGGGTGGTGGTCGGGGTCGTGGTCAGCTCGGCGACCAGGATGGAGCCGTCCATCGCGCCGAGGCCCGGAACCGCATCGCCGGTCGGGTCGCTGGCGCTGAGAAAGCGGGCGGCGATCGGATAGCTGCCGCCCGTGGCGTCGCCGTGCACGTGGAAGGTGCAGGTGTAGAGCGGTCCGTCGGGCAGCGGAGTGCTGTTGGTATAGGAGAGCAGAACGGAGCGGACGGCCGCGGTGCCGGAGCCGTTGTTCCGGATCAGCACGGCCAGCTGCTTGCCCAGAGCCGGGTTGACCTGGCAGTCGCCGCTGGCGATGTCGAAGGAAGAGACGTCGAACTCGAGGTCCCCTTGCACCGCGGCGACATCGGCCCCGTGTGCCTGCAGGCTGACGGTGATCCCGGCCGAACCGCCGGGTGCGGCAGTGGCGGAGCCGACCAGAATCTCCGGACCGGGCACCGGCGTCGGCGTCGGCGGCGGGGTCACGACTCCGGTGAGATTGAGGAGAACGGATACCCCGCCGTCCCCCTGATCGACGGTGACCAGGTCCGGATATCCGCCCCCGTCGAGATCGTCGACGGCGATGCCGACGGGCTGGCTGCCGACGCTGAACTGCTGCGCCGCGGCGAGCTCCTTCGCCGACGTCCCGCGCAGCAGGCTCACCGAATCGTTCCCCCGGTTGGCGGTGACGACGTCCGGCAGGCCGTCCTGATTGAAGTCGGCCACGGCGAGGCTCCTCGGGTCCGTGCCGACCGGGTAGCGCAGCGGCAGGTTGAAGGTGCCGTCACCATTGCCGCTCAGGACGACGACGCGATCGTCGTCCGCTCCGGTGAGGAGCATGTCGGTGAAACCGTCCTGGTCGATGTCGGCGGCGGCGATGGCGGTGGGCGCATCGATCACGCCGATGGCGCCGAAACCGGTGAAGGCGCCGTCGCTGCCGGAGCCCAGGAAAACGGCCGCGGTGCCGTCGCCGCGCGCCAGCAGCAGGTCGAGCCGCGCATCGTCATTCAGATCCGTGGCGTCGATGGCCACCGGGCTCGGTTGAAAGATCAAGGCCTCACCCGTGGCAAACGTGCCGTCGCCGTTGCCGAGGAAGACGTCCACGCGATGCGCTCCTTGGGAGACGACGGCCACGTCGAGGTTGTCGTCGGCGTCGAAACGTCCGAGCACGAGAGCCACCGGTTGTGCCGCCGGCGCTCCCAGGGCCAGGGTGGTGGCCGGCGCATAGCTGAATCCCGACCCGGTCGACAGCAGCACGCGGACGTTGCCGCTGGCGCTGTCGGCCACCACCAGATCGGGACGGGTGTCCCCGTTGAGATCGCCCGCAGCCAAGGCCACCGCTGTGGCCCCCGCGTCCAGGGTGGCCGCGACCGAGCCGAACGCCCCCATTCCGGTGCCGGGAAGGATGGACACGGTGCCGGCCGTGCCGTCGGCGGTAGCGATGTCGAGCTTTTGGTCGCCGTCGAAATCGGCGATGACGACCGCTCGGGCACCGGCGCTGCTGGCGTACGATACCGGCGGGGCGAAGCTGACCGGCACTCCGGCTCGGGCCGGGGCGCCCGTGAGCAGCCACAGAAACGCCGCGATGACCCCGGCCGCCGTGTGGCTCCGGACGACGCGTTGCACACTTGCGGGACTCGTTTTTCGCAGAGAACCCATCGGGGCCGACCGCCTTCTCCGCGGCTGACTTGCCGGAAAGACATGGCCCCTGTCAAGTACAAGCGCGAAGCAAGCTGGGGAGGGCTCGCCGGCGACGAAGCCGGACGGGGAACGGAAGCCGGGAACCGGGAGCCGGGAATCGAGAGCCGATCAATGCGCTCGACCCGTTGACCGGGGCGCTTGGTGCATTCTCGAATCTCTGGCAGTGTAGAGGTGTTGCGGGACGCGGCGCGGTGGTGTGTTCGTCGCCGGCGTCGCTCCGCAGAGGATGGCAACGGTGAGCGCCTTGGATTTCATGAACGGAGCCAGCGCCGAGTATCTCGAAGATCTCTATCGGCGCTTTCTCGAGGATCCGACCGCGGTCGACAGCCAGTGGGCGATCTTCTTCGGCGGTTTCGAGCTGGCCCGTGGCAACGGCACCGGCGCCGTCAGGGCGGCCACGTCGGCGGTGACGCCGGTGATCGGCGTCTTCGATCTGATCCATTCCTATCGCGAGCTCGGTCATCTGATCGCCGACCTGGACCCGCTCGGGCACAACGCCGACTACCACCCGCTGCTCGACTTCGCCGAGTTCGGCTTCGGCGACGCCGATCTCGACCGCGTCGTCGAGTGCGGCAGCTTCAAGGGATGCCCGACCGCCACCCTGCGCGATCTGCTGGCGAAGCTGCGGGCAACGTACTGCGGCACCCTCGGCGTCGAGTACATGGACACGGCCGACAAGGAGCAGCGCACCTGGCTGCAGGAGCGAATGGAGCCGAGCCTCAATCGGCCGGAGCTGGCCGCGGAGGATCGTGTCTACGTCCTGAGCAAGTTGGTGGAGGCGGAGGACTTCGAGCGTTTCCTGCAGACGAAGTATCCCACCGTCAAGCGCTTCTCGCTCGAGGGCGGCGAGTCGCTCATTCCGCTGCTGGCGACGCTGGTGGAGGACGCCGCCGGTCTGGGCGCCGAGGAGATCGTTCTCGGCATGTCCCACCGCGGCCGCCTCAACGTGCTCGCCAACATCATGGGCAAGCCCTACGAGATGATCTTCTCGGAGT
>CAZYMF010000082.1:0-19644 GCA_964648215.1 uncultured Binatia bacterium (SeqCode) | reverse complement strand
AGCTTCTCGCGCAGGTAGCGGCTGAACACCTCGACGTGGCGCGCCTCGTCCATGGTCTGGGTGGCGGCGTAGTACTTGGCGTCCATCCACGGCACCGCGCCGGTCAGCTGCGAGGCGACGATGAGCGCGCCCTGCTCGCCGTGCATGAACTGCGACAGCTGCCACGAGATATTGGCGTGGCGGAAGCGGGCGACGCCTTTGGCGTCGAGCTTCTTGTACGGCCCGTAATCCTCCAGCGGGTTGAAGCTCTGGGGGATGATCTCGCCCTCGGGATCGACGGGCGTCTCCCACGCGAGCTTGTCGGTGCCGTTCCACTGCTCGCGCTTGGCCTTCTCGTAGAGGTCGCGCAGGCCGGCCTTCACGCTGCCGTAGTTCCAGGCGTAGTTGGTGTCGAAGGAAGTGAGGATGGTCTCGAGCTCGGCGTCGACGCGGTCGCCCGGCCGAGTGAGGTCGGCGGTACTGGCCATACGGTTGCTCCTCTCGTCGTCGGGCGCAGCAATCACCCGAGTAGACTTGGTGATATGCTCGCCACGCTAAACCGCGGCCAAAGCCCAGTCAATGCCGGTTACCGGCATTGCGGCTCAGGCTTCCGCTTCGTCGAAGGAGCCGCCGCCGGCGCCGAACGCGATATGGGGAGGGGCCTCCTTGGTCACCGGCCGAACCGGGAGGATCTCGTGGCCGAGGTCCGCGAGCTCGGCGAGCACGTCGCCGTGACAGGGCTCGGGGGGACAATCGCAGCCGAGCACCTTGCCGCGCAGAGTCCGGACCTCGTTCAAGAGATTGGGATGGCGCAGCAGCCAGCGGCGGAACTTCTCGACGATCTCCCCGGCGTTGCCGTCGCGCCCGAGGTGAAACGGGCTCCCCCACTTCGACGGGCGGCCGATGAAGAGGTCCGTCGGCTCCCGCCGGCAATGAACTACGCGTGTCCGCGGCAGCGGCGTGGCCGGGACGCGACGCGCCGCGTCGCGCCAGGCCAGCTCGAAAGCGTCCCGGTAGTGCTCGTCATCGCGCGACCAGGCCAGGGGCAACTTGCGATCCGCCACGGCGAGGGCCGCCGCCCGCGGCTCGTAACGGACCCCGGGGTAGTACACCTGCGGGGGAGCGAGGGTGCTGACGTACGGGGTGTAGCTCGGGTCGACGATCTTGCCGCTCACCTCGCACCAGCCGTGCTCGAACACGGTCGGCGAGGACGGGTTGACCAAGACCCATCCCTCGACGTAACGCGCGTCTTCGCCGAGAAGCTGCACGGCGCGGGCGGCGTTCAACCAGCAGCGCCGAAACTGGGCACGTACCCGACGCGCGATCAGGGCGGACGTGTCGTGATCGAGAATGTGAATGCGGCTACTCATCGGGACGCCATAAGGTAACTGTAGGGTTGGTCTGCGTCAACATTAATCTTTACCCGAGGAATGGCCGGCTATGCAAAAGCCGGCGGCGTCGGACCCGCACGGGTTGAAATCGGGGGCGGCGATGGGGGATGAAGCAGACGCACAGGAGGCCACGGCCGTCATGCCGAACAATCTGCCCGCCGATCCGCGTCCGATTGCCGCCGTTGCCGCCGAGCTCGGCCTGGCGGCCGCAGATCTGTATCCGTACGGACACGAAGCCGCCAAGATTCCCCTCGCCGTGCTCGCCCGTCCCCGTGCTCGCCCCGGGGCGTCTCGTCTGCTGCTGGTGTCGGCGATCACGCCGACGCCGGCCGGCGAAGGCAAGACGACCACCAGCATCGGCCTGGCCGACGCCTTGCGCCGCCTGGGCGAGTCGGTCTGTCTGGCGTTGCGCGAGCCCTCCCTCGGCCCGTGCATGGGGATGAAGGGCGGCGCCACCGGCGGCGGCGCCAGCCAGGTGACGCCGGCCGACCGCATCAACTTGCACTTCACCGGCGACTTCCACGCCGTCACCGCGGCGCACAACCTGCTCGCGGCCATGATCGACAACCACGTCTACTTCGGCAACCGCCTCGGCATCGACCCGCGCCGCGTTCTGTGGCGGCGGGTGCTCGACGTCAACGATCGCGCCTTGCGCAACGTCATCGTCGGTCTCGGCGGCGCCCAGCAGGGCGTGCCGCGCGAGACCGGCTTCGACATCACCGCCGCCTCCGAGGTGATGGCGATGCTCTGCCTGGCGGACGGCGTCGACGACCTGCGCGCGCGCCTGGACCGCACCCTGGTTGCGTTCACCGGCGAAGGACAGCCGGTCACCGCCGGTCAGCTCTCGGCCACGGGCGCCATGCTGGCGTTGCTGCGCGACGCGTTGCGGCCGAACCTGGTGCAAACCCTGGCCGGCACACCGGCGCTGATCCACGGCGGCCCGTTCGCCAACATCGCCCACGGCTGCAACAGCGTGCTGGCCACGCGCACGGCCCTGCATCTGGCCGACTGGGCCATCACCGAGGCCGGCTTCGGCTTCGATCTCGGGGCGGAGAAATTCTTCGACATCAAGTGCGTCTCGGCGGGCCTGGACACGGCGGCGGTGGTTCTGGTGGCGACCATCCGCGCGCTCAAGATGCACGGCGGCGTGGCCCTGCCCGACCTGGGCGAGCCCAACCCCGCCGCGGTGGCCGGTGGCCTGCCCAACCTGGACAAGCACGTCGAGAGCATTCGCCACTTCGGCGAGGTGCCGGTGGTGGCGCTCAATCTGTTCGCCGGCGACACGCCGGCGGAGGTCGACGTCGTGCGGCGCCGCTGTGCCGAGAGCGGCGTTCCGTTTGCGGTCTCGGATCACTACGCCCGCGGCGGTGCGGGAGCCCTCGATCTCGCCCGCACGGTGATGGCGCACGCGGAGAAGAGCGGCCGGCCCTTCCGCCCGCTCTACGACTGGAAGCAGCCGGTGCCGGAGAAGATCCGCGCCGTGGCGCAGAAGATGTACGGCGCCCGCGACGTGGTGCTGACCGCCGCGGCCGAGCGCGATCTGGACGACGTCCGCCGCCTCGGCTTCGAGACGCTGCCGGTGTGCATCGCCAAGACGCAGAGCTCGCTCTCCGACGACCCGCACCGGCGCGGCCGGCCGACCGACTTCGACGTCACCGTGCGCCGCATCCAGATCAACGCCGGCGCCGGATTTCTGGTGGTGCTGACCGGCGACATCCTGCGCATGCCCGGCCTGCCGCGGCGGCCGCGCGCGGAAGCCATCGACCTGCGGGGCGACACCATCGTCGGCCTGGCCTGAGGTCCCGCGTTCTTCTCCCGGCCGTCATTCGTGCATAATGCGCGCGGAGGCGCAGCGGGTGGCGGACGACGGGAGGCCGAGGGCATCGGAGGGAACGCGGCTGGGCGCGGCCGCCGCCATGCTGGCGACCAGCGTCCTGCTCTCGCGCGTGCTCGGCTACGCCCGCGAGGCCCTGCTCGCCTATCGCGTCGGCGCCGGCGCTTCGACCGACGCCTACTACGCCGCCTTTCAGATCCCCGATCTGCTCAACTATCTGCTGGCGGGGGGGGCGCTGTCGATCGCCTTTCTGCCGATCTACACGCGTCACCTCACCCGCGGCGAGGACGCGGCGGCGGACCGCCTGCTGGCCACCGTGCTGGGCACGCTCGGGGTCGTCTCGGTGCTGGCGACCGCGGCGCTGTGGTGGTGGGCGGAGCCGCTGGTGCGGCTGCAGTTCCCCGACTTCACGCCGCCGACGCAGGCGTTGACGGCGCACCTGACCCGCATCGTGCTGCCGGCGCAGATCTGCTTCGTCGCCGGCGGCATCGTCAACGCCACGCTGCTGGCGCGCAACCGCTTCGGCCCCTCGGCCGCGGCGCCGCTGCTCTACAACGGCGGCATCATCCTCGGCGGGCTGTTTCTCGCGCCGCGCCTGAGCGTCGGCGTCGAGGGCTTTGCCTGGGGCGCGCTGGTCGGCGCCGTGCTCGGTCCGCTGCTGGCGCCGCTGCTCGATGCCCGTGGCCGCGTGCGCGTGCGGCTGCGGATCGCGCCGACCGACCGCACCTTTCTTGCCTATCTGCTGATCGCGGCGCCGCTGATGCTGGGGCAGACCCTGCTCACGGTCGACGAGTGGTACGGCCGCTGGTTCGGCGCGCTGCTCGGCGCCGGCACGGTCGCCCACCTCGGCTACGCGCGCCGGTTGATGCTGGTGCCGGTGGCCGTCGTGGGCCAGGCGATCGCCGCGGCGGCGCTACCGACGCTGTCGCGGCTGTGGGCGGAGGAGCGCCTCGACGAGCTCAACCGCGTCGTCTTGCGCACCCTGCAGGTCGGAGTCGTGCTCGCGCTGTTCGGCGCCGCCGGCTTCGTCGTCCTGGCGCGACCGTTGGTGGTGGTGATGTACCAGCACGGCGCCTTCAAGGCCGCGGACACCGCGAGCGTGGCCGCGATCCTGGCGTTGATGGCGCTGGCGGTGCCGGCGTGGATCGCGCAGCAGATCGCGGCGCGCGCCTTCTACGCGCGTGGCGACACCTGGCGGCCGATGGTGCTGGGCACCGTCGTCGCGGTGGCGGCGATTCCCCTCTACCTCGCCATGGGCAGGGCCTTCGGGGTTCTCGGCATTGCGGCCGCCGGCGTCATCGGCATGAGCGTCAACGCGCTGGCCACGCTGCTGCTCGCCCGCTGGCTGCACGGCGCGCCCGATCTCGGCCGCCTGCTGGCCACCGGATCGCGGGCGGGCGGCATCGCGCTGGTCGCCGCGGCCGCGGCCCACGCGGTGGTGGCCGCCGCCGCCGCGCACACGACCGCCGGCGCTCTGGCGGTGCTCGCGACCAGCGGGCTGCTCTTCGGCGGCATCGTCTTCGCGGGTACGATGAGCGTCGGCGACGACGCCATGCGCGAGGCGCTGCAACGCGTTCTGCGGCGCGTGCGCCGGCGCCGGGAAAGCGCCTGACAGCTCACCAGCCGGAGGCGACTGCAGCCCTGGTCTACGGACTCGGCGCGAAGGAAAGGTGGCGCGGAGCCTCCGTGCCCTGCCCGTCGGCGGTCATCGGCCGGCCTGCCGTCTGATCTCGTCAAACCGGCTTCACTTTGATAACCGGCCCGCATGGCTAGGTTCATTGGCTGGGTGGTGATCGTTGCCGTGCTGGCCTGCGCCGGCTGGTGGCTCCTGTTCTCCGGAAGGCCGCGGATCGTGCCGGGTTTGCGCGCGGACATCGATCCGGCACCGTTCACCGATCCGGTGAAGGACGCACAGCCGGTGGCCGCGGTGGTGAAGCCCAGCGGCAAGCAACCGGCGCGGCAGCCGAACTTGGTTCTCATCCTCGCCGACGACCTGGGTTACGGCGACATCGAGGCCTACGGCACCAAGGCGATCCGCACGCCGAACATCGATCGCCTGGCGCAGCAGGGCGTGCGCTTCACGAACTTCTACGCCAGCGCCTCGATCTGCTCGCCGTCGCGCGCCGGCCTGCTCACCGGACGCTATCCGGTGCGCACCGGTGTGAGCTACATCATCTTCGCCAGCGAGATCTCGCTTTCGAACCGGATCAGCCTGGCGCTCGCGCGGACGGCGACGCGGCTGGGCATGTCGGAGTTCCACGACTCGTTCGTCGACGGGCTGCCGGACTCGGAGATCACCATCGCCGAGGCGCTCAAGGTGGCCGGCTACGCCACCGGCATGGTCGGCAAGTGGCACCTGGGCGACTTTTCCCACGATCGCCGCTTTCTGCCGACGCGACACGGCTTCGATTTCTTCGAGGGCATGCCCCACTCCAACGACGAGTTTCCCGTCTCCTACTGGCGCAACGACAGGGAGCTCACGCCCAATATCGGGCTCGATCAGGAGCACCTGACCGCGGACCTGACCAAGGCCGCGGTCGGGTTCATCGATGCGCACAAGGACCGGCCCTTCTTCCTCTACGTGGCCGAGAAGGACGTGCACCAGCCGTTCTTCCCGTCCAAGAGCTTCAAGGGCAAGTCGGCGGCGGGGCCCTTCGGCGACGCGGCCGAGGAGCTCGACTGGAGCGTCGGCGAAATCGTCAAGGCGATCGAGGCCGACGGCCTGCGCGACAACACACTGGTGCTGTTCACCAGCGACAACGGTCCCTGGTTCGAGGGCAGCTCCGAGGGGCTGCGCGGCCGCAAGGGTATGGCGTTCGAGGGCGGCCAGCGCGTGCCCATGATCGCCTCCTGGCCGGGGACGGTGCCGGCGGGAACGCAGGTGGATGCCCCCGCCATGAACATCGACTTCTTCCCGACGCTGCTGGCGTTGGCCGGCCTCGGCCTGCCGTCGGACCGTATCATCGACGGTCGTGACATCTGGGGTCTGATCAGTGGCCACGAGACCGCCAGCCCGCACGACGCCCTGTTCTTCTTTCACGACAAGGTGATCGACGGGGTGCGCGCCGGGCCGTGGAAGTACTACCGCTACACGAACCGCTACTACTGGCCGGTGCCGTACGACGACCCCAGCACCCTCGCCGGCTCGCGCGCCGCCGCCTACACCTACACCGACCCGAAGACCGGCCGGACGATCAAGCTACTCGCGGACTTCCCGATGCTCTACGACCTGCGCCTCGACCCCGGCGAGTCGTACAACGTCGCCACCCGCCATCCCGACGAGGACAAGCGGCTGCGTGGGATGATCGAAGCCTGGGAGAACGATTTCTTCGCCAACCCGCGCGGCTGGAAGTGAGCGGCAGCGGTCTCCCGCCCGGGCTCCCTATCCCTCTCTGGGAGAGGGAACCAATACACGCCAGGACGCCAGCTAGAACGGTGGCCGCAGGGTCAGCGACGATTCCGACGGCGCGGGCGACGGCGCGGCGTCGCTGTCGGGGCGCGAGGAGGCCAGGCGCAGCACCTGGAGATAGCCGCGCGTGACGCAGGCCTGCTCCAGCAGGCCGCGCTCGCGCAGCAGGCGATGCAGGCGCCGCAGGTTGTAGTGCGGCACCGTCATCAGGAGGTGGTGCTCGAGGTGATAGTTCACCCGATTGGGGGCGATCAGCAACCGTTCCCACCAGCGCACCAGCGTCGTGCGCGTGTTGCGCAGCGGGTGCGTCTGGTCCGGCACCATGCCGTGCTCGGCGATCGAGCGGACGCGCATCACCAGGCTGTACGTCGTCAACCACGCCGCCGGCCAGAGGAGATAGAGAAAGGGATGGCCGGCCAACGTCAGCAGGGCAAGCAGGACGACGTTGGTGATGATCACGCCGTGAAGGCTGGTGATGCCGGCGTCGCCGCCGCGGGCGGCGCGGCCGCGGCTGATCCCCAGGTCGCGCTTGAAGGTCGCCTTGGCCCGTTTCCAGCCGGTCTGCCCCGACAGATCGCGCCAGATCTTGCGCCGCAGGCTGGCGCGCGTCACCGGAAACGGCGCCGCCAGTCCGAGGTCGGGATCCTCCGCCGTGCCGGTCTTGGCGTGGTGCTGCAGGTGGTAGCGCCGGTACGGACGCAGGTCGCCCCACACCGGAAACGCCGCCAGCCAGTTGCCCGCCCAGTCGTTGAGCCGGCGGTTGTCGAACAGCGTGCGGTGCGCGGCCTCGTGCATGAGCACGGCGAGACCGAGCTGGCGCGCGCCGATCACCAACAGGGCGATCACGATCGTCAGCGGGTTCGGCGCCCACGCGACCAGCGCGAACGCCGCCGCAATCAGTCCCCAGTTGGTCGCCAGCGACAGCCACGAGCGGCGATCGTCGCAGGCGAGGAGATCGTCGATCTCCGCGCGCGAGAACGCATCGAGCCATTTCGAATCGGCGGTGGTGGTCGTCATCCGGTTTCCCTCCAGAGATCAAGCTAGCCCGACGGCACGCAGCCGTTCGGGTCCGTGCGCCATGCGCGTGTCGTGCGGCGCGTGCAGATGCGGCGTTCCCAGCGAGCGCATGAAGGAGCTCCAGCACTCGCGCCCGAGCCGGTCGTAGCGACGCAGCGCCGCCAGCAGCGCGGCGCGCTCGGCCCCCGGCAGCAGCGGCTCGGGCAGCAATGGATCGAGGACCAGCTGCCGGATCACCCGGCCGCCGAGCAGAAACGACTCGACCATCGCCTCGTGCTCGGAGAGCCGCGGCAACCGCTTCTCGCTCGCCGCCAGGTCGGCGAGCGAGCGCTGGTAGCCCGAGCGCAGCGCGGCGGTGTCCCACAGCTCGCGCGCCCGCGTCTCGGTCGCCGCGTCGAGCTGGCTCAGCGCGAACACCGGCGCCTGCGGCTCCAGACCGAGAGCGTGCAGGCGCTCGCGGATCTCGGCGACGCCGCCGCGCAAGTTGTTCGGTCGCACCTCGAGACCCGCTTCCAGCCGGTGAAAGCCGAGCAGCCGCAGCGCGCGCTCGCGCCGGCGCAGGTTCTTGGCGGTGGCGCGCGGCGCGTGCCCCGAGCGATGCACGCCGATCCAGCTCCCGTCCCACACCGGCAGCAGGCGCTCGTCCAGGGTGCGCCACGAGGTTACCTGTCCGCGCACCGCCGCCGCTTGCGCGCCCAGGCCGTAGCGGCCGCGCTCGTCGCGTTCGACCTCGCCGGCCGCCAGCAGCCGCGCCAGAGCCACCCGGATGCTGTTCTCGGCAATGCCGAGACGCTCGCCGGCGGCGACCAGCCCGCGCACGGCCATCGTGCCGGTCCGCAGGGTCGAGAGCAGATCGAGAAGGAAGCTTCGGGCTGTCAGCTGCACCGGCAGAACATTACCGAATGTGAGCCCGTACGTCAATCCCTGTAATGTCGTCGGCGCTGGTCTCCGGTCGCCCCTCCTACACCGGACCGCGGGTATGTTCACTCGTCTTGCCAGGCGTGCTAGCGAGGACCAATGGCAGAGAATGCAACGGAACGGCGCCGCGGCGGATCGGCTGCGCTGATCGGCCTCGTCACGCTCATCGCCCTGGTGGTGATCGGGGGACCGCTGGTCCTCCACTTCACCCAGGTACGCCACGACCGCCTGCCCTTCAGCGTCAGGACGACCTTCCCGAAGAGTCAGTCGCTGGTCGGCGGCGAGGTGTACGCGACCGCGATCGCGGAGATCATGGATCACGAGCTGAGCGGCGGCACCGGCTGGCGGCCCAACGACTTCTTCCTCTGGAGCCCCTCGTTGTGGGCCGACAACAACGCCAACCGCCAGCTGGGAATCTTGCTCGCCGTGCGCGAGAGCCTGCGCGTGTTCAAGGATCATCTGACCAAGGTGTCGAGCGACCAGTACGACCCCAACCTGGTGGTGGCCGACACCGACTTCCGCAACGATCCCTTCAAGTTCTGGTTCCCGTCGGCGGAGAGCAAGTACAGCGACGGCGTCAAGCGGCTGCGCGCCTACGTCGCCGGCCTCAGGACCTCGCCGCCGCAGTCGAAGCCGATGAACCGCCGCAACATGGAGCTGATCCGCTTGATGCAGGCGTGGACCGACATGCTCGGGGACGCCCACGCCTCTCTGTATCAACCGTCACCGGGGTTCTTCCGCACCGACGATCTCTTCTATCACGCGCAGGGGGTCACCTACGTCCTCTATCACCTCACGCAGGCGGTCGAGCGCGAGTATCAGGACGGCTTCGTCAACAAGCCGATCATCGACACCTTGCTCGCCGAGGTCGAGGTGGCGCTGGGCAAGGCGGCGGCGATGAAGCCGGTGGTGGTTCTCGACGGCTCTCCCGACGGCATCTTCGCCAATTCCCGCCGCAACCTGGACGCCTACGTCAACGAGGCGCGCCAGAAGCTCTACTCGGTGCGCGAGGAGCTGGACAAGTAGGCGGCCCGTGGTGCGACGGACATGACGGAGCGCACTCGACGCCTTCTCCTCTGGGTGGTGATCGGCATCGTCCTGATCGCCTTCGTCGGCATCGACTTGCTCTACATGCTCGGCGGTTGAAACGCCCGAATTCGCTGGCGCGAGGCGGGGAACTAGGCTAGATAATCTGACGCGTTAGAGATGGATACAGAAGGCGACCAGCGGCTCGAGCCGTACAGTAGCGAGCGAACACAAGCTCTTCTCGTCTAGGCCCTGTTGGAGGTCCCGGCGCGAAGAGCGGGATCTTCCACATGGCGACAGCAAAAGTCACAGTCGGAATCCTGCGCAAGCTGATCGCGGGTGGCGTCACCGGCCGCGCCGAGCGGCTGCTCGCGCGCCTGCACCCGGCCGACCTGGCGCCGCTGCTGAGCGGGCTCGATCACGACGAGATCCGCACCGTCGTCGATCTGCTGTTCAGCAATCAGCGGGCGGCCAGCACCCTCAAGGAGCTGCCGCCCGAGATGCTCCCCGAGGTCATCGAGGCGCTCACCGACGAGCGCCTGGCGGACGTGCTGGCGCGCCTCGAGATCGACGACCTGCTGGAGATGGTCAACGCGGTGCCGGAAGAGCGGCGCGACGCGGTGGTCTCTCGTCTGCCGGAGCGCAAGCGTGCCGACCTGCACAAGGCCGAGATGTACCCGCCCTCGAGCGCCGGCCGCGTGATGACCACGCACTACGTGGCGCTCGACGAGAAGATGACCGCGCAGGAGGCCATCGAGCGCCTGCGCTCCGTCGGCGACGACGCCGAGGCGATCATGTACCTCTACGTCGTCAACGATGAGGGGCGCCTGCGCGGCGTGGTCCCGATCCGCCGCCTGGTGTCGGCACCGCCCCTGCGCCTGTGCGGCGATCTGATGATTCCCGACCCTTCCAATGTCAACGCCTTCGCCGACCAGGAGGACGCCGCCAGGTTGGTGGCGCGGTACAACCTGCTCGCCATTCCCGTCGTCGACGACACCGGGCGGATGCTCGGCGTGATCACGGTCGACGACGTCATCGACGTCATCACCGAAGAGGCGACCGAGGACATGTACCACATGGCCGGTCTGTCCGAGGAAGACCGCGTGTTCAGCCCCGCCTCCACCTCGGTACGCAAGCGCCTGCCGTGGATGATGATCAATCTCGGCACGGCCTTCCTGGCGGCGTGGGTGGTCGGGCTCTTCGAGCACTCGATCCAGCAGATCGTGGCGCTTGCGGTGTTCATGCCGATCGTCGCCGGCATGGGCGGCAACGGCGGCACCCAAGCGCTGACCGTCATCACCCGCGGCATCGCCCTGGGCGAGATCGAGTTCTCCACCGGCCTGCGCGCCGTGCTGAAGGAGCTGCTCGTCGGCATCGTCATCGGCGCCGCCACCGGCCTGGTCAGCGCCGGCATCGCCTACGGCTGGCGCGGCAATCCGTACCTCGGCCTGGTGCTGTTCCTGGCGATGATCATCAACATGGGGGTGGCCGGCCTCTCGGGCGCGGCGATTCCCCTGCTGCTCAAGGCCATCCGGCAGGATCCGGCCCTCGGCTCGGGGGTCATCGTGACCACGTTCACCGACGTCTTCGGCTTCCTCTCCTTTCTCGGCATCGGCACCTTGATGATCAACCACCTGAAATGATCGCGCGCGCTCTCACCATCGCCGGCTCGGATTCCGGCGGCGGCGCGGGAATCCAGGCGGACCTCAAGACCTTCACCGTCTTCCGCGTGTTCGGCACCAGCGCCATCACCGCGCTGACGGCGCAGAACACCACCGGGGTCAGCGGCATTCACACGGTGCCGCCCGACTTTGTCCGCCGGCAGATCGATGCGGTGCTGTCGGACATCGGGACCGATGCCGCCAAGACCGGGATGTTGGCGACGGCCGCGATCATAGAAACGGTTGCCGCCGCCGTCCGTGACTGGCGCCTCGAGCAGCTCGTGGTCGATCCGGTGATGGTGGCGCAGAGCGGCGCGGCCCTGCTGGCGCCCGCGGCGCGCGAGGCGCTGCTGCAGACCTTGATCCCGCTGGCGCGGCTGGTGACGCCGAACACGCAAGAAGCGGCTGCGCTCACCGGCCTGCCGGTGTCGAACGTCGCCGAGATGCGGGCGGCGGCCCGCGCCCTGATTGCCCGGGGCGCCCGCGCCGTCCTGCTCAAGGGCGGACATCTGCAGGGCCCGGAGATGGTCGACGTCTTCGACGACGGTCACCGCGTGCGCGAGCTGCGCGCCGCCCGCATCGACACGCCGCACACCCACGGCACCGGCTGCCAGCTGTCGGCGGCGATCACCGCCAATCTCGCCCTCGGCCGCTCCCTCGACGAAGCCATCGACGTCGGCAAGCGATTCATCACCGAGAGCATCCGCGCCGGCCTCGCCCTCGGCCACGGCGACGGTCCCGCCAACCCGCTGGCCTGGCTCGAGAACGAAGGATAGTGCCGTCCCGACCGGCCACGCCGGGAGTCACTCCCGGCTACCCCAAGCTTCAAGTCACAAGTTTCAAGCCGGCGGAATTCTCCGGCTTGTCCCTTGATGCTTGTACCGTGTAGCTTTGAACCGGCTTATCCGATCGCGCCCTTTTCCTTCAGCGCGGCGAGGTCTTCCCAGGTGTAGCCGTGCTCGAGCAGGACGGCTTCGGTGTGCTCGCCCAGCTCGGGTGCGGTCTGGCGAATGGTGGCGGGCGTGGCGCCGAACTCCACCGGGCTGCGCACCAGCTCGATCTCCTCGCCGCTGCGATGGGGCACGTGTTCGAAGGCGCCGAGCGCGCGCGCCTGCGGGTCGCGCACGACGTCGTCGATGGTCTGCACCGGGCCCCACACCAGCTCGTGGCGGTTGAACCGCTCGGCCCACTCCGCCAGCGGCCGGCCGGCGAAGATCTCGTCGAGCAACGCGATCAGCTCGACCGCGTGCTGCACGCGGCTGACGACGTCGGCATAGCGCTCGTCGCTGGCGAGATCGGCGCGGTCGATGGCGTCGCAGAAGCGCGTCCAGTAGCGGTCCGGTTGCAGCATCACCAGGTGGAACCACTTGCCGTCCTGCGCCCGGTAGTGGTTCCACAGCGGGTTGGGCACGGTGCGTCCGGAGGGCGGGTTGGGTGAGACGCCGGTCACGAGACACGTCTGAATGTCGGTGGCCATCATCCACAGCCCGGTCTGAAAGAGCGAGAGCTGGATCTCCTGGCCCTCGCCGCTGCGCTCGCGGTGATAGAGCGCCGCGCACACCGCTCCGGCGAGCGACAGAGCGGCGAGGTGATCGCCCATCGCCGGCCGCTGCGACGGCGGCGGTCCCTCCGGCTCCCCGAGGCAGGCCATGGCGCCCGCGCGCGCCCAGAAGGCGGCGTAGTCGAACGCGGCGCGGTCCTTCTCCGGGCCGGCGGTGCCGTAGCCGGTGAGCAGGGCATAGATCAGGCGCGGGTTGTCCGGCCGCACGTCGGCGTACGCCAGCCCGGCGCGCTGCAAGGCGGCGGGGCGCACGTTGGAGACGAAGACGTCGGTGTCCTGCAATAGCCGGCGAACGACGGCGCGTCCTTCGTCTGTCTGCACGTTGACGGCGACGCTGCGCTTGTTGCGGTTGTCGAGCTCGAAGGCGGGATGAACCGGCAGCGCCAGCGGAATGCCCATCGCCATCAGCCCGCGCACCGGGTCGCCGCCGGCGGGGTTCTCGATCTTGATCACGTCCGCGCCCCAGTCGCCGAGCACCGCCGCCGTCGCCGGCCCGGCGACCCACAGCCCCATCTCGACGACCTTGACGCCCTTCAGCAATCCCGTGTTGGTGTCCGCCAGCATGCGGCAATCCTGACGCGAGACGCAGCCGTCAGTCAACGGTCATCCCAGCGGCAGCGCGGTCCGTCGGTTTTCCTTACAACGCGCTCCGCCGGCCATCGGATCGCCAGAGGCTCCGGGTTTCGTTTGCGTTTCCGCCATCTTGCACGATCCGCTGGTTTTCAGCAGGGCGCATGACCTGCTGCGTCTGTCGGTGTTCCTCACAGGTGCGGTATCCAGGCGATTCGGGTGCGCCATCCCACTCCACCCGTTATCGATGGTGATTCAAGTACTTATCGCCACGTGGGACGAGGGCCGACCTTTGGCGTGCGAGTTGCTTGTCGATGAGCGGGGCAATTGGGAGCGAATCGCCGGATGCGGATATCCGGCAGCAAGAGAGGGTATAATGGAACGATGGCTTGCCTGGCTTGGGGTTGCGGTACTCACCGTCGGCGTAATCTCCCCGGCGTTTGCGACTCCAGTGGACGTGCCGGAGATCGACCCAAGCATCGCACAGAGCGCGTTGACGGTGCTCGTCGGCGGTGTGCTGGTTCTGCTGGGGCGCCGTCGGCGCGAGTGATTCGCTGCTCGGGTCGGCGGGATTGATGCGCCGCTAGAATTTCTGCACCCCTTCGGCCTCCAGCCGCAGCGAAAATCGAAGGGGCACGGCGCCTGACTAGCTTGTGCTCCGCAACCCTGCCTCGTTAGAGGTCCCCAACGTCGATTCGGGGCGGTCGCGGCCGCTCCTTCTCTGGGGTGTCCTCGCCGCGTTGTTGCTCACCGAGGGGACCCTGCTCGGAGTGCGTTTCGAGGCCCCCGACCTCGGCTCCGCGTGGTGGGCCGTCGTCCTGTCTCAGTCGCACGTTGCCGTGCGCTTCGGGATCGCGCTTGCCACGGCCGCCCTCCTGCTCGGCGGCGAAGAGCTGCGCACGTGGTTGAAGCAGGCACTATCGGAGATCTCCGAGCCACGTCCGGTGTGGCCGTGGCTCCTGGCTCACCTGCTGGCATTCGCATTGTTCTTTCGGTTGACCGCGGTGGTTGCGGACGGCGATTTGCGGGCGTCGCCGACCCCGGGGCTGTGGGTCGGAATCTGGCTGGTGACCGGCATCGTCACCGTGGCCTGCTGCGCGGCGGTCGCTGCGTCGGGCCGTGCCGTGCTGACACTCATTCGCCGGGCTTCGGGGATGCTGCTGGTCAGTGCCGCCGTTGGCGCGGTGGCGCTGCTCGCCGGCAGCTTCACGAGCGCCGCTTGGCGCCCGCTCAGCCGCCTGACGCTCCATTTGGTCGCCGCCCTCGTCTCGTTCTTGGCTACGGACGGCTTCGTGGAGCCGGCGCACATGCTCGTCGGTACGCGACGGTTTTCGGTCGAGATCGCACCGCAATGTTCGGGATACGAGAGCATCGGCATGATCTGGGTGTTTCTCGGCGTGTACCTGTGGGCCTTCCGCAGGTCGCTGCGCCTGCCGCGAGCACTCCTGCTCCTGCCGCTCGGAGCGGTCCTGATGGGTCTCCTCAATGTGCTGCGTATTGTCGCCCTCATTGCCGTTGGGACCTGGCTGTCGCCCGAGGTCGCCCTCGGGGGGTTCCACTCGTACGCTGGCTGGTTACTCTTCTGCGGCGGAGCCTTGGGACTGGTGGCGGTGACCCGTCGTTCGTCGTTCTTCGTCGTGACACCGCTCGTCGGCAGCGAGGGGATCCGCGCGAATGCAACGGCAGCCTACCTGGGACCCCTGTTGGCGCTGGTAACGGTGTCGATGCTCGGCAGCGCCTTTTCAACCGGGAGTGCCGGCCTCGAGGTGCTCTACCCGCTGCGCGTGGTGGCTGTGGCCGGAACACTCTGGATCTTCCGGCGGGAGTACCAGGGGCTGCGATGGACCTGGTCGTGGACTGCCGCGCTTGCCGGCGTGGCGGTCTTCGTTCTGTGGATGGTGCTGGAAGGCCCCCGACCCGCCGTCGGCGATGCCGCCTTGCGGCAGGGATTGGCGCGGCTGCCGTCCGGCTGGCTGGAGGTCTGGCTGGCGTTTCGCGTCGTCGGTGCCGTGGTCACCGTGCCGCTTGCCGAGGAGCTGGCGTTCCGGGGGTATGTCCTGCGCCGGCTGATCGCCGCGGATTTCCAGAGCGTGAGCTTGCAGCGCTTCACCGCATTGTCGTTCTTCGGCTCGTCCCTGTTGTTCGGCGCCTTGCACAGCCGACTGCTCGCCGGTTCCCTCGCGGGGGCCGTGTACGCGCTCGTGCTCTACCGTCGCGGCGAGATGAGCGACGCGATCGTTGCGCACGCGACGACCAACGCCCTGCTGGCCGCGTGTGTGTTGGCCACGGGCGCATGGTCGTTGTGGACCTGACCGCCGGGCTAGTTGCCGCCGTTGCGGGTGATGCCGCCCGACTCCCGCTCCACGTGCTCGAGCTGCCAGCGGTCCGCCGCCGGATCGTAGCGGAAGAAGTACAGACCCTCGCTGTAGGCACTGGCGGCTCTCAGACTGAAGTTGAAGTCGTAGCCCTTGATCAGCATCTCGTCCTTGCCGCGGAAGAGAATGCGCTTTGCCTTCTCGTTGCTCCCCTGGGGCAGGGCCGCGAGGTAGAACTCCAGCCGCTTGTCGCCGCGGAACGCGCCGCTGGCGTCGAGCGCGATCGAGTAGACGCCGGTGTCGCGGGCGGAGCCGAAGTAGAGACGCTTGCCGTGCGCGCCGTTGAACACGCCGACGCCGAAGGCGTCGATCTTGTCGAGGACGTCGGCGACGCGGTGCGCATCGAGGTCGATGCGGTAGATGCGGCCGTTCTGCTGCTCCGGCGTGGAGCCGGCCACGGAGGCCGCGTACAGGCTGTGCGTATCGCAGTCGTAGGCGAGACCCAGCACCGCGAACGGGTTGGTTTGGTTCGGCGGCTGCTCCGTGGGTAGCTCCAGATACTCCGCCATCTTCCCCGTGTCGCTGTCGACGCGATAGATCCGGCTCTGCTTGTCCGGCGGGTTCTCGTACAGGCTGACCAGAGGCGCCGGGGCGGTGTAGATGTCGCCGTTGCGGTCGTAGACGTAGGCGGCCAGGTAGCCGGCCGTGGTCCAGCTCGGATCCTGGTAGACACGGGCCACGCCGCCCTTGCCGTCGGTCTCGGTCAGGGTCAGCCCCTTGTACCCCTTCAGCCCGGTGCCGACGAGAACCTGCCCGGTGAAGCCGAGACCCGCGACGAAGCGCGGCGAGGCCTTGCAGGCGTCGGCGGCGCCGACGACGAGCGCCGGCGCTTGCTCGCCCACCGGCCGGCCGCTCGCCGCGCCGGTCACGGGCGCGCTGCCGGTGGACGGAGCCGAGGATGTCGGCACCGGCGCGGGCAGCGGTCGAGCGCTCGGTTCGCGCAACCGGCGACCCGCGGCGAGCCACAGCCCCAGGCCGAGCACGACCGCCGCCGCCAGCCACCGCACCCACCGGCGACGAGACGGCGAGGCGTCGCGCCGGCGTCGGCGGCCGGCGGACGTTGCCGCTCCCGTCTTCGCCCTGCTCTTTCCTCCTCTGGCCAAGGACGCGTGCCGCCCGGTCAGCCTGGTTGCTGCGCCGTCGTGGCTGGCTTTACGATCGGCACGAACATCGGCCCGATGTAGCAGGGAAAGGCCTTGGGCTGGTAGATGCCGTGCTTCACCTGCAGCTCGGCCCAGCAGTACTCGTGACCGGGCCGGCCGTCGTTGTGCTGCTGGGCCACGTACCAGAGCACGAGGTCGGTGTTCGCGATCGGCTCCGGGGGCGAGTCGATGAACCGCTCCGGACCTTGACGGTAGTCGGTGTTGCAGCAGGGCCCGATGGTGATCATGTCGGCGTCGCCCTCGTCGGGCTTGTAGCGCGTCACGTACACATAGGCGTTGTCGCCGCGATTGTGCGGGAACTGCCCGCGCCCGGGCTCGATGTAGTAGCCGCTGCCGTCAGGTCGCGTCAGCCGGTACTGGTAGCCTTGCGGCGTGTACGCCGTGTCGGGCTTCTGCAGGTCCCACTGCTCGTGGGTCCACTCCTTCCAACCCTTGCCGTCCCATTCGGAGAAGCTGAGCCCGGGAGTGGCCGCAGGATGAATGCGCAGCACCGGCCGGTAGGTGCCGTCGGTGCCGCAGCCGCGGCCGTACTGGCCGGCGGCGACGCGGAAGCGGCCGTCGGCGTAGAACTCGTAGCGCTGCAGGTAGCGGTAGTTGCAGGGCGCCGGCCACATCGGGTGAGCGAAGTCCTGGACCAGGGCGAAGCCGACGCTCTTGCCGTCGTGCCGGACGTCTTCGATCTCCGGCGGCTTCGCCGCGCCGACGGCGGCGGCGCTGAACATGGGGCAGCCGACGGCGTCGCTGTATCCAAAACCCTCTTTGGTGGAGTAGCTCACGTGCCAGTCCACCAGCTTGGCGTCGTGCAGCACCGGCTGGCCGCGGAAGCGGACGTCGGAGATGCGCAGCCCGTCGGAGCCGGTGAGGATGTAGCTCAGGCTCCAGCCGTCCTTGTCGAGCCGGTGCTCCTGCTTGCAGTACTTGTCGTAGATGTCCTGGCGCTCGATGCTCTGCTCGGTAGGTCGGACCGGCTGCGGCGAGCCCAGGTCGGTCCAGCGGACGGTCACCAGCTTTTCGTCGGTGAGGTCGACGATCGCCCACAGCGCGCGCGCCTGATCCTTGAGAATGAAGGTCGGCGCGACGCAGAGATGGTGCGAGCTCTCGCACAGGGTGTGGTTGAGCGCCGTCTTCACGTTGGGCATCATCGCTTGCTTGCCGCTGGGCTTGAAGCCCAGGGCCTTCTCCACCGCGGGGGCGGTGGTGGCGATCCGCACCGCCAGCGCCGTGAGGCGTTTGGGGAGCTCCGGCTGGGCAGCCTGGTACGGGCTCAGGGAGACGACGCGCTTGCCGATCACATCGACCAGGGCGTGAAAGCTGAGGTTCAACGCGTAGCTGTAGACGTCCACGCGGTAGCAGGTGGTCTGCCGGCACGCCTTGCTCTGCTCGGTGATGTCGCTCGGCGGCGCCGGGTAGACGTTGAACACCTCGGTGCGCAGCAGCGCGCCGGTGCGCGGGTCGTGGACCATCTTCTGCACGTCGGGCGACTGCAGCAGAATTTCCTGCGCCAGGAGCTGTTTCTGATCGGCATCCTCGCGCAGTAGGCGAATGGAGTCTTTGGTCGGGGTTCTCGCCGCTTGCTCGGCGCGGGCGACGCGGGGGCCGCCCAAGCTCAAGAAGAGGGCGAAGACGGTGAGTGCGTACTTGGACATTGAGGGAGCCGAAACGACGACGCCGACGAGCGAGACTACGCGACCAGAGCTGGCGCGCCGATAGCAAAGCAATCTCGGGAACTCAATGGGACGTGGTCGGACGGGCAAGGAAGTGCAGCAAGGCCTGGTTGAACTGCACGGGGTCCTGGAGGAAGGCGAAGTGGCTGACCTCGGGCAGGATGAGCTCTCCCGCGCCGGGGATGAGCGCCGCCATGTGGTCGGTGTCCTCGCGCTTGATCGCCTCGTCGTGGTCGCCGTCGACGATCCACGTCGGGACCCTGATGTGGCGGAGCTGCCCGTCGGTGAAGTGCGGCTCGGTCGCCCACATGTTCGTGATGTTGGCGAGGAAGGCCTTGAACTGCTTCGGCGTCGGCGAGAGCTTCTCGTACTCGCGTTCGGCCCGGTCGACGTAGGCGGTGAACACCGGGCTCTTGTTCACGTCCTTGACGCCGGACGGATCCGAGTTCGCGGCGAAGGCGAACAGCTTGGTCAGCCGCTCGGGATGGTGGATGGCGATGTCCAGGCCGATGATCGCGCCGTCGCTCCAACCCACCAGCGCGGCGCGGCGCACGTGGAGATGGTCCAGCAGCGCCAGCACGTCCGACGACATCAGGTCGTAACCGATCGGCGCCTCGGTGCGCGTGCTGCGGCCGTGGCCACGGCTGTCGAGGACGATGACCTGATAGCGCGGCGCGAGCGCCACGACCTGCAGTCCCCAGTAGTTGGCGTTGGCCAGACCGCCGTGCACCAGGACCACCGGCGCGCCGTGGCCGAACACGGCGTACCACAGGCGGATGCCGTTCACCGGCACCGTGCCGCTGCGCACCGGCTTGGGCAACGTCGGCGTCGGCGGCAGCCGCAGCCAGGGATACTCGGCGCGGGCCGGCAGGGCGACGGCGAGCGCGAGGAGGAAGAACAAGAAGAGGCGATGCGAATGGAAAGCAGAAAACCGGAAACCGGGAACGGGGAATTGGTCGTCGTTCGCCTTTTGCATTGCGCTGTCCGCCGGCGCCCACATTAAGAAGGTAGCGGTGTAGCAGTGGCGACGCACCGATCGGTATTCCGCGGCCGTATGGGGATCTCCGGGGATTCTG
>CAZYMF010000081.1:15308-19815 GCA_964648215.1 uncultured Binatia bacterium (SeqCode) | reverse complement strand
CTAACCGCGCTTGACCGACTCGTACGTCGCCACGGTCTCGCGCGCGATCACCGCCCAGCTGAAGCGCGCCACGGCCCGGGCGCGCCCCGCCGCCGCCAGGCGGCGGCGCAGCGGCTCGTCCGCCAGCAGCCGATTGATCGCCGCGGCGAGATCGCGGGCAAACTTCTGCGGCTCCCTCGGCTCGCCGTAACCGTTCGCGTCGGCCGCGAAATCGACCAGCAATCCGGTCTCCTCGTGCCGCACGACCTCGGTGATCCCGCCGACGGCGCTGGCCACCACCGCGGTCTCGCACGCCATCGCCTCGAGGTTGATGAGGCCGAAGGGCTCGTAGATCGACGGGCAGCAGAAGGCGGCGGCGTGCGAGTACAGCTCGATCACCGTCGGCTTGTCGACCATCTCCCGGATCCACACCACGTGCGCCCGCTGCTCCTGGACCCGGCGGACGGCGGCGGTCATCTCGCGGTCGATCTCCTCGGTGTCGGGCGCGCCGGCGCAGAGCACGACCTGGATGCCGGGGCTCAGGTGCTCGATGGCGCGGACCAGATGGAGGATGCCCTTCTGCCGCGTGACGCGGCCGACGAAGAGCACGTAGGGAATCGACGGGTCGATGCCGTAGCGGGCAAAAGCGTCGCGCGTCGCCACCGGCCGGTACTCGTCGGTGTCGATGCCGTTGTAGATCACCTTGACCCGCGCGGGATCGACGGCGAACTGCCGCAGGATGTCGCGCTGCATGCCGGCGGAGACGGCGATGACGCAGTCGGCCATCTCGAGGGCGGTCCGCTCGACCCACGAGGACAGATCGTAGCCGCGGCCGAGCTGCTCTCGCTTCCACGCCCGCTGCGGCTCGAGGGAATGCGTGGTGAGCACCAGAGGCGCGCCGTAGACGAGCTTGGCGACGATGCCGCCGAGATGGCTGTACCAGGTGTGGCAATGGACGACGTCGGCGTCGATGGCGTCGGCATTGAAGCCGACGCAGCGGGCCAGCGCCTGCAGCGGGCTGCGCAGCTCCTTGGGCGCGGCGGCGAAGCGCTGCTCGTCGACGCCGTAGCCCCGCACCAGTAGGCGAGCCTGCTCCCGTTGCTGATCGCCGAAGCAGCGCACCTCGACGTCGACGAGCTTGGCGAGCTCCCGGCTCAGATAATCGACGTGGACCCCGGCGCCACCATAGATGTGGGGCGGGTACTCGTTGGTCAGCAGCAACGCCTTCACGACTCGGCCGCCACCAGCCCTCAGCCGCGGGCGGCCAGGCACGTGTCCACCGCCTTCAACGCGGACTGCCGTTTGCGGACGCGGCGCAGGGCCTTGGCGCACTCCTGGTCGCCGAGCACGTCGGCCACCCAGGCGGCGAAGTCGTTGTGGCCCGGACCGACGTGGTAGGCGAACTGCGCGTCGGTGATCTCCCCGGCGAGGGCCTCGCGGAGGTCGCGCAGGTTGTTCAGAATCGGTCCGAAATTCACCCAGAAGCCCTTGCCCGGAGGGGCGTCTGCGAGCACCGCGGGCCTCGCTGGCGCGGATCTGGTGACCGCCCGGCTCTTCTTCGCCGGTCGCTTGCGGGCGCTCCCGCTGCTGCTCGACCTGGATGTCTTTTTCTCCATGACGCCTACCTCCCCGGCCGACCTGGCACCCGCGGGGCCGACACTGTACGCCCGAACCGCCACGGTCGATCTGCGAAACGGCGCTAGCTTTCCATGCGCGGCAGGTCGGTTCAACTCACCCCGACGGCTCCTCGCGACCGGCGCCGGCCGCGACGCTCGAACCAGCGCCCACGATGCGCTAGGGTGCGCGGGTGATGCTCCGCAGAATGCAAGAAACCTGGAGAGGTTGGGTCAACTCGCTGCGCCGCGTGCAGGCGGCAAAGCTCATTTTCTTCCCTAGCCTGACGGGCGCTCTCACCGGAGCGGCCACCATCGGCTTCGTCGAGCTGCTCAACTGGGTGCAGTGGATCGTTCTCGGATCGTCGGCCTCGCCCCTGGACGTGCTGCCGCACCTGCACTGGTACCACATCCTGCTCGTGCCGGCCGCCGGCGGCCTGATTCTCGGGCCGCTGGTGCACTACCTGGCACCCGAGGCGGAAGGGCACGGCGTGCCCGAGGTCATCGAGGCGGTGATGCTGCGCAGCGGTCGCATCCGCAAGCGGGTCGCCGCGGTCAAGTCGCTGGCCTCCGCTCTGACCATCAGCACCGGCGGCTCGGTCGGGCGCGAGGGACCCATCGTGCAAATCGGCGCCGCGGTCGGCTCGGCGGTGGGACAGACGCTGCGCCTACCGGGCGAGCAGATCAAGACGCTGGCCTCGTGCGGCGCCGGCGCCGGCATTGCCGCGGTGTTCAACGCACCCATCGCCGGCGCGTTCTTCGCCCTCGAGGTCGTCACCGGCAACTTCGCCATGCCTTCCTTCAGCCCGGTGATCCTGGCCTCGGTGCTGGCCACGGTCGTCACGCGCGCCTACTTCGGCGACTACCCCGCCTTCATCGTCCAGCCGTACAAGATGGAGAGCGTGTACGAGATCGCCATCTACGTCGCCCTCGGCATCGTCTGCGGCTTCGTCGGCGTGGCCTTCGTTTGGATCATGGACCGCCTGGAGATGCTGGCGCCGCGGGTGCGCGTTCCCAAGATGTGGCGCCCGGCCGTGGGCGGGCTGGCGCTCGGCGCCATGCTGATCTTCATTCCCGACCTCTACGGTGTCGGCTATCCCACGATGGACGCCGCCCTCAGCGGCAAGATCGCCTGGGGGTGGCTGGCGCTGCTGCTGCCGATCAAGATGATCGCCACCAGCCTGACGCTGGCCTCCGGCGGTTCGGGCGGAGTCTTCCTGCCCTCCCTCTATATCGGCTCGGTGGCCGGCGGCCTGTTCGGGACCTTCGCGCATGCCCTGCTGCCGACGCTGACGGCGGGCTCGGGCGCCTACGCCCTGGTCGGCATGGCGGGGGTGCTGGCCGCCGCCACGCACTCGCCGATCACCGCGATGATCCTGCTCTTCGAGGTCACCGGCGACTACAAGATCATCCTGCCGGTGATGATCGTGGTCACGCTGGCCACCATGGTGTGTCGCGCGCTGCGCGAGGACTCGCTCTACAGCGCGGCGCTCAGCCGGCGCGGCATCTCGGTGCACCGCCGCGAGGACGTCATCATGCGCACCCACACCGTGGGCGAGGTCATGCGTCCGCCCATCCACGTCATCCCCGATCGCACGGCCATCGCCGAGACCGTGCAGTACTTCCTCGACCACGACGCGGTGCGCGCCTACGTGGTGGACGCCAACAACCACTTTCTCGGCGCCATCTCGATCCACGACATCAAGGACCCCGAGGTGCAGAACCTCGGGCCGCTGGTGCTCGCCCGCGACGTCGCCGAGCCCAATCTCCACTCCGTCGCTCCCGACGACACGCTCGCCGACTGCATGGACCATTTCATCCTCAGCGAGGACGACGACCTGCCGGTGGTCAACGTCGGCGGCGATCTGGTCGGCGTCGTCTCGCGCCGCGACGTCCTGCGCGTGTACAGCAGCGAGCTGCTGCGCCACGAGTTCATGGGTCTGGCCACGTCCGACGGCGGGGCGCATTCGCTGCGCGGCTACGTCCGGCTCACCCGCGGCCTGACGATCGCCCGCGTCACCACGCCGCCGTCGCTGGTCGGGCGCTCGCTGCGGCAGGCCAACCTGCGGGCCGCCTACAGCTTGACGGTGGTCGCCCTGCAGCGCGGCGAGGACGGCGAGGATCAGCTCCCCGATCCCGCGCAGCCGCTCGGCAGCAGCGACATCCTGGTGATCGTCGGCACCCCCGCCGACATCGCGCGCTTTCGCGGCATCGAGGTGCCGCGGGCGAGCGCAGCCCAGCCATCGGCCGGCTGATCCGCGCCGGACAAGGAGCAGACGATGCCCAGCCCCGCCCAACCCGTGCCCGCCGCCACCGTGCTCCTCGTGCGCGACGGCGCCGCCGGGCTCGAAGTCTTCATGGTCGTGCGCCACCACCGCATCGACTTCGCCGCCGGCGCGATGGTGTTCCCCGGCGGCAAGGTGCACGGCGCCGATGCCGGCGCCTCGGTGCTCGCGCGCTGCACCGGCATCGACGGCCTGCCGCCGGAGGCCGTGGCCCTGCGGGTCGCGGCGCTGCGCGAGATGTTCGAGGAATGCGGCGTGCTGCTGGCGCGCCCGCGCGGAGCGCGGGACCTGATCGCCGCCGCCCGCCTGGCCGAGCTCGGGCCGCGCTACCGCCAGGAGCTGGAGAGCGGACGCCTGGAGATCGCCGCGATGCTGGAGCGCGAGGATCTGGTGCTCGCCTGCGAGCTGCTGGTCCCGTTCGCCCACTGGATCACGCCCGACCTGATGCCCAAGCGCTTCGACACCCATTTCTTCCTCGCCGCCGCGCCGGCGGATCAGATCGCCGTCCACGACGGCGGCGAGTCGGTCGACTCGGTGTGGACGACGCCGGCGGCGGCGCTGGCGGAGGCCGAACGCGGCAGCCGCACGATCATCTTTCCCACCCGTCTCAACCTGGCCAAGCTCGGCCGC
>CAZYMF010000081.1:0-15208 GCA_964648215.1 uncultured Binatia bacterium (SeqCode) | reverse complement strand
CGGCAGCCGCACGATCATCTTTCCCACCCGTCTCAACCTGGCCAAGCTCGGCCGCAGCCGCACCGCCGCCGAGGCGCTCGCGGCCGCGCGCGGCGGTGCGATCGTCACCGTGCTGCCCTGGGTCGACAGCAGCGGCTCCACGCCGGTGCTGCGCATCCCCGCCGACGCCGGCTACGACGCCCACGACGCCCCGCTGGAGGAGGTCATCGGCCGGTAGTGCAGGCGTCGGATGCCGTGACGGATTTCGCCGGGATGAAAATGGAGAATGGACAACCGGGAACCGGGAATGGAGAACCGGTGAACGGAAGGCTGAGGATTGACCGGTTCTCCATGCCGAATTCCCGGTTCTCGGTTCTCCATTCTCTTTTTCACGCCCCTCGGCGCAACGACAACGCGCGGGCGACGACACCATGAACACCAACGTCAGTCCCCCGCCGTCCGCCCCCGCCGTCGAGCTCAGCGGCTGGGGCCTCTACCCGGTGGTGCGCGGGCACCAGGTGTGCGGCGAAGATCTCGAGCTCATCACCCGCGAGGCGCGGTTGAGCCGCGGCCTCGGCCGCTCGTACGGCGACTCCTCGCTGCCGGCCGCGGAGGCCGATCTGGTGGCCGGCTCGCCGCTGGCCGATCGCCTGGTCGCCTTCGATCCCGCCACCGGCATCGTGCGCGCCGAGGCGGGGTTTCCGCTGTTCAAGTTGAACCGCCTCTTCCTGCCGCGCGGCTGGTTCACGTCGGTCACGCCCGGCACCCACTACGTCACCCTCGGCGGCATGGTCGCCGCCGACGTCCACGGCAAGAACCACCACGTCGACGGCTGCTTCGGCGAGCACGTCACCGCGCTCAAGATGCGCGTCGCCGACGGGCGGGTGCTCGAGTGCTCCGACGACAACGAGCCCGAGCTGCTGCGCGCCACCCTGGGCGGGATGGGTCTCACCGGGCACATCCTCGAGGTCGAGTTCCGCATGCGGCGCATCGCCTCGCCGTGGATCTGGCAGGAGAGCGAGCAGACGCCCGACTTCGACGCCACGCTCGACCGCCTCGCCGAGGCCGGCAAGTCGTGGCCGATGACCGTGTGCTGGGCCGACTTCCTGGCGCGCGGGTCGAAGGCCGGCCGCGGCCTGCTGATGAAGGGGCGCTGGGCGGAGGCGGCCGAGGCTCCGGGGGCGCTGCCGCGCTTTCGCAGCGCGCCGGCGCTGCCCTTCCTGCTGCCGAGCTGGCTGCTGCAGCCGTGGATGGTGCGGATCGGCAACGAGCTCAACTATCGCAAGCACGGCGCCCGCATCCGCACCGGCATCGTGCACCCGGAAACCTACTTCTATCCTCTCGACGTCGTGCGCCAGTGGAACCGGCTCTACGGCAAGCGCGGCTTCACCCAGTACCAGTGCGTCCTGCCCGAGCCGCAGCAGCGCGCGCGCCACCGCGGCTTCCTCGATCTCCTGCAAGCGCGCGGCGCCGAGGTCTTCCTCTGCGTCATCAAGGACTGCGGCCCGGAGGGCAAGGGCATGCTGTCGTTTCCGCGGCCGGGCGTGTCGTACGCCCTCGACATTCCGATCGGCGCTCGCACCCAGTCGCTCGTCGATGCGCTCAACGAGTACGTCATCGCCGAGGGCGGCCGCATCTATCTGGCGAAGGACGCCTTCACCCGCGCCGAGCACTTCCGCGCCATGGAGCCCCGGCTCGAGGCGTGGAATGAAGTCCGGCGCCGGTGGGACCCGCAGGGCCGGCTGCGCAGCGCGCAGTCGGTGCGGCTTTTGGGAGATCAGGCATGAAGGTCGTGCTGCTCGGAGCCACCAAGGGGATGGGCCGCGCCCTGGCGCGGCTGCTGGCGCAACGCGGCGACCAGCTCTTCCTTCTCGGTCGCGATGCCGAGGAGCTCGCCCGCAGCGCGCGCGACCTTCAGGTGCACGGCGCCGGCAGCGAGGTCGGCACGGCGCACTGCGATCTGCTCGAGCCGGAGAGCTTCGCGCCGGCCCTCGACAGCGCCGCTGCCGCGCTCGGACGAATCGACGCGGTGGTGGTGACCGCGGGGCTGTTCGCCACGCAAGAGCAGCTCGAGGCCGACGCCGAGCTGCGCCGCAAGCTGCTGGCCGCCGACTTCGCCAACACCGTCGAGTTCTGCGAGCAGGCGCGCGCGCGGCTGCTCGCCGCCGGCGGCGGCACGCTGTGCGTGTTCAGCTCGGTGGCCGGCGAGCGCGGCCGCAAGCCCGTCATCCTCTACGGCGCGGCCAAGGCCGGCCTGTCGCGCTACCTCGAAGGCCTCGACCACAAGTTTCGCGCCCAGGGGCTGCGCACGATCGTCGTCAAGCCCGGCTTCGTCAAGACCGGCATGACCGCCGGCCTGCAGCCGCCCCCGTTCGCCGGCGAGCCCGACGACGTCGCCCGCGCCGTGCTCCGCGCCATCGACAAGGGGACGCCCGAGATCTACGCCCCGGCGATCTGGCGCTGGGTGATGCTGGTCATCCGCTCGTTGCCGCGCGCGGTGATGCGGCGCATCGGCTTCTAGATACAGGTGTCAGGGGTCAGGGATGAGAAGTCAGGGTTAGGGGGTCAGGTGTCACCGATCAGGGGGCACCTGTGACCTGCCCCCTGGAACCCGACACCCGACACCTGACACCCGACACCCGACACCTGTCACCCGACACCTGTCACCCGACACCCGCCACCTCGTACGCGGCATCGAACGGATGACCAGCATCACCCAGCGCCAGATCGCCGGGGCGTAGGCCGGTAGCCCTGGAGGGCAGCGCTCCGTCGCTGCCGTGCCCCAACCACCCGCCCGGCGCTGACGGAGCAGCGCCCTCCAGGGTTATCTGCCCAACGCCCCCCGCCGCTGCACAAAAGCGGCTTGTTCCGCTTCCGAGGCTCCGATACTTTGCGGCTGATGCGGGCTTTCTCGGCCGACCGGCGCAACGCTCTTCTGCTCTCCGGAGTGGCGCACTTCGCCTCCCACTTCTTCGAGCTGATGTACCCGACGCTGGCGGTGGTCATGGCTCTCGATCTCCGGCTGCCGCTGCCGCAGGTGCTGGGATGGAGCTTCGCCGGCTATCTGCTGTTCGGGCTCGCCGCCCTGCCCGGCGATCGGCTCGCGGGCAGGCTGGGGGCGCGTTCGCTGCTGCTGGTCGGGCTCGGGGGCATGGGCGTCTCCGCCCTGGCGGCGGCCGAAGCCGCGCCCGGGCACAGCCTGGCGATGTGCCTCGCCTGCCTCGGCCTGTTCGCCGGCCTCTCGCACTCGGCGGGCCGGAGCCTGATCGCGCACGCCGCGCCGGAGCGCGGCCCACACGCGTCTCTGTACGCAGTGTGCGGCAATCTCGGGATCGCCCTGACTCCCTTGATCACCGCCCTCCTGGCTCAGCATCTGGGTGTCCAACACACCTTTCACCTCGCCGGTCTGGCGCTGTGCACGGTGCTCGCGGCGCTGACGTTCCTGCCGGCCGACGAGGCCGATCGGCAGCCGCCCGACCTGCCACCGCCGTCGCCCTCGCCGCCGGCACCGGGGGCGGTTCTGCCGTTCCTCTTCGTCTGCGTCGCGGCCGTCCTCGGCGGCATCCTCTATCGCGGCAGCAGCCTGGTGCTGCCGGCCTATCTCGCCGAGCGCGTGTCGCTGACCGGCTTCGGCGCGATCACCACCGGGGTCTATCTCGTCGGTCTGGCGGGCCGGTACGGCGGCGGGCGCCTGGCAAAGCGCTACGACGTTCGCTGGCCCTACCTCGCCTTTCACGCCGTGAGCCTGCCGCTGCTGCTGCTGATGAGCTGGCTGTTCGGCGCCGCACTGGCGGGCACCACGGCGCTCTTCCTGTTCTTCAGCCTCGGCATGCAGCCGCTCGAGAACGACCTGTTCGCCCGCTTCTCGCCGCCGCGCTGGCGCGCGGCCGGATATGGGATCCAGCCGGCCCTCGGCCTCGGCTGCGGGGCGCTGGCGGTGCCGTTGATCGCACAGGTCCGCTCGGGGCCCGGCCTGAGCGTGGTCTTTCTCTACCTTGCCGCCGTCGTCGCGCTTCTGGTGGTCACCAGCGCGCTGGTCGCCTTCGCCTCGGCGGCCGGGCTTCCCGGCAACGACGCCCCGCTGACGAGAGACAAGCCGGGAGTCACGATCGGCGAGCCGGCGGTGTGAGCCATGCGCCTGGTGCTGGTTCGCCACGGAGAGACCGACGGGCAATCGAGCATTCGCTACTACGGCGCCACCGACGTGCCGTTGAGCGAGACGGGCCGAGCGCAGATGCGCCGGGCGGCCGCGGCGCTGGCGGGTGAGCGCTTTGCCGCCGTCTACGCCAGCGAACTGTCGCGCTCGGTCGAGGGGGCGCGCCTGGTCGCACGCGGCGGCCCGGTGACCTCGGTGGCCGGTTTCAACGAGGTGAACTTCGGCGCCTGGGAAGGTTTGACGGAGGAGGAGATCGCCAGCAGCGATCCCGATCGCCATCGCCTCTGGCGCGCGTGGCTGTCCGAGCGCGGCGACTTCCGCTACCCGCAGGGCGATTCGACGGCGGCGTTCCAGCGCCGTACCGCGGATGCCCTGCGCCAGGTCCTGGCCACCGCCCCGGCGGGCACGTTGCTGCTCGTGCTGCACAAGGGCGTGATCCGCTCGATCCTCGTCGAGCTCCTGCGCCTCGACGAGCCGGCGCGCCGCCTGGCGATCGAGCTGGCCTCCATCCACATCGTCGGCGAGAGCGGCGGCGCCTGGCGCGCCGAGGCCCTCGATCGCACCGAGCACCTGGCGGCGGCCGCGGGGCTGTGCTGATGGCGCTGCGCCTGCCCAGCTTCAACGGCTTGCGCCCCCCCGGACCGTCGGCGGCCCAACGCCTGGCGGAGGTCGAGCTGTCGCCGATCAAGGCGGTCGAGCTGCAGGCCAGCCGCATCCCCGACGTCGTGTCGCTGGCACAGGGAATCCCCAGCTTCGACACGCCGGCGCCGATCAAGCAGTTCGTCCAGGAGAAGCTGGCGGCGGGGCTGTGCGCCAAGTACTCGGTCACCCCCGGCCTGCCGGAGCTGCGCGAGCTGATCGCCGAGACGCTGCTGCGCGAGGGGATGCGCTACGACCCGGACGGCGAGATCATCATCACCTGCGGCGCCATCGAGGCGCTGTCGGCGACGCTCCTGGCCACCGTCAATCCCGGGGACGAGGTCCTGCTCACCTCGCCCACCTACGCCTCCTACCTGCCGGCCATCCGCCTGGCCGGCGGCGTGCCGCGCTTCGTCGCGCTGGCCGAGGACGCCAACTTCGATCTCGATCCGGACGCCATCGCCGCGGCCGTCAGCCGCCGCACCCGCGCGCTGCTGCTGTGCAACCCCAACAATCCCACGGGCACGATCTTCTCGCGCGCGCAGACCCTGCGCATGCTCGAGGTCGCCGAGCGGCACGACCTGCTGGTGCTCACCGACGAGGTGTACAAGGACTTCGTCTACACCGACACCGCGCCGTTCAGCCCGGCGCTGGTCGCCGAGGCGCGCGCGCGCGTGGTGCGCACCGTCTCCTTCTCGAAATCCTACGGCATGACCGGTTGGCGCGTGGCCTTCCTGCACGGCCCGCGGGCGCGGGTCGCGGAGATCCTCAAGGTGCACGACACGCTGGTGACCTGCGCGCCGGTGGTATCGCAGTACGGCGCCATCGCCGCGCTCACCCTGGGCGAGCCGTTCGTGGCCGAGTTTCGGCAGGTGTTCCGCCGCCGCCGCGACCGCGTCATCGGCTATCTCGATCAGCTCGCCGACGTCTTCGACTACCAGCGGCCGAACGCGTCCTACTTCGTCTTCCCGCGAGTGAAGGACACGGTGCCGCTGGCGCGTGATTCGCGGCGTCTGAGCGAGGACATTCTGACGCGCGCCCGCGTGGCCCTGGTGCCCGGCGTGGCCTTCGGGCCCACCGGCGAGGCGCACCTGCGCCTGTGCTACGCGCGCGACGATCGCGACATCGATCTCGCCTTCGAGCGGCTGGGCAACTACTTCTCCGGGCATCGGCTCGCCCCGGCGCGGCCCGGCCCCTCACCGGCAGCCGCAGCCGCGCCGCGCCGGCGGGCGGGCACGCGGCGCGCCGGGGTGGGCGTGCTGCACGCTCTGGCCCGCCTCTACCTGGCGCGCCGCCGCCCGCGCGTGGTGGCGATTGCCGGCAGCCGCGGCAAGACGGTCCTCAAGCGCCTGCTGGTCGAGGCGCTGGCGCCGAGCCTGGCGGTGCGCGCCAATCCGCTCTCGTACAACACCGAGGTGGGCCTGCCGCTGGCCGTGCTCGACACGCCCCTCGATACGAGTCGCCCGTCGTCCGTCGCGCGCGGATTCGCGCGCGCCCTGGGGACGGCGTTGTTCGCCCGCGCGCCCGTCGACGTGCTCGTCCTCGAGCTCGGCGTGCGTCGGCCGGGAGACATGGCCGCACACCTGCGCACGGTGCATCCCGACATCGCCGTCGTCTCCGGCCTCAGCCCGAGCTTCAGCGAGGATCACCAGGCACTGGCGGTGCTGCGCGCCGAGATCGCCACTCTCTGCGACGACGTCACGCGCCGCGGCGGCGCCGTGCTGCTCTGCGGCGACGATCCGTCGCTGGCGGCGTTGGCGGCGCAGAGGCCCCACGCGGAGTGCTTCTCGCGGGCGCAGCTGAGCGAGCGCAACGGCGGGGCAACGCTCGCCGTCGGCGAGGCGTCGTGGCCGGTGCAACGCGAGATCGTCGGCGACAGCAACCTCTACGGCCTCATCGTCGCCACGCGGGTGGGCCGGCTGCTGGGAATCGGCGACGAGGCGCTGCGCGCGTTCCTGGCCGACTCCCGGTGAGCCGAGGGTTGGTTCGGCCTCGTTTGCAGCCTCCGTGGGAAAAAGAAAATGCGCAACCGCGGCGCCGTTGGCCGCCGCGGCGCCGCCGTGCTACGAGGCGGCCATGCTGCGTTTGTATCTTCTCGCCCTGCTGGTCGGTATCGCCGGGGAGAGCATGGCGCGCTGGCAGCGCCTGTGGGTCTACCGCGGGCCCCTGTACCCGGTGACGAACGTGCTGGTGATGTTCGGCCTGATCATGGGCACGCTCGCGGCGCTGCTGCCGCGACTCGGCGCCCTATCCGTGTTCGTGCTCGCCTTCGCCGTCGGTCTCGCCTACGAGATCGCCAACCTGCGGGCTCTGCACTGGTGGACGTTCCCGGGCGAGCGCCTCTACTTCCTACGCGGGCACGCGCAGGTGGTGGCGGCGATCTCGCTGCTGTGGGGTGCCGTGCCGCTGCTCGTGGCGGCGCTGGCGAGCTGGGGGTGACAGCACGCCCCGGCTTCCGTTTCCCTGACTGCCGATTTCGTTCTATAAACTCCGCCGCTTCCCGGATCGTCGCCGGAGTCGGTTATGTGGTCGCAGCTGGCCCAGATTGCCCTGCAAGGGCACATCCAGCACCGTCGGATTCGCGCGGCCGCCG
This sequence comes from uncultured Binatia bacterium (SeqCode), assembly GCA_964648215.1. Classification (GTDB taxonomy): domain Bacteria; phylum Desulfobacterota; class Binatia; order HRBIN30; family JACQVA1; genus CAZYMF01. The sequence continues at coordinate 7,841 of CAZYMF010000081.1, read as the reverse complement.
TGGCCCTGCTGATCATCCGCATGCTCGAGGGCGGCGCGTGCTGGGCGATCCTCTACTGGTTCTATAGCGGCGTCACCGTCTCGGCGTGGGCGATCCACATCAACTTCGCCCTCTACGTCGCCGCCGACCTGCTGCTCTTCGAGCGCCAGCGCCGCGAGGCGATGACGTCGGACTGGGTGTGGTTCGACATCGCCGCCAATCTCATGCCGATGGCGGTGGCGGCGCACTGGTCGGGCGGGGTGTACAGCCCGCTGGTGCCCACCTTCGTGGTCCAGATCGCCAGCTACGGCCTGATCTACGGCGCCGACATCGGGCTGCACAGCCTGGTGGCGACCATCGTCCTGGCGGTCGTCCTCATCCTCATGGAGGAAAGCGGCTTCGGGCCCAGTGCGGTCGAGCAGGTACCGCTGCTGCTGCGCCAGCGCCTGACGCTCGTCTTCGAGGCGCTGATCTTCGGCATCATCATCGGCGGCGGGCTGCGCATGTTCCGCATCCTGCAGGATCGCGAGAACCGCCTCGCCGTCGCCGTGGGCGAAAAGGAAGCGCTGTACCAGCAGTCGCTGCGCCAGCAGGACGATCTGCGCCGCCTGTCGCAGAGCATGATGCAGGTCGGCGAGCGCACCATGCGCCGACTCGCCCGCGAGCTGCACGACGATCTCGGCCAGGCGCTGACCGCGGTAAAGCTGGACCTCGGCCTCATCGAGCGCCGCCTGGATCCGGACAGCCCGGTGCGCGAGTACCTGCGCGAGGCGCGCGAGCAGGTCGGAACCGTGCTGCAGACCGTCCGCAACCTCTCGCAGCTGCTGCGGCCGGCGGTGCTGGACGACCTCGGCCTGGTGCCGGCGATCCAGTCCTACAGCAAGCGATTCAGCGAGCGCACGCAGATCCCGGTCACCCTGGCGGCGCCGCCGGCGGAGACGCGCCTGCCGCGGGCGATCGAGGTGGCTCTCTACCGCGTGCTGCAAGAGGCCCTGACCAACGTGGCCCGCCATGCCCAGGCCGGGCGCGTCGACGTCCGCCTCACCGTCGACGCCGAGGCGGCGATGCTGACGATCCAGGACGACGGCTGTGGCTTCGAGGCCGGCTCCTTCCTGCGCACTCCGCCCGCGGAGCACGGCATGGGGGTGATCGGCATGCGCGAGCGCGTGGCCACCTACGGCGGCAGATTCACCATCGAGTCGCGGCGCGGGGCCGGCACCCGCGTCGAGCTGACGATCCCACTCGCCGGCGCCGCCGGCGTCGCCGGCGAAGAGACCGAAGAAGACTATGGGGAAGATTCGCGTCTTGTTGGTTGAGGACCACACGGTCGTGCGACAGGGGCTGCGGCGCATTCTCGAGCTCGCCACCGAGGTCGATATCGTCGGCGAGGTCGGCGACGGGCGCGCCGCCGTCGACGCGACGCAACGGCTGCGGCCGAGCGTGGCCGTGGTCGACATCGGCCTGCCCCAGCTCAACGGCATCGAGGTCACCCGCCAGCTGGCGAAGGCCGCCCCCGCCACCAAGGTCCTGATCCTCTCCATGCACGCCGACGATGCCTACGTCCGGCAGAGCCTGCGGGCGGGCGCCAAGGGCTATCTGCTCAAGGACGCCGACGATCAGGACCTGTTCAAGGCCGTCGTGGCGCTGGACGCCGGCGGCTCGTACTTCAGCCCCGCCGTGTCGCGACTACTGCTCGAGGGCTACCTGCACGAGGGCGGCGCGGCGGACGACGAGCTGGCCGCGCTCTCGGCGCGCGAGCGCGAGGTGCTGCAGCTCATCGCCGAAGGCAAGAGCAACAAGGAGGTGGCGCAGGCGCTCGCCATCGCCACCAGCACCGTGGAGAGCCATCGCAAGCACCTGATGGAGAAGCTCGATCTGCACAACACCGCCGACATGGTTCGCTTTGCGATCCGCAAGGGCATCGTCCAGTAGGCATCGTCTCCCCGGTTTCCGCCGGCGCGAATCACCCTTCGCCGGGATTGCCGGTGTACCCCTCGACCCGTATGGTGGCCGCGGAGCAGCGGAGCCGATGCAGGCCATGGAGAGAGTACGCGTGCTGATCGTCGACGACCACACCGTGGTGCGCCGCGGGCTGCGCAAGATTCTCGAGTCCACGCCCGAGATCGAGGTGGTCGGCGAGGTCGGCGACGGCTCGCAGGCGGTGACCGAGGCGGAGCAACTGCATCCCGACGTGGTGCTGATGGACGTCAGCCTGCCCGGCCTCAACGGCATCGAGGCGGCACGCCGCATCAAGGCCACGACGCCGGGCGCGCGCGTCCTCATGCTGTCGATGCACGCCGACGAGCAGTACGTGCGCCAGAGCATCAGCGCCGGCGCCAAGGGTTATCTGCTCAAGGATGCGGACGATCAGGACCTCGTCGAGGCGGTGATCGCGCTGTGCCACGGCGAGACCCGCTACAGCGGCACTCTATCGCGCGCGGTAACCGCGGAGGGCAGCCGCGCCCCCGACGTCCTCAGCCCGCGCGAGCGCGAGGTCCTGGCGATGATCTGCTCGGGCCGCACCAACCGGGAGGTCGCCGAGGAGCTCGGGCTGAGCGTCAACACCGTGGAGACCCACCGCAAGCACATCATCGACAAGCTCGACCTGCACTCCACCGCGGAGCTGGTGCGCTACGCCATCCGCCACGGCATGGTCAGCTGATCGTCGGCGCCGCCCTTCCCCTCTCCTCCGCGTGGCCCCTCCCCCCTCATCGGGAGAGAAATGCCCCCCATAGGCGATTGTCGGGACGGCCACGGCTTTCCTATGGTGGGCGCAAAGGAGGAGGAGATGGCGCGTCACCGTGGACGCGGAATCGAGTTCATCGAGATCTTGCCCGAGGACGGCGAACGCCGCCTGATGCTGGCCGTCCTGATCGACGCCATCCGGACGTGCCAGGCACACAGGCTGGCGGCGCCGCAGGTGCAGACCTATCGCACGGGGCTGCGCGAGCGCGCCTGGTTCCAATCCGAGGACCGCTCGTCGCTGTTCTCGTTCGTCAGCATCTGCGAAGCCTTGGGGTTGAACGCCGAGTACGTTCGCCGCCGTGTCCTGTGCGCCTCGGGCGCACCGATGCGGGTACGTCGCTACGCTGCCAAGGCGGAGGAGCTCTGGCAACGCCAGCGGCGTGACCAGGGCCAGCTCACGCTGGTGCGCCGCGCGGCCGCCGGCTGAGCCGGCCGCGGGCACATACTAAGCGTTGATCTACCGTGACTTGCAGAAGTACGACGACGCATGATGGCGAGACAAACAAGGCTCGGCTTCGCCGTTCAATTTCATCCCCCTCATCCTGACCTTCTCCCATCCGGGAGAAGGAACCCTCGTCCGATCGGTCGCCACAAGTCGAAACATTGGCACGAATACCGATGGGGCCGGGCCCTCACCACGTGGTCGGCCAGTGCGGGTGCCACGGGCGCTCGCGCTCGAAGGCCCTCGCGGCCTGCAGCACCAGGTCGTCACGGTGACGCGGCCCGACGATCTGCATCCCCATCGGCAACCCCGCGCGCGACAGGCCGACGCGCACCGTGGCCGCCGGGTGCCACGAGAGATTGAACGGAATGGTGAACGAGGCGACGCCGGCGAGGATCTGCTTGCGCCCCTCGGTCTCTTCCGGGAAAGGTCCGCGCGCCGGCGGCGGATCGTAGGGAACCGTCGGGGTGAGCAGCAGGTCGTACTGCTCGAAGAGCTCGGCGGTCCACCGGTTCAGCTCCTGGCGCAGCTTCGCCCCCTTGCCCCAGAGCTCGGGGTTGACCTGCCAGGCCATCTTGACCCCGGCGATGAAGTTCCGCCCGAACTCGTGCTCGTGCTCGGGCAGCAGCTCGTGCAGCCGCCCCGCCAGCTCGAAGCTGCCGAGGAGACCCCACTCGCGCCCGAGCTGCGGCGGGCCGCCGGAGATCGCCGTGACGCGATGCCCGAGCTTGTCGAAGGTCTTCGTCCCTTCCGCGACGGCCGCAGCGACGTCGGACTGCACCACGGCGTAGCCGAGATCGGCCGAGTAGGCGATGCGCAGCTTGCCCGGCAGCGCCGCCCGCACCGCCGCGAGATAGGACAGCCCGGGATGGGGCAGGCTGTTGGGATCGTGCGGCGAGGGCCCGGCCACCTGATCGAGAAACAGCGCCGCGTCCTCGACCGTCTTCGTCGTCGGTCCGTACACCGAGGTGTCGTCGTAGCGCCATTCCGCGTGCGGCCCGGTGGGCACCCGCCCGTACGAGGTCTTGAGGCCGAAGCAGCCGGTGAAGCTGGCGGGAATGCGGATCGAGCCGCCGCCGTCGCTCGAGGTCACCAGCGGCAGGACGTTGGCCGCCATGGCCGCCGCCGAGCCGCCGCTCGAGCCGCCGGGCGTACGCTCCAGGTTCCACGGCGAGCGTGTCACGCCGTAGACGAGGTTCTTGGTGATGGCGGTGTAGCCGAACTCGGGCGCGTTGGTCTTGCCGACGACGATGGCGCCGGCGGCGCGCAGCCGCTCCACCTGCGTCGAGTCGCGTTGCGCGACGTTGTGGCGAAACGGCACCGAGCCCTGCGAGGTGACCAGCCCCGCGGCGTCCTCGAGATCCTTGACCCCCAGCGGTACGCCCTCGAGCGGCCGCGCCTCGCCGCGCGCGATCCGCTCCTCGGCGGCGCGCGCCTCGCGCAGCAGCCGGTCGCGGTCGTACGTCGCGACGACGGCGTTGAGATCGGGATTGGTTTCGTCGATGCGCTGCAGCACCGCCTGCATGAGATCCACCGGCGATGCCTTGCGCGCGCGCAGCGTCTCGGTCAGCTCGATCAAGGTCGTCTTCAGCAGCTCGTGCATGTCGCCTCCTTCGCCCGCAGGCTGCGTACTACGGCAGCGGTGTCGATGGCAACGGGCCGCAGACAGGTTCAAGGTTCAAGTGGCAAGGTCAACGCCGGAAGGCGAATGTGCGCGCGCCTGCTCTGCGCTTTTCGGCCTTTGCTTTTTGCTTTCCACTTTTCGCTTTCGGCTTCTACTGCCCCAGATGAGCCCGCACCACGTCGGCGGAGACGGCGCCGGCGGCGAGGCGGCGGGCGGGGCCGAGACGGATGAGGTGGAAGAGGAAGACGGCGAAGGCGAAGCCGGTGGCGACGACGGCGAGGACGGGAATGGGGCCGGGGTCGTTCTGGAAGCTGGTGACGCGGGCGAAGACGACCAGCACGGCGCCGATGCACACGGCGATCGAGGCCGCCGCGGCGCGCCACACGTCGCGGACGATGGTGGCCCCGTCGCCGACGAGCGCGCGGCGCAGCTCACCGGGCGAGAAGTAGTCGAGAAACCAGCCGGTGTCCTCGTCGACCGAGCGGGAACGCGGCGGTGGCACCATCGCGCCCGTCAGCGGGTCGACGGCGCTCTCGCCGCGGGCGTGCTGGGTGATCCCGGCCAGGATCGCGCGGTGCACCTTCTCGTCGATCGGGAAGCGCCAGGCGATGAAGAAGGCGAGCACGGCGAAGAAGGCCGGCGTCAGGGCGAAGATCGCCTTGATGGCGAAGACCACCTGCGGCGTCTGCACGGCGTTGGGCACGTAGCCGATCGATCCCAGGATGGCGATGGGAATGGCGGCGCTGGGGATGGCGACGAATTTGGGAAGCATGGCCCAGAAGGCGGAGTACTGCGCCTCGCGGCGCTTGCCGGTGTGCAGCTCGTCGTAGTCGATGACGTCGGCCTGCATCGCCGGGCCGAGAAAGAGCCCGGCGCCGAAGCTCGAGCCCGCCCACGCGATCAGGAAGAGCAGCGGGATGGTGTCGCCCTGGCCGAGGAAGAACATCGCCGCGCCGCCGGTGATGCCCATCACGAAGCTGGCCAGCCAGGCCGGTCGTTTGCCGAAGACGCGCGACACCTTCACCCACAGCGGCAGGCAGAGAAAGCCGGAGAGGAAGTACGCCGCCAGCAGGATCGCCAGCCAGCGCTCCGGGTTGTCCGGGCGGATGACGTAGGCGTTGTAGAACGGCATCAGCGTGCCCGGAATGGCGCCGGTGATGCTGCCCACCGCGTAGGTCGACAGCAGAATGCGAAACGGCCGATTGCGCAGGGCGCGGCGAATACCGGGCACGAACGGGTTGGATTGGCGGGTGGCGAACTCCTCGCGCTCGCGCACCCGCAGCAGCAGGTTGGCGAAGAGCAGCACCAGCAGCACCGCGAAGACGACGCCCAGGGTCGAGAACGCCTGGCGCGCGCTCATCCCCAACGCGCTCATCAGCACGCCCGGAGCCACCGCGGCGCAGATCGTGCCGAGAATCGAGAAGCCCTCGCGCACGCCGAACAGCCGCGAGCGCTCGTGGTAGTCGAGCGTCAGCTCCGGCCCCAGCGCATAGTGCGGCAGGGCGAAGACGGTGTGGAAGACGAAGTACAGGACGAAGGTGATCACGAACCACACCGCCGCCTGATTGCTCGACAGGCTCTGCGGCGGCGTGAACAGGGCGAAGAAGGCGAGCGCGCACAGCGGCGCGCCGACGGCGATGTAGGGTCGACGGCGGCCGAAGCGCGTGCGGGTGCGATCGGAGAGCCAGCCGATCAGCGGATCGCTCAAGGCGTCGAGTGCCCGCGCCACGGCGATGGCGATCGCCAGGTAGCCGAGCGGCACCAGCACGACGTCGGAGTAGAACTTCGGCATGTGGATGAGGATCGGCACCAGCATCGCCGCGCCGGCAAAGCTCGGCGCGCCGTAGGCGAGCTTGATGCCGAGCGGAACACGTTCGTCGGGGGGCGTGGCGGGGCCTTTGGCGGACATCAATGGATCACAGCCGGAGAGCGCACGATTAGCTGGGCGACCCGTGCGGCGCAAGCGTCTCATCATCGAGCATGGGCTTCACCGGCTATCCCCGCAATAGGGAACGTCAAGGCGCCCCGATGCCACTTGACCGACCGCCCCAGTCTGGATACACGACGACGAGCAATCGAGGAGGGCACATGGTCGAGTCAGAGCGGGCATGGAGTGTGGGAAACGTCGCCTTCGCCGGCCTCCGCGCAACCTTCGCGTTGCTGGCCATGCTGGGCGTGCTGGTGGCGTCGGCACGCAAACCAGCATTGGGGCAGAGCTGCTCGTTCGACGACCGATGCAGCACCGCGGTGTGTACCAGCAACGGCAACTGCAGCGTCACCAATCTGCCCAACGGAACGCCGTGCGACGACTCCAACCCCTGCACCACCACCTCCCAATGCGTATTGGGTAGCTGCACCGCTACTGTCTTCGCTTCGCCGAGCACCACTTGCGACAATTTCAACCCTTGCACGAGCAACGACCACTGCAACGGCACCGGTCAGTGCGTCAGCGGGACGGTTGCCGAAAACGGGGCCCCTTGCAGCTATCCGGGTCTCACCTGTCAGGGTTCCTGCGTGACCGTCACTGTGCCCCCGGCTGGCACCTTCAGCTTCTGCCAGCTTTGTCCCGATAGCGGCGATCCATGTGCGCCAAACGCCTGCAACTTTCAGACGGGTAGCTGCCAGGCGGTCAATCCCTGCACCGACGACTGCTCGACGGCGCAGTGCGTGGTATCAGGCGACAACTACGATTGCGTCAACCTGCAGGGCATCAATGAGAACAGCGCCTGCGACGACTCCAACCCGTGCACGGCGAACGATCGCTGCCAGTCGGGCGAGTGCTTGGGAGCGGGCTATTCGGGTCCAGTGCACACGCCAACACCGTTCGGCACGCAGTCGCCGGGTGGAGACACCCCGACTCCCACGCCGACGGCGACGCAACCACCGCCGACGGCGACCCGTACGGCAACGGTACCGCCGGCGACGGCAACGCGCACGGCTACCCTGCCGCCGACCGCCACGCGCACGGCGACGCTGCCGCCGCCCACGGCCACCCTCACGGCTACCCTGCCGCCGACCGCCACGCGCACGGCGACGCTGCCGCCGCCCACG
>CAZYMF010000080.1:0-19845 GCA_964648215.1 uncultured Binatia bacterium (SeqCode) | reverse complement strand
CGCGGCCGCAGGCACTCGCCTGGGTGCGCGAGCGGTACCCGGTGGACGGGAAGGAAGGCCGCTGAGCGAAGCGGCGGTTGGTGCTGTCCTAATTTGCGGACTAGAGTGCCCAGCGGGCGTCCTTCGAGACGGCCGCTGAGAAGATGCGGCCTCCTCAGGACGAGCGGCAAATGAATTGCCGGCAAGAATTTCCCCCGCTCACCCTGAGGAGGCGCCGTCTTTTCAGGCGCCGTCTCGAAGGGTGCCCGCTGGAGACGACGAACCAATTTTTGCCACCCGGCGGTTGCGGGCGATTGTGGGCGCGGCCCGCATTCGGTAGGGTTCGGCCGTTGCGGCAGCGATTGGAGAGAGGCCAGGTGGGCGGCGCCACGAGTCGACGATACCGAATCGGCCGCAGGGCCGCGGCCCTTGCCGTCGCCGGGCTGGCCTTGGTGGCGCTGTTGCCGGCCGCCCGCGCCCAGGCACCGGGCGATGCCAACTGCGACGGCTTCGTCGACGATCTCGATCCGCCCGCGCTCGTCTATCGCCTGTTCAACGACGTCGACGACTGCTACGGCGCCGACGCCAACGGCGACGGCTTGCTCGGCGCCGCGGACGCGACGGCGCTGGTGCGGTTGCTGCGCCCGCCGCCGGGACCGCGGATCACCTTCTTCGGCCTCGCCACCGCCGACGGCCAGCAGGCCCCCTCGCTCGGCGAGGTCGAGCCCGGAGTGCCGGTGTACTACCGCGGCGCCGGCTCGGGCTTCAAGATCGTCCTCGAGGCGGCCCCCGGCCCTTCCCGCGCGCCGCTTTCCTTCACCGTGTTCGACTCCGATCCGGTCGATCCGGCGCGGCGGCCGGATGCGCAGATCGAGGCCAGCCGTCCGCTCGGCAACGGCAGCCCGGCGGTATGCGACAGCCAGGGCGTGCCGGCCGTCGCTCCGCCGGACTTCTCGATCTCGCAGCCGATCTCCGACGCTCTCAACGACCTCGGCTGCGAGATGACCGTCGGCACCAACCAGCACGGCGCGTGCACGCTCAACGCCTTCGGCCAGATCTCGTTTCTCGCCCCGGACAGCAAGGGGCAGTACTGCCTGTTGGTCTCGAGCAGCCTGCGCTTCGCCAACGGCGACACCGAGCTGACCGCGCAGGCGCGCGACGGCGCCGGCAATCTCGGTGACCAGGCTCGTCTGATCGTCCGCGTCGGCAGTGGCGCGCCGCCGCCGACCTTCACCGAAACCGCGACGGCGACGCCGCGACCAACACGAACGCCGACGCCCACGAACACCGCGACCGCTACCGTCACGCGCACGTTCACACCGACCTTCACGCGCGTGGCCAGCCCCACGGCAACGCCGACGCCGCCGCCTTCCCCGACCAACACGCGCTTCGTGTCGCCGACGCCGAGTCCGACCGGGCCACCGCCGCCGACTGCCACCAGGACCGCGACACCGACGGTGACGCCGACACCGACGCGCACGGGCACGCCGACGGTAACGCCGACGCGCACGGCATCGTTCACGCCGACCAGAAGCGCGACCCCGACGTCGAGCGCGACGCCGACACCGTCGCCGACACCGACCATGGCCAGCGGGCCGATCGTCACCTACTTCGGCATCGCCAACATCAACGCCGCCGCAGGCACCAACCTATTGACGCCGATCGACTACCAGGACGGCATCCCGATCTACGAGCACCCCTCCGGTTTCGGCTTCAACTTCTTCATCGTCGTCGAAGGGGCCGTGGGTCCGTCAGGCAAGGCGATCGGCACCCAGGCCTTCGTCGCCGATCCCACTCACGTCCTGCGCCCGGATCTCCAGATCGTTCCCGACCGCCCGCTCGGCAACGGCAGCACCGACGTGTGTGACAACACCGTTCCGCTGCTCGGCGGCGTCCCCGGCGTGGATCCGCCGAGCTTCGACGACACGCCGGCGATCACCGACGTCATGAACGACCTCGGCTGTCGCTTCGACAACGGTGCGGGCCTTCCCACCAGCCGTAGCTGCGGCGATTCCTGCGTTTCGTTCGAGGGTCTATCGATGTGCGTGAACGGGGACAGCATCGCCCAATTCTGCGCCCAGATCCCCAAGGCGGCCCTCGAGCTGCCGCCGGGCGACACCATGTTCGTGGTCCGCCTGCGCGACATCGCCGGCAACGTCGGCGAGCCGGCGCGCATGATCGTGCGCGTCACGCAGTGATCGTCGGGACGCAGCGTCGGACCATCGGCCGCGGCCGGGAAACGCGAAAGATCGGGGGACCAGCTCGGCTCGTTGTCCGTCATCCCGGCAATCCTCGGGCCGGGATCCATCCGGAGACACGGCCGCGACATCGCTTCCCGCACGACGTTCCGCGCATGGATTCCCGAGAAGATGGCGGGAATGACGGAGGTGAAGAAAGCCGCTCGGTTGGCGGCCCCGTCAGTGAATCGCGGGCAGCGGCGCCGACGCCTCGGCCGCCTCGAGCTGCGCCAGCAGTCGTTTGGCGATCTCGGTGAACGCCAGGCTCTGCGGGTGTTGCGGCTCGGCGACGACCAGCGGCTCGCCGGTGTCGCTGTGCTCGCGAATCTCGCGCACCAGGGGGATCTCGCCGAGAAACGGAACGTCGAACTCCTCGGCCATCTTCTTGCCGCCACCGTGACCGAAGAGCTCGGCGCGGTCGCCGCAGTCGGGACAGACGTGAAAGCTCATGTTCTCGATCACCCCCAGCACCGCCGCGTTGACCTGCTGGAACATGGTGACGCCGCGTTTGACGTCGAGCAGGGCGACGTCCTGCGGCGTGGTGACGATCACGCCGCCCGACAGCGGCGCCTGCTGCACGATGGTGAGCTGGGCATCGCCGGTGCCCGGCGGCAGGTCGAGCACGAGCACGTCGAGCTCGCCCCACTCGACCTCGCGCAGGAACTGCGTCAGCAGCTTGTTGACCATCGGTCCGCGCCAGATCACCGGGGTGCGCTCCTCGACGAACAGACCCAGCGAGATCACCTTGAGGCCGAACTTCTCGAGCGGCACGATCCGTTTGTCGTCGTTCGCCGTCGGCCGGTCGGTGAGCCCGAGCATCAACGGGACGCTCGGCCCGTAGACGTCGGCATCGAGCAGGCCGACGCGCAGCCCGAGCTGGTGCAGGGCCAGCGCCAGGTTGACGGCGACGGTCGACTTGCCCACGCCGCCCTTGCCGCTGGCCACGGCGACGATGTCTTCGAGGCGGGGGATGCCCGGCCGCGCCGCCGGTGCCGGTCGCTGCATCGGCTCGGGGGCGGTGACGGCGACGTCGACCATCGCCACGCCCAGGCGCGTGACGGTCTCCGCCACCGCCTTGCGGATCTGCTCCAGCACCTCGGCGTTGGCGGTGCTCGGCGCCAGGGTGACGGTAACGCCGGAGCTGGCCACCTCGATGTCCTTGATCAGTCCGAACGAGACGATGTCCCGGCTGTAACCGGGGTACTTGATCTTCTTGAGCTCCTCGAGAATCTCCTGCGGCGTGGGCATGCTTCCTCCAATGCGACTAGTACAGCGTTGCGGGGTTTGCCCCACGATATCTGATTCTCTCTTCCTCCGGGAGTGCCGCCATACGCAGCCAAGATCCAACCCAGTGGCCTTCCGCCCCCTCTGTCATTCCCGCAATCTTCTGGCGGGAATCCACGCGTAGAACGCGCTGCGCAGAGCGCTGTCGCGGCCATCTCTCCGGATGGATCCCGGCCTGAGGATTGCCGGGAGGACGGACGACGAAGGACAAAGAGGTGAAAGGGCAGACGGACCGCGGGTCGTTTTCATCCCTCTCGGGCGAAGCCAGCGGCTTCATGACGACTGTTCCCGATTTTTCATTCGTCTCCTTGCTCACCCGGCCAGCGTCACGACGGTGACCCCGGCGCCGCCTTCGGGGGGCTCGCCGCCGCGGAAGCTGTCGCAGTAGGGGGACGCCGACAGATACTCCTGCACCGCCCGCCGCAGCGCGCCGCTGCCGATCCCGTGGATCACCCGCACCGACGCGTGCTGCGCGCTGGCGGCCCGGTCGAGGAAGGAATCGAGCCGATCGAGGGCTTCGCGGGCGCGCAGACCGATGAGGGTGATCTCGGTGGGCGCCTCGCGGCCGACCGGAAGGCTGACACGGGTTGGCGCGACGGCCGCGCTCGCCGCGCCGACCTTGCGCAGCTGCGCCGCCGGCACCTCGAAACGCATGCTGCCGCGCTGGATCCACGCGCGCTCGCCGCGCACGGAGAGGAGCTGCCCGCTGATTCCCGCGCCCACGGCGACGGTGTCGCCCACGCGCAGCGGGCCGCTGGCCACCGGCTGCTCCTCCTCGACGTCTCCGGTCGCCGCCGCCTGCGCGGCGATGGCCTGCTCCTGGCGGGCCGCGAACTCGGCCAGGGCGCGCCGATCGGCGGCGCCGCGCTCCACCTCGGCCAGCAGCTCGCGCCCCTGCTCCTTCACCGAGCGCACGAAGGCGCGGGCGGCCGCCAGCTCCTCGCGCCAGCGTTGCTGGCGCCGTTCGCGCAGCTCGGCGAGGAGCTGCGCACTCTCCCGCTGCTGCTCGGCCAGCGTCTGCGCGCGGGCATCGGCTTCCGCGTGCCGCGCTTCGAAATGCCGGCGGCTCTCCTCCAGCCGCGCCACGGCGGCGCCGAAGGCCTTCGACTGCTCCGACTGGGCCGCGCGCGCCGCGGCCAGCACCGCGGCGGGCAGACCCAGGCGCTCGGCGATCGGCAGCGCCAGGCTCTCGCCCAGCGAGTGGTAGCTGAGGCGATAGCGCGGGGTCAGCGTCGCCACGTCGAAGTCGACGGCGGCGGTCACGCACGAGCCGCGGCTCAAGGCGAAGATCTTCACCGGGTTGCCGTGCGTGGTCAGCACCGCGCGCGCGCCGGCGGCCTCGATCGCCTGCAGCAGGCCGATGGCCAGCGCCGCGCCTTCGTCCGGGTCGGTGCCGACGCCGGGCTCGTCGAGCAGCACCAGCGCTCCCTGGAGATCGTGCGACAGCACGTCGGTGAGGTTGGCCATGTGGGCCGAGAAGGTCGACAGGTTGTGCTCGATGCTCTGCGCGTCGCCGACGTCGGCGAACACGCCGGTGAAGCAGGGCAGGCAGCTCTCCTCGGCGACCGGCAGCAGCATCCCGCTCTGGGCCATCAACGCCAGCAGGCCGACGGCCTTGAGCGCGACGGTCTTGCCGCCGGTGTTCGGACCGGTGATCACCAGGCTGTGCTGGCCCGGGGGAACGAGCAGGTCGACGGGCGTCACCGGGCGGTCGCTGAAGAGCAGCAGCGGATGGCGCGCCTGGCGCAGGCGTACCTGGTCCGCGCCGAGCAGCGGTTGCGTGCAGCGGTAGCGCCGGGCGAAGCGGGATTTGGCCGTGAGCACGTCGAGCGCCACCAGGGCGGCGAAGCTGGCGCCGATCGCGGCGATCTCCTGGCGCACCAGGTCGGTGAGGTCCGCGAGGATGCGCCGTACGATGGCCTCCTCCTCGCGGGCTGCCATCATCAGCTGGTTGTTGAGATCGACGGCGAAAAGCGGCTCGACGAAGACGGTCTCGCCCGAGACCGAGCGGTCCTGCACCACGCCGGAGACGCGCGCGGCGTGGGAAACCTTCACCGGGATGACGAAGCGGTTGTTGCGCAGGGTGACGTACTGCTCGGCGATGACGTCGGCCAGGCCGGGACGGTTGAGCAGATCCTCGAGCCGGCGGGTGACCTGGTCGCGCAGACGGCGCAGGGTTCGGCGCACGGTCGCCAGCTCGTCGCTGGCGTCGTCGGTCACCGCGCCGTGCTCGTCGAGCGCGCGCTCCAGCGCCGCCAGCAGACCGGGCAGCGGCTGCAGCTGCACCGGCAGGTCGGCGAGGCCCGACAACGCCTCGGCCTGGCGGGCCAGGGCCGAGCGCGCGTGGCGGGCGACCTGGAGAACGCTGCGAACGGCCAGCAGCGCGGCGGCATCGAGGACGAAGCCGGGATGGGCGGCGCTCTTCAGCGCCGGACGAATGTCGGGAAACTCGCCGACCGGGGCGCCGCCCTGGCGCTCCAGCCAGCGGTGGTACTCCCAGGTGCGATCGAGCTCGGCGCAGGCGTCGGCGAGCGAGCTCGTCGGCGCAATGCCACGACAGGCCTCCTGGCCCGGGGCGGAGCAGGCAAAGGTCCCCAGCTCCGCTCGCACGCGGTCGAACTGCAACGCTTCCAAGTCCCGCGATCGCACGGCCGGGAGTATAGCCAGCGATCGCCGGCCCGCCAACGAAGGCCGACGGGCCGCTCTCCACGGTCGTTGGCGGCCACCACGCTCCCCGGCCGACATTGACTCCCTCGCCGCCAATCCACTAGGGAGGCTCGATGACGAACGATGGCGGCAACGGCTCTTCCACCACGATGCGGCGGCCGCAGACGGGGTCTGCCTTCTGAACTGCGACGATCGCCGTGCCCGCAGGCCGTGGCGCGCTGCCTGGGCCCGAGGCGCCCGCCTGGCCCTGTGCCTGCTGCCGGCTCTGGCCGCGTGCGCCCCCGAGAACGGAGCTCCGCCGCAACCGCCGCACCTCGTCTTCGCCTCGCCGACGGCGGCGGCCGGCACGGTCGACCAGGGGACGCCGCTGCAGCACCGCTTCGCGTTTCGCAACGCCGGCGGCAGCGTCCTTGCCATCGACAACCTGAAGACGTCCTGTGACTGCACCGCCGTCGCGGAGCCGCGAACGGCCGTGGCACCGGGAGCCGGAGGGTCGATCGACGTGCGCTGCGACACCGAGCGGGCGCACGGGCCGATCCGGCCCAGCATCACGGTGTACAGCAACGATCCGGCGCAGCGGGTGACCACGCTGACGCTGGCAGCCGACGTCACGCCCGACGTCGTGGCCGATCCGCCTTCCCTCTACGTCGGGCATCTCCGGCGCGGCGAGCGCTCGGAGAACGAGTCCCACCTCTACACCGGCGCCGCGATCATGCTGCGCGTGGACGCGGACAACGCGCGCGTGCTGCAGGCCAGTCTGCAGCCGGCGCCGTCGGGAGATGGGTCGCAGGATCTCGCCGTCGCCATCAGGCCCGATGCGCCCGTCGGGCGCTTCTCCGAGAACGTCCGCATCCGCAGCACCAGTCCCCGCCATCCGGCGGTGACGGTCGCGGTGGTCGGGTTCGTGGACGGGGATCTGGTGGTGAGCCCGCGCGAGATCAGCTTCGGCCAGGTCGCGCAGGGAGAGACCAGCGAGCGTACGCTGCTCGTCGAGAACCAGGGGCAGGGCCTCGCCCACGTCACCGGGGCGAGCGTATCGGGCTCCTTTGCGCGGGCCGACGTGCAGACGGTCGAGGACGGGCGCCGGTACCGCGTGCGGGTGGCCTTGAACGCGGCGCTGCCGCCCGGGCATTTCGCCGGCCGTATCGAGATCCACACCGACGATCCGGCGCAGCCGGCGCTCCGCGTGCGGGTCTCCGGCCAGGTTCGAAAGCGCGAGCCATGAACGAGAGTAACCGCAAGCGCGTGGACGTCGTCGGCTTCGGCCTGAACACCATCGACCATCTCTGCGTGGTGGCGCGTCATCCCCGGCTCGATTCCAAGCAGCGGATGGACGCGTACGAGCGCCAGGCCGGCGGCCAGGTGCCGACGGCGTTGGTGGCGCTGCAGCGCTGGGGCCTGGCGACCGCGTACGTCGGTTGCTTCGGCGGCGATCGCGACGGCGCCGATTCGCGCGCGTCGCTGGCGGGCGAGGGTATCGACCTGTCGGGCTGCCGCACCCGCGCCGGTGTCGGCCATCACGTATCGGTGATCCTGATCGACCGTGTCACCGGCGAGCGTTCGGTGATCTGGCAACGCCCGGAAGAGCTGGCGATGCGCCCCGACGAGCTTCGTCGCGATCACCTGACGGCGGGTCGGGTGCTGCTGCTCGACGCCTACGACGTGGCGGCGACGCTGCTGGCCGCGCGTTGGGCGCGCGAGGCGGGGATCACCACGGTGCTCGACATCGACGGGCCGGGGCCGGGCGTGGCCGAGCTCCTCGATCTGACCGACGTGCTGATCGTCTCGGCGGACGTGTTGCCCCGTCTCACCGGGGGGAGCGAGCTGCGCCGGGCGCGGCGCCGCGCCGCCGCCCTGGGCCCGTCCTTCGTCGGCGTCACGCTCGGTGCCGGCGGCGCGCTCGCGCTCGCCGAGGGTGATCTGCACTACGTCCCCGCCTTCCGCGTGCCGGTGGTCGACACCACCGGGGCCGGCGACGTGTTCCACGCCGGCTGCATCTACGGGCTGCTCCGCGCCTGGCCGTTGGCGCAAACGCTGCGCTTCGCCACGGCGGCCGCCGCCCTCAAGTGCGCCCGCCTCGGCGCCAGGCCGGGAATCCCCGGCCTGGCCGATGCTTTGTCCCTTTGCGGCGGGGAACAATGATTGCCCGCTAGTCAAAAGATTGCCCGGTACTTGATCCCGCCTCCTCCTTGCCCTACCCTGCGGCTATTCAAGATCGCTGTGGCGTCTCGGGGTTTTCGGTCACGCGAGCCTTGCCGCTTCATCGCCTACCGCCCTTCCTGATCCTCCCTCCATCTCGCCCCCGGGATCGCGTCCGCAGATGCTGGCCGGCCGATGGAGACTCGTCTCGGGTATATTCTGGAATCGCTTGCGGAACGGGTTCGCTCGAGCCGCAGCTTTCATCGTTTCGTCTCGCCGCCGGCATCGGTGATCGAAAATCCCCACGACGGCGCGGCGGGCTCGCGGCTCGTGCTGCAGGATCTCCCCGATCACCTCGGCGCCGTGATCCGGCCCGGCCGCACCGTCTTTCTGCTCGGCGGCCCGGGAAGCGGCAAGACCGTTCTGTGCTGGGCGCTGAGCGAGAGCGCGACGCGCTTCGATCCGCCGCTGCTGCCGGTGGGCATCAACCTCCAGACGCTGGCGCACGCACGCACGCGCTCGGCAATACTCCGCCGGGCGCTGCCGCACGAGCTCATTTCGGACCGGGATCTGCGCACCCTCGATGCCGAGCGCCGGCTGCTGCTGCTGATCGACGGCCTCAACGAGATTGAAGCGGCGGCGGGAGAGAGCGTGAAGGAGGTGGTGCGCGGCCTCGTCGGTGGCCGCGAACGCTGCGCCGTGCTGGCCACCTCCAGGTCGCCGATCCCTGTCGCCTGGCGGCCGCCGCTGGATCTGGCGCGTCCCTCGGTCGAGGTGATGCTTCTCCCCTTCGACGAGGAGCACATCGCGGCGCTCGTCGCGCGCCATCCGGAGGTGAACGGGGAGGAGTTTCTCTCGTACCTGCGCGCCGGCGGCTTGTACCACATGGCCTCCAACCCGCATTTGCTGTCGATCCTGCTGGAGATCTTCGTCGCCCGCCGCGGCGCGCCGGTGCCGCGCTCGGTGTCCGAGGTCTTGCAGCTGTTCTTCGAGAAGAAGTGGGTGGACGACGGCCACGGCCACGCGCTCGGCCGCGACGCCTTTCGCCGCGCGCTGGCGTCGCTCGCCTGGCACACGCGCCTGCACAGCCTGCCCGCGGTCAGCACCCGGTCGGTCGCACCCTTCTCCCCGGCGCCGCTGGAGAGCGTGCGTCTGCAACAGCCGGTGTCGTGGGAGGACATTCTCGATCGCGCCGACAAGCTCTACCTCCTCGAACGTCACGACAACGCCCTGGTGTTCAGCCACGAGCGGCTGACCGATCACTTTGCCGCCCATTTTCTCGCTCACATCGGCAAGCTGCCGGAGTTTCTCTGGTACGGCCGGCAGTGGGAACAGACCGTGGCCCAGCTCGCCGGCCTCCGCGACGAGCCCGGTGTGCGGGAGATCCTCGAGGGCTGCCATCGGCGCGGGCGCATCGCGCTGTGGTGCCAGGTGGTGGCGGCCAACCCCGGGCGCGTCTCCGCCCCCGATCTGCAGAACGTCTTTGCCGCCACCGCCAGGTGTCTCTACGGACCGCGTCCCAGCCGCAACGAAGCCGTTCGTGGTCTGCTCGCCTTCGTGCCGGCCGCGGCCATCGAGGGGCTGCGCAGCGTGATCGCCAACGTTCCGGTCAAGGAACGCCCGGCGATTCAGCGTGCGATCCACCTCCTGCGCCAGCGGCGCCTGACTCCCGAGACCTTTCAGAGCGCGCGGCGCCGGGAGGCACGAAGGGACCGGCGCGGCGAACGGCGACAACGCCACCCGGCCCGGGTTTCACCGCAGCGCATCGCCGACGACCGGCGAACCCTGGTCAATCGCGCCGGATCAGCCAAGACCCGCGGGGCAGCCGCCAAGCGGCTGGGGCTGGCCGGCGACCAGGGGGCGGTACCGGCGCTGGTCACCTCGCTGCGGGCCGAGCGCGAGCCGGACCCGATCACGCGCGGCTCTGCCGCTACCGCCCTCGGCTCGATCGCCGACCGCCAGGCCGTGCCCGCCCTGGTCGACAGTCTCAAAGAGGACGCCGCTTCCAACGTTCGCGGCTCGGCCGCCACCGCCCTCGGCTCGATCGCCGACCGCCAGGCCGTGCCCGCCCTGGTCGGCAGCCTCAAAGAGGACGCCGCTTCCAACGTTCGCGGCTCGGCCGCCACCGCCCTCGGCTCGATCGCCGACCGCCAGGCCGTGCCGAACCTGCTCGACAGCCTGCGACAGGACCACGAGCCCGACCCGGCCGTGCGCGGCTCGGCGACAACGGCGCTCGGCTCGATCGGCGACCGCCGCGCCGTACCGGCTCTGCTGACCAGCCTGAGCCAGGATCCGGCCGCGGATGTGCGCGGGTCGGCGGCAACCGCCCTGGGCTGGATCGGCGATCGCACCACCGTGGCGGCACTGCGCGTCCGCCTGCGGCCGGACCGCGAAAGCAGCGCGGCCGTGCGCGGCGCCGCCGCTACCGCTCTCGGGCACATCGGCGATCCCGCTGCGGTGCCGGCGTTGCTGCGATCGCTGACGCCGCGAGAGCCCGACCCGGCCGTGCGCGGTGCCGCCGCCACCGCCCTGGGTCTCCTCGCCGATCGCCGCGCGGTGGCGGGGCTGCTCGCCTGTCTGCACCCGGAGCAGGAGGCCGCGCCCGCCGTACGCGGCGCCGCCGCCACCGCCCTCGGGGCGATGGGGGACCGATGCGCGGTCGCGTCGCTGCTCGCCTGCCTGCAGCGGGAGCGGGAGCCCGACGCCGCCGTGCGCGGCGCCGCCGCCACCGCTCTGGGCCTGATCGGGGACGCGGCCGCGGTGAGCGGGCTGCTGCCGCTCCTGCAGCCGAGTCGCGAGCTGGACGCCGCCACCCGCGGCGCGGTCGCCAACGCCCTCGGCATGCTGGGCGACCCGCGCAGCGTTCCCGCGCTCCTCGACGTGCTTCGCGACCGCGACGACTGGGTGCGCAGCGCCACCGTCAAGGCCCTGGCTCGGATCGGCGGACCCGCGGCCCGCACGGGCGTCGTTCGTCTGCTGCGCGATCCCAATCCGAAGGTGCGCGGCGTGGCGCTCTCGGGATGTCTGACCATGCCGACGCCGGACCTGTTCGAGCCCCTCCGCGAGCGCTTCGACACGGACGAGGACGCGATCAACCGCACCAACGCCATCAAGGGTCTGTCCCTGCTGGGCGACGCTCGTGCCGCCCCCTATTGCCTGCGCGGTCTGCGGGATGCCGACGCCGGAGTGCGGGGAGAATCGGCGCGGGGGCTGGTGCGGCTGGTACCGACCCTTCCCGCCGGCGAGGCGGAACAGGCGGCGCGCCGCCTGACGCAGTACTGGCTGCAGTGTCGCGACGGCGACACGGCCAACGCCATCTACTATGCGCTCAAAGAGCTCCCGCCGGCCCTGGCACACGCGGCCGTAACCGCCATGCGCGGCAGCGAACACGAACGCAGGCTGCCCGGATGGAAGCACCGCCGCTGGGAACAGCTCGCCGAGGAGATCGCGCTCGCCCTGAGATGCGAGTCCGAGGCCGCCGCCCTGCGGCGGCAGGACGCGGTGCAGGGCGTTCCGCCCTGAGCGCGAGCACCATCGGTCCCTCCGGCCGAGCAACGTCTCCAGCTCGGTTGTCGAGTCAGGCGAGTGGCAGGAAGACGGATCAATCAGCCGGAGACGGCGACTCGCCGCTCGGTACGACCTTGACCACGACGGTCTTCCCGGAGCTGACGCGGGCCGCCCGCGGTCGGAAGAACCCGAGCCAGGCGATCCAGTACTTCTTGGCGTACTCGTCTCCGAGCCGCTCGACCAGTTGGAGATCGTTGACGATCTCCGGCTTTCCTTCGAAGAACGGACCATCCTTGCCGGCAACCGAGAAATAAACCGGGCTGCCGCGACGAATGCGCTTGGCCTTGTGGGTGTCGGGACCGGTGCTGAAGTAGAGGTCGGTGCCGTTCCACCAGAACCAGACCGGCGCCGCGCTGCTGCGCGTTCCGTCGGCTCGTCGTGTGGCGACCCAGATTTCTTTGCGGGTTCGCAGTGCCTGTTGGACGTCGGTTGGTAGGACCGCCGCTCCGGCGCCGGCCACCGTCGCCAAGATCAACACCCACGCGAGCCCGCAAGCATATCCATTCGCCATTCTCCCCTCCTCGCTTCTCTCGGACCGGGTCGCCCGTCGGCGAAGCCGTGCCGGGCGACGCCGCGGTATCTCAGAGCAGCAGCAGACCTCGCACGATGCCGATGTCGTACGCCATGAAAAGCCCCAGGCCCAGGCTGAAGCAGCCGGCCAGGCCGCGGACCGCGAGATGGGCGCGGGCATAACGCGTGGCGGTGAGTTGTGTGGGCAGACCCATGAGCAGGCTCATGGTCAACATGCCGCCGATGGTGCCGACGCCGAATACGCCGATGTACGCGATGCCGAGCGCCGGCGACGGAATCGTCGACAGCACCAGCAGCATCACCGCGGCGCTCCCCGCCAGCCCGTGCACGATCCCGACCAGCAGCGGCCGGGTGCCGAAGCGAAGCCGGTGATGGCCGTGGAGCTCGTGCTCCGTCTCGCTCTCATGGATGTGGGGGTGCACGTGCCGTCGACCGCCGTGCTCGTGCACGTGCACGTGCAGCCGAGCGCCGCGGATGATCTTGTGGAGGCTGTTGACCCCGAGGGCGATCAGCATGACGGCGACGCCGAGCTCGAGCATCTGCGCCAGGCGCTCCCCCATCTCGAAGTGCAGGAAGATCACGGCCACGCCGGCGACGAACAACGACAGCGTGTGTCCGATGCCCCAGAACACGCCGACCAGCGACGAGCTCCACAGGCTCTTGCGCTCGCTGACGATGGTCGACACCGCCGCGATATGATCCGCGTCGAGCGCATGCTTCAGCCCGAGAACGAAGCCGAGACCGAGCAGAGAAGCCGCGGAGAGCCAGCCCGCCGTCATGGGCTTCCACTACCACAGATCGACGCCGCCGTAAGCCCCCGAGAACCAGTCGACAGTCGATAGTGGATGGTCGAGAGTCGACAGCCGTTCCGCACCGACACTCGACAGTAAACTATCGACTATCAACTATCAACTATCGACTGCCACTACGCCAGCTGCCGGGCGGGATGCCGGCGGCGAAGAAGCCGGGCTGGATCAGTCCGGCGAGCAGCGCGGCGCTGTCGACGATCCGCGGCCCGGGGCGGTTGAGGTAGGCGTTGCCGTCGGCGATGTAGACGCGCCGGTTGCGGACGGCGGGAAGCTCCTGCCACTCGCGGCGTGCCGTCAGGGTCTCCATCTGCGCCTGTGTCTGCTCGATCTCGAAGCCGCAGGGCATCACCACGATCACGTCCGGCGCGTAGACGACCAGATCGGCCCACGAGATCGTCGGCGTGTGCGCGCCCGGCGCCACCGCGTCGTAGTGGCCGCCGGCCAGGGTGACCAGCTCCGGAATCCAGTTGCCCGCCATCATCAACGGCTCGAGCCACTCGAGGCAGGCCACCCGCGGCCGGCTGCGGACCCGTTGGGCGCGCTCCCCGATCGCCTGCAACCGCTCGCGCATGCCGGCGACGAGAGCTTCGCCCGCCGCGCCGCGGTCGCAGGCCGCCGCCACCCGGCCGATGTCGGCGAGGATGTCCTCGACGCGGGTCGGCCGCAGCGAGACGATGGTAACGTCGTTGCCGAGGCACTCGCGCGCGGCCCGCTCGACCTCCGGGTACGACACCGCGCACACCTCGCACTGATCCTGGGTGACGATCACGTCGGGCGCGAGCTGTTGCAAGACGTCGGTGCGGATGCGGTAGACGCTCAACCCGTCCCGGACGAGGCGGCGGACGTCGCGGTCGATCTCCACCGAGGGACGGCGGGGATCGATCTTCGGCTCGGTCAACACCGGACGGCCGGCGATCTCGGGCGGGTAGTCGCACTCGTGCGAGACGCCGACGAGTTGGTCCTGCAGGCCGAGGGCGCAGACGATCTCGGTGGCGCTGGGCAGGAGAGAGACGATCCGCGGCGGCATGCGCCCCACGACCCTAGGCGAGACGGCGCGGCGGGGGCTCGCGCGTCGGCTCGGTCTTGTCGCCGCACAGCGAGCCGCAGCGGGTGCAGACGTAGTCGAACTTCTCGGCGCCGAGCAGGACCAGGAGGAGCCGCTTGCGCACCGGCATCGCCTGCCGGCAGTGGGGGCAGTAGAGGAGCGAGGCCTCGAGCTGGTCGAACTGGTCGGGTGGCTGTGGCATGGAATTGTGTTCCTTCGGCGCCACCGTTATATAAGGCCTCCCGCAGGCCTGTTTCAACATGCGCGCCGTGTACGTCGAAACCTACGGCTGCCAGATGAATCTGGCGGACACCGAGCTGCTGCTCGGCCACCTGGGCCGCAGCGGCTACAGCCGCACCGACGATCCCGGCGCCGCCGACGTCATCCTGCTCAACACCTGCGCCATCCGCGAGCACGCCGAGGAGCGGGTGATGGGCCGCCTCGGCGAGCTCGGCAAGCACAAGGCGGCGCGGCCCGACGTGCAGCTCGGTCTCGCCGGCTGCATGGCGCAGCACCTGCGCGACAAGCTGCTGGTCAAGGCGCCGCTGGTCGACTTCGTCGTCGGCCCCGACTCCTACCGCCGCCTGCCCGAGATGCTGGCCCAGGGCGACGCCTTCGTCGACGTGCGCCTGGGGCGCGAGGAGACCTACGCCGACATCGCCCCCGAGCGCGCCGCCGGGGTGCGCGCCTGGGTGTCGATCATGCGCGGCTGCGACAAGTTCTGCACCTTCTGCGTCGTCCCCTACGTGCGCGGCCGCGAGCGCAGCCTGCCGGCCGCGTCCGTCCTCGACCAAGTCCGCGCCGCCGCCGCCGCCGGCTACCGCGAGGTGGTCTTCCTCGGCCAGACGGTGAACGCCTACCGGGACGGTGCCGTCGACTTCGGCGAGCTGCTGCGCCGCACCGCCGCCGTCGCCGGCATCGAGCGTATCCGCTTCACCTCGCCGCATCCGTCGGACATGACCGCGGCGGTGATCGCCGCGCTGGCGGAGTGCGACAAGGTCTGCCCGCAGCTCCACCTGCCGGTGCAGTCGGCCGCCGACGCCGTGCTGGCGCGCATGGAGCGCGGCTACACCCGCGAGAAATACCTTCGCCTGGTCGAGCGTCTGCGCGCGGCCAAGCCGGGCCTCGCCCTCAGCACCGACGTCATCGTCGGCTTCCCCGGCGAGAGCGAGGCCGACTTCGAGGCCACGGTCGAGCTCATGCGCGAGGTCCGCTTCGACAACGCCTTCATGTTCAAGTACTCGCGGCGCGAGCACACCAAGGCCTACGGCTGGGACGAGACCGTCGCGGACGAGGAGAAGGGCCGGCGCCTGCAGGCAATCATCGCGCTCCAGGAAGAGATCGCGGCGGCGATCAATCGGGATCTGATCGGGCAGACCTTTCCCGTTCTCGTCGAAGGGCCGGCGCGGCGGCGCGACGGTTGGCTCGCCGGCAAGACGCCGCAGTTCAAGACGGCGGTCTTCCCCGCCGCCGGCCAGGCCGTCGGCGCTACCGTCCCGGTGCGGGTGACGGCGGCGACGGCGCACACGCTGGTGGGCGAGCCGGCCGCACGC
This sequence comes from uncultured Binatia bacterium (SeqCode), assembly GCA_964648215.1. Taxonomy (GTDB): domain Bacteria; phylum Desulfobacterota; class Binatia; order HRBIN30; family JACQVA1; genus CAZYMF01. Next base: position 4,034 of record CAZYMF010000080.1, on the reverse strand, counting down.
AGCCTGCAGGCACCGGCCTGACGCGGCCGTGCGACCGTGGCGGCGCCCAGGCCAACCGACGGACGGCGCGACTCGCTGGGACCCAGCCTGGCCATCGTTCTCTCCACGCTCTTCTGGGGCACGCTGTGGATCCCGCTGCGCGGGCTCGACCACGCGGGGCTGAGCTCGGCGTGGGCCACCGCGGGCGGCTTCGCCCTTCCCCTGGCCATTCTGCTGCCGGTGGGGCTGGCGCGACGTTGGCAGCTGCGCGCGGCGGGACGGCCGTTGTTTCTGGCCGGTCTGCTCACGGCCGCGGCGATCGCACTCTACGCCGAGGGACTGCTGCGCGGCTACGTCGCTCGCGTGATCCTGCTCTTCTATCTCACGCCGGTGTGGAGCACGCTGCTGGCGCGCTGGCGGCTCGGCGTGCCGATCACGGCGGCACGGTCGGCCACCATCGGCTTCGGGCTGCTCGGGCTCTTCGTCGTCCTCGGCAACGGCGGTGCGCCCGTGCCGCACACCGTGGCGGACTGGATGGGTCTGCTCTCCGGCATCTGCTGGGCGTGGGCGATGGTGTCCCTGCAGCACGTGGAGCAGGTCGCCGATGTCGACAAGATGTTCGTCCAGTTCCTCTTTCTGGCGCCGTTGTTCGTCCTCTTCACCATCGTCCCGGGCGGCCGCTCCTGGGTGGCGCCGAGTGTGGCGACGCTGTCGCGATCGCTCGGCTGGCTGCTGGCGCTGGGTCTGCTCTGGATGCCGGCGGTGGTCGGGCTCACCATCTTCGGCGGCAGCCGCGTCGAGCCGGGTCGCGTCGCCGTTCTCCTCATGCTCGAGATCGTCGTCGGCCTGGGATCGGCCGCCGCCCTGGCGGGCGAGCCGCTCGGCGCCCGCGAGCTGCTCGGTGCCGTCATGATCGTCGGCTCGTGTGGCGCCGAGGTCGTCGCCACCGTCTCCGGCAACGGCAAGGCGGATCGTCTCGCCGCGCACGGAAAAGAGGGAACGGGCGGACGACAGGTACGACCTTGACCGGTTCTCCGTTCCGAATTCCCTGTTCCCGGTTTCCATTTCTTCGCGGCGACTTGCCGCGCGCCGGCGGCTATAGTACGGCACGCGCGTGGGCGCATGAACGATTGAACTGACCGCGGAGCGAGAGAAGGCGACTATGGCACCGTCCCCGAGCTATCATGGCTGACGTCATCGTCGCCGAGAACCTCACCAAGCAGTTCGGCAAGCGCGTCGCTGTCGACGGCGTCAGCCTGCGCATTCGCGAGCAGGACGTCTTCGGCCTGCTCGGGCCCAACGGCTCGGGCAAGACCACCATCATCCGCATGCTCTGCGGCGTGCTCACTCCGAGCGGGGGACGCGCCACGGTGGCCGGCTACGACGTCAACCGCGAGGCGGAGCAGATCAAGCGCGTCATCGGCTACGTGTCGCAGAAGTTCAGCCTCTACCCCGACCTGTCGGTGCGCGAGAACCTCGACTTCTACGGCAACGTGTACGGCGTGCCGCCGAGCGAGGCGGAGACGCGCAAGCAGGAGCTGCTGCATCTCTGCGGCCTGGAAGGGCGCGAGCAGCAGATCTCGGGCATTCTCTCCGGCGGCCTCAAGCAGCGGCTGGCACTGGCCTGCGCGCTGATCCACCGCCCGCGCATCCTGTTCCTCGACGAGCCCACCGCGGGCGTCGACCCGGTGGCGCGCCGACTGCTGTGGGATCTCCTCTTCCAATTGGCGCGCGAGGGCACGACGCTGTTCGTCACCACCCACTACATGGACGAGGCCGAGCGCTGCACCCAGGTCGCCTACGTGTACTACGGCAAGCTGCTCGTCAACGGCGACCCCAACTCGATGAAGCGCGAGGAGATCGAGAGCACCAACCGCCGCCTGGAGATCGTCTGCCAGCCGTTGATGGCCGCGCTCACGGTGCTGCGCGACGCGCCCTACGTCGGCGACGTCAGCGTGTTCGGCCAGGCCCTCCACATCCGCCTGCGCGACGTTCCGCCCGAGCCGACGACCACCGACTCGCTGGCCACCTTCACCGGCTCGGCACGGCGCGCCACGGTGATGGACGTGCTGCGCAAGCGCCTGGTCGAAGCCGGCATCGAGGTACAGTCGGTGCGCTCGGTCTACCCCAGCCTCGAGGACATCTTCGTCAGCTTCACGCGCAAGATGGACCAGAGCGCGCTGTTGCTGTAACGGCCGAAAGTCCTGTAGGGCGGACACTGCCCGCCATGCGGACGCCGGCAAGCGTTGGCTCCGGGGTGCCGCGGCGGGCACTGCCCGCCCTACGAGCTTGGCCGCTCACACCGCGATCGGCTCGGCGTAGCGCCCGAGCACGTCGATCAGCTTTTGCAGCTGGTCCTGCCCTTCGAGACGCCACTGGCGACCCTGTAGAGTGCCGGCCCCCTGCCGCACGGCGTCGTCGATGGTTGCGGCGACCTCGGTCGCGTTGAGGGCGATGTCGGCGGCCAGAGCATCGATGTCGACGGTGCACGAGGGCGGCTGCGTGCCGGCCAGGCGGCGCAGCGTGTGGGTGAGGATGCGTATGCGGCCGAGGCGTTGCATCAGCTGCTGAATCGGCTGATTCGTCTGGCTCAGGCGCTGCCCCTGCGCGTTCATCATGCGGAAGACGACGTCGAGATCGTCCTGCACCATCATTCCGAACACGTCGCGACCGATGGCGAGCAAGGTCGAGTCCTCCACCGCCTGCGCCGTGGCCGAGCGCGCCGCGCCGCTGAGCAACGACAGCTCGCCGAAGAAGTCGCCGCGGCCGAGGAGCGCGACCTCCTTTTCGTGGCCGGCCGTGCCCAGCGTCAATCGCACCCGCCCCTTCTCGATCACGAACATCTCGTTGCCGGGGTCACCCTGGCGGAAGATCACCGCGCCCTTGGGAAAGGAAAGCCCGTCTTGTTGTGCGGAGGTGGCCATGGCTGCCTCGTCGTCGCTCTACGCCAGCGTCTTGCGAAAGCGGGTCAGGCTGAGGAGGGTGAACACGATCATGAAGCCCGCCAGGGCGAGAAAGTCCTTCTGCAGATCCAGCACCGGCGTGGCCTTGAGCGTGAGGCCGCGGATCGCCTCGACGAAGTAGGTCATCGGCAGCGCCCACGCCACCGGTCGCAGCCAGAACGGCATCGCCTCGATGGGGAAGACGAAGCCGGACATCAGCACCGACGGCACGATGATGAACACGGCCATGAAGTTGGCCTGCAGCTGGGTCTGCGACACGGTCGATATCAGTGCGCCGAGGGCGAGCAGCGACAGAATGAAGAGGGCGGCCAGCAGCCCGATCGAGAGCAGCGAGCCGCGGAACGGCAGGTGGAAGACGAGCCAGGCGATGATGACCGCGACGACGAAATCGAAAGCGGCGATCAGGCCGTAGGGAATCATCTTGCCGGCGATGAGCGCGAAGCGCGAGATCGGCGTCGCCAGCAGCTGCTCGATGGTTTGCTGCTCCTTCTCGCGCACCAGGCCGGCCGAGAGCGTCAGCACGACCAGCATGATGACGATGCCGATGGTGCCCGGGAGGAAGAAGTCGGAGTCGCGCAGGTCGGGGTTGTAGAGGATGTGCTGGTCGATGTTGATCGGCGGCTTGGGTGGCTTGGGCTGGTCGCCGATCTGCAGCTCCGCCGCCGCGTCCTCGCTGGTGAGCACCCGCGCGCCGTAGAGAGCGCCCTGCGCCAGTGTCGGCATGGTGCCGTCGACGTACATGGGGAAGTCCGTCTGTTTGCCGTCCGCCAGCCGCTCGGCGAAACCTTTCGGGATGATGAGGCCGAGCGGCGCCTCGCCGGACTGCAGCTTGTCGCGGATCGCCTGCTCCGAGTGCACCTCGACCACGTGCAGCTGGCCGGCCTGGCGCAGCCGGTCCTTGACCGTGGCGCTGAAGAAGTTCTGGTCCTGGTCCCAGACCGCCACCTCGAGGTGGTCGATCTTCAGCCGCAAGGCGTAGCCGAACAGGATCAGCAGCAGAACTGGCAGCGCCAGCACGAAGCCGATCAGCTGCGGATCACGTCGAATGTGGGTGAACTCCTTGCGGATCATGGCGCTCAGGGCTCGCATGGG
>CAZYMF010000079.1:0-19910 GCA_964648215.1 uncultured Binatia bacterium (SeqCode) | reverse complement strand
TCCTTCCCGTCCACCGGGTACCGCTCGCGCACCCAGGCGAGTGCCTGCGGCCGCGTCGTCAGGCGGTTTTCGAGCTGCGCCTCCTCGACGGCGTCGAGAATCTCGCGAAAGCGCGGCCCGGGCTCGAAGCCCATCTCCAGCAGGTCGCGCCCCCGCAGCAGCGGCGGCGGCTTGAGGTCGGCGGCCAGCTCGCGCTGCTTGGCGCGGCAGAACTCGTAGAGGCGCAGGTCCTTGTTCGAGGCCAGCGCATCGAGCCGGGCGAGATCGAGGAGCTCGTCGATGCCGTCCTGGGCCAGGAAGCGCTTGAGGGTGCTGACCCGCATCTCGGGCGCGTGCAGCAGCTTGAGGTGATTCTGCACCAGCCAGCCGACCCGTTCCCACACCTCGCGGCTGCGGCGCAGGCGCTGGCAGATCGTGACGGCCATGTCGGCGCCGCGCTCGCAGTGGCCGTAGAAGGTGATGCGGTGCTCGTCGCGCTGCGCGCACACCGGCTTGGCGACGTCGTGCAGCAGGGCGCCCAGCGCCAGCGTCTCGCTCGGGCGGTCGAGCTCGGCGAGCAGCAGCAGGGTGTGGGTGAAGACGTCGCCTTCCGGGTGGTGGTCGGGCGACTGCTCCACTCCCTTCATCGCCGCGATCTCGGGCAGGACGACCGGAAGCAGCCCGGCGGCGTCGAGCAGCTCGAAGCCGCGCCGCGCGTTGCCCCCGCGCAGGATGAGAACGATCTCCTCGCCGATCCGCTCCCAGGCGATGTCGGCGAGGTGCGGCGCCGCCGCGCGGATGGCGTCGAACGTCGCGGGCTCGATGACGAAGCCGAGCCGGGCCGCGAGCCGCACGCCCCGCAGCATCCGCAGCCGGTCCTCGTACAGACGCGCCCCCGGGTCGCCGATGGCGCGGATGATCCCCGCGCGCAGGTCGTCCTCGCCGCCGACGTAGTCGATGACCGCGTCGGTGGCGGGATCGAGGAACATGCCGTTGATGGTGAAGTCACGGCGGGCGGCGTCCTCCTCCGGCTGGCTGAAACGAACCGTGGCCGGCCGGCGGCCGTCGAGATAGACGGAGTCGGCGCGGAAGGTGGCGACCTCGAAGGACTGCCCGGCGACGACGACGAGCACGACGCCGAACTGCACGCCCACCGGCACGGTACGCGGAAACAGGCGCTGCACCACCTCGGCGTGCGCGTCGGTGGCAATGTCGAAGTCCTTCGGCTCGTGCCCGAGCAGCCGGTCGCGGACGCAGCCGCCGGCGAAGTAGGCGGTGTAGCCCTCCTGCCGCAGCCGGGCCGCGATCTGCCGGGCGAGCTTCTCCTTCTCCGTCATCGTCGGCGCCCGCGCGGGGCTCCTCAACGTCGCGGCGCCCGCCGTCTCACGTGCTCTGGCCCGTCGCGGGCGTGCTCGGCTTCTCGAACAGGCTCTTGGGGAAGCCGTTGTTGAAGCGAACGTCCTCCACCAGCTGCTCCACGACCATGTTGCCGACGATGGCGCCGTTGGCGTCGGCGGGATAGAACTGCCGCCGCCGCTCCTTCTTGATCCCGTTCCAGTCGTGGTAGTCGAGCCACTTGCCCACCCACAGGCTGTGGGTGAGGAAGGTCGCCGTCATGTGGCCGAGGACGTGGTCGATGAGCCCCGTCTGCGGATCGAAGTAGAGCACGAACCAGTCGCCGGGCGCCTCGGGCGCGCCGGCGTCGAGCTTCACCCGCAGCCGCTGCCAGTGGGTTGCCGCGTCGGCCTGGGCGCCGAGGTCGGTGATCGTCACCGGCAGCTCGGCCAGACTGAACGGCAGCGAGAACCAGAAGTAGTTGCTGACCATGTTGAAGCGGGACCACTCCACGCGCCCGGGCTCGTTCACCGGCAGGCCGTCGCGCCGGATCCACGCCTCCTTGCCGTCGAAGCCGAAGGTCACGGGGTTGGGGACGCCGAGCGACTCGAAGCGGACCAGCGGCGGGCCGTGGAGAGGCGACTTGTGCAGGCCGATGCTCTCCGAGGAGACGTTGCCGATCGGATCGTAGGCGGTGAAGGTGGCGACGAAGGCGACGTCGCGCATGCTCTGCCAGCGCTCCCAGCCGCCGGCGGCGTCGATGGCGCGCTGCGCGATCCGCCCCGCGCTGCCGCCCGGCAGGTTCGGGGCCTTGGGGCCGGAATCATCCCGTGGACCTCCGGTGCACCCCATCAGGATGCCCAGCAACAGCACGGCGGCCCGCTTCACGATCGTCCCCCTAAGCCCTCTCGTCCCATCGGTTACGGTGACACCGGGGCTTTGTCAATCAACCCGGCCTGGCGTCGCCACGCGGCGTGGTCGAGACGGTAGAGTACGTGCCGGCGCAGCGGGTGACCGGCCGGCAGGCCGGGATGGTCGAAGTCGTCGGCCGCCTCGTGCCGCATGCCCAGGCGCTCCATCACCCGGCGCGAGGGCTGGTTGGCGGTGACGGTGAAGGACACCACCTCGGTCAGCCCGACCTGCTCGAAGCCGAAGCCGAGCGCGGCGCGCGCCCCCTCGGTGGCGTAGCCGCGCCCCCAGTGCTCGCGCGCCAGGCGCCAGCCGATCTCGACGCACGGGGTGAAGGCGGCCTCGAAGCCGGGCACGGCGAGGCCGACGAAGCCGATCAGCGGTGCGATGCCCGGAACCTCCACCGCCCACAGGCCGAAGCCGTGGCGCTCGAAGTGGGCGCCGATGCGGGCGACCAGGGTGTCGCTCTCCTCATGGGTGAGCGGTGCGGGAAAGTGCTCCATCACCCGCGGGTCGGCGTTGAGCCGCGCAAACGGCTCGAGGTCATCCTCGCGCCAGCCGCGCAGGAGGAGACGCGGCGTGCGCAGCTCGGGGACGTTACCCATTGAGGCAGGTTCGCCCGCGGCGGATGCGTGGTCAAGCCCTGAATTTTTTCGATGGTCGATAGTTGATAGCCGGGCGGTTGCCTCCGGATGGGTTTGCCGCCCCGGGGATACGGTTCTCGGTCTCTCCCAATAGGCCGAGCTCTCGACTGCCCTCACCGCCGCAGCTTGCGGGCGTCGCCGACGCGCAGGGTGAAGCCGGTGCGGTCGAAGTAGTCGAGCAGCGCGATCGAAAACTTGCGGCTGGCCTGGATGAGGTCGCGGAAGGTGGCGGCGGTGATCTCGCCGTGGGCGGCGACGTGGTCGCGCAGCAGAGTGCGCGCCTCTTCCAGCGCGGGGGCGGCGTAGTAGAGGTCGGGGGCGATGCGCGCCACCCGGCCCTCGCGCTCGAGCTGCTGCAGCAGCTCGACCAGCCGCGGGCGCGGAACGCCGAGCTCGCTCTCGACCTGCTTCAGATCGGGCGGCGTCAACCCGCCCGCCGCCAGCACCCGCTCGGCGCGCGCCGCCAGCTCGCGCTCGGCGCCGGCCAGCGCGACGCGGTGGGTGGGCAGGCGCAGGACGCTGTCCTCGCGCGCCAGGACGCCGTCGGCGATGAGCCGCTCGAGCGCCGCGCGGAAGATCTTGGGCGAGAGATCCGGCGCCACCTGGGACCGTACCAGCTCCATCTCGATCCCCGGCGCCAGCGGCGTGCTGCGGTGGAAGGCGGTGACCACCTCGATGGTCGCCGCGCGCAGCCGCTGCCACTTTGCCGTGGTCGTCGTTGCCTCGGGCGTCTCCACGCTCGGCAGGACGACGAGCTGCTCGTCCCCGCGCAGGACCGCCTCCAGCCTCTCGGGCGTCAGATGCGCCGCCTGCAGCAACAGCTCCGGCGGCAGCGCGAAGGCCGGCTCGAGGGCGAGCACCGCCTCGACCACGGCGGCGTCGCTCTCGGCTCGCTTCATGTCGCCGAGGGCAGCGAGCACGCCCGCCTCGTTGCGCCGGTGGCGGGCGGCGAACGGGTGAACGACCACGCCGCCGCCGATGGTCCGCTGCGAGGCGGCGTCGCGCAGGACGAAGCGGTCGCCGCGCAGCACCGCCACCGGCTCGCGCAGGACGAGCTGGGCGAAGGCGGCGTCGCCGGGCGCGAGCTCGCCGCGCTCGTCGAGCAGGACGAGCTTGCCGGTGACGTCGGCGGTGCCGGCGAACAGGCGGATCGTGCCGTGGCTCGGCACCGGCCGCCGCGCGCCCCGGCGCAGCTCCACCCACGCGTCCAGCCGCTCGGTGGCGCGGTCGAGCGCCGGGCTGCAGGCGACGTGCCCGCGCACCACCTCGGTGCGCTCGACGCCGCCGAGGTTGAGGGCGACGCGCTGCCCGGCGTGTCCTTCGCGGCGCGGCTCGTTGTGCACGTGCACCGAGCGCACGCGCGCGGTCTCGCCGCCCGGCAGGATGCGCACCGTGTCGCCTTCGCGCACGGTGCCGGAGATCGCCGTGCCGGTGATCACCACGCCGTGGCCGTGGAGGACGAAGGCGCGGTCGATCGGCAGGCGGAAGAAGCCGGGGCGCTCGGCGCGCGCGTAGGCGCGCAGTCGCTCCTCGATCGCGGCGCGCAGAGCGGCCAGGCCCTCTCCCGTGAGCGAGGAGACCGGAAAGATCGGCGCGCCCTCGAGGGTGGTTCCGGCCAGCAGGATCTCGATCTCCTCGCGCACCTCGGCCACGCGCGCCGCGGCGACCAGGTCGACCTTGGTGACGGCGACCAGGCCGCTGTGGACACCGAGCAGGTGCAGGATGTCCATGTGCTCCTCGGTCTGCGGCATGACGCCGTCGTCGGCCGCCACCACCAGCAGCGCCAGGTCGATGCCGTGCGCGCCGGCGAGCATGTTGCGGATGAAGCGCTCGTGCCCGGGCACGTCGACGATGCCGACGCGCGTGCCGTCGTCGAGGTCGAGGTGGGCGAAGCCGAGATCGATCGAGATACCGCGCTCCTTCTCTTCCTTGAGGCGGTCGGTGTCCTGCCCGGTGAGCGCCTTGATCAGCGCGCTCTTGCCGTGATCGATGTGGCCGGCGGTGCCGAGGATGGCGTCGGTGCTCATGGGTCCGGAACGAGATCGTCGACGTCGTCGACGGTGCGCACGTCGAGCAGGAAGCGGCCCTCGTGCACGCGCCCGATGACCGGCGGATCGGCGCGGCGGAAACGCTCGGCGATGCGGTGGGCGCCGATGGTCGGGTGGGTGACGGCGACCGCCTTCGATGGCAACGTCTGCGTCGGCACCGAGCCGCTGCCGATCTCGGAGCGCGCGTCGACGACCGCGACGCGGTACTCGTCGCCGAGCGCCTGCTGCAGCCGCCGGCAGGCCTCGGTGGCCACCTGCTCGATCTCCGCCAGCGGCCGGGTGAGCGCGCGCAGGGTCGGCAGCGCGGCGGGCAGATCCGGCGCGTAGCGGTACAGGCGCAAGGTGGCGGCGAGGGCCGCCAGCGTCAGCTTGTCGCAGCGCAGGGCGCGCTTGAGCGGGTTGCGGCGGATGCGGGCGATCAACTCGCGGCGGCCGGCGATCAGGCCGCACTGCGGCCCGCCGAGCAGCTTGTCGCCGCTGAAGGTGACCAGGTCGGCGCCCTGGGTGATGCGCTCGGCGACGACCGGCTCGGCGGGCAGGCCCCAGCGGGCGAGATCGACCAGCGCGCCGCTTCCCAGATCCTCCATCACCGGGAGCTGATGCTCGCGCCCGATGGCCGCCAGCTCCGGCAGCGTCACCTCGGCGGTGAAGCCGACGACGCGGTAGTTGCTGGTGTGCACCTTGAGCAGCAGCGCCGTCTGCGCGCCGATGGCCTCGGCGTAGTCGCGGGCGTGGGTGCGGTTGGTGGTGCCGACCTCGCGCAGGATCACGTTGCTCTTGGCCATCACGTCCGGGATGCGGAACGAGCCGCCGATCTCGATCAGCTCGCCGCGCGAGACGATGACCTCGCGGCGCTCGGCGAGGGTGTTCAGCGCCAGCAGCACGGCGGCGGCGTTGTTGTTCACCACCGTGGCCGCCTCGGCGCCGGTCAGGGCGCAGAGATCGGCCTCGACCAGATCGTCGCGCTCGCCGCGCTCGCCGCGTTCGAGATCGTACTCGAGATTGACCGGGTGGAGGGCGGCATCGGTCAACGCGCTCACCGCCTCCTCGGCCAGCAGGGCGCGACCGAGGTTGGTGTGCACCACCACGCCGGTGGCGTTGATCACCGGGCGCAACGGCAGCTCCTCGGCGGCGCGCAGCCGCGTCGCCACGGCGTCCACGATGTCGTCCACGCCGGGGGCCTCGGTCCCGTGGCGGCGCAGCTCGCGGCGCGCCTCGTCGAGGCACGCCCGCACGGACTCGGTCACCGCGGCGCGGCTGTAGCGCGCCAGCAGCCCGGCGACGGCGGCGCTGCCGAGGACCGCGTCCACGGACGGCAGCGCGCGCAGCGGCGATTCGCCCGGCATGAGCGGCATGCCCGTCTCAGGTCCGCTCGCCGACGGTGGGCCCGGCCGGCGTGGGAGTTTTCTGGCGCTTGGACTCGGCTTCCCAGTCCTTGTACGCCTGCCGGTCCCACAGGGTGATCGCCGTGGTGCTCAGCTTGCGCTCGCTGCCCTCGCCGACCCAGATGAAGCGCACGGAGTAGAGCGTATGCTCGTCCTTCCAACCGTAGATCTCGTGCGTGCGTCCCTGCCCGTCCTTCTCGTTGACCCCGTTCAGGCTCGGCGGGCCGTAGCGCTTGATGAGGCCGCTGAGGAAATCCCAGACGTTGGCGCCGATATCGCTCTCGTAGGCCAGGGAGACCACGTGGTCGTGCACCAGGTAGACCTCGAGCTTCGGCGGCGCATCGGCCGGAGGCGTCTTCGGCGCGCAGACGCGGAAGCCGTGCGGGTTCTGGTGACAGTCGAGCGCGCCGAGGGTCTTCTCGACCTCGGCGACCGGAGCATCCAGCACGAGCCCGGCGACGCTTCGCGGCAGCGGCTCGCGCGCCTCCGGCGACTGCGCCGGCTCTGGCGCGGCGGGGATCGGGGCCGCCGCCGCGGGCGTCGGCGTCGCCGCGGGCGCCGGCGACTGCGATCGGCCGCAGGCCGCCAGCAGGGCGGCGAGGAGGACCAGACCGGCGCGCTTCATGGCCGCAGCCTCTCGAGCAGGCGCGGAAACGGGATCGTCTCGCGCACGTGGTGCAGGCCGCAGATCCAGGCCACCGCCCGTTCGACGCCCATGCCGAAGCCGGCGTGAGGCACCGAGCCGTAGCGGCGCAGGTCGAGGTACCAACTGAACGCGTCCATGGGCAATCCGTGCTCCTCGATCTTGCGAGTGAGGACGTCGAGGTCGTCCTCGCGTTGGCCGCCGCCGATGATCTCGCCGTAGCCTTCGGGGGCGAGCACGTCGACGCACAGCGCCACGCGCGCCTCCTCGGGGTCGGCTTTCATGTAGAACGCCTTGCTCTCCGTCGGGTAGCGGTGCACCAGCACCGGGCGATCGAAGGCCGAGGCCAGCGCGGTCTCCTCGTCGCCGCCGAAGTCCGCGCCCCAGTCGACGGGAAAGCCCTTCTGCTTGAGGATCTCGATCGCCTCGCCGTAGGTGATGCGCGGGAAGGGCTTGCGGACCCGCTCGAGGGGGGCGAGATCGCGCTCGAGGGTCTCCAGCTCGCGCCTGCGATTGGTGAGGACGCGCTGGACGATGTACTCGACGAAGTCCTCGGCGAGGTCCATGTCGCCGGCCAGATCCAAGTAGGCGACCTCGGGCTCGATCATCCAGAACTCGGTCAGGTGGCGGCGGGTCTTCGACTTCTCGGCGCGGAAGGTGGGGCCGAAGCAGTAGACCTTGCCGAAGGCCATGGCCCCGGCTTCCATGTACAGCTGGCCGCTCTGGGTCAGATAGGCCTTGCGATCGAAGTAGTCGGTCTCGAAGAGAGTCGTCGTGCCCTCGCAGGCGGCGGGGGTGAAGATGGGGGCGTCGACCAGGGTGAAGCCGCGGCCGTCGAAGTAGTCGCGGCAGGCGCGCACGATCTCGCCGCGCACGCGCAGGATGGCGTGCTGGCGCGCCGAGCGCAGCCAGAGATGGCGGTGATCGAGCAGGAAGGCGACGCCGTGCTCCTTGGGCGTGATGGGATAGTCCTGCGCGGCGTGCACCAGCCGCAGCTCGCGCACGCTGAGCTCGTAGCCGAGCGGGGCGCGGGCGTCGGCGCGCACGCTGCCGGTGACCATCAGGGAAGACTCCTGGCTCATGTGCTCGGCGAGCTCGAACTGCTCGGCGGGCACGTCGTTCTTGAAGACGACGCACTGCAGGATGCCGGTGCCGTCGCGCACCTGCAGGAAATGCAGCTTCCCGCTGGAGCGCTTGTTGTAGAGCCAGCCCGCGAGCGTGACCTCGGCGCCCGCGTGCCCGGCGACGTCCTCGATGTAGACACGATTCATCGGCAAGCTCTCGAGCAGTACCACAGCCGTCTGGTCAACCCAACGCGGCGGCTCAGGAGCCCGGCTCGTCCTGCAGCCCGGGCCACGGCACCTTGCGGAAGCCGGCCGGGATCGCGGTCATCGCCTGGGGCGGTGGCTCCTGGCGCAGCGCGGTGACCTCGTCGCTCAGGCCCTGTTTCTGCGTGCCCAGCAAGGCCCAGCTCTCGCTCTTCAGCTGCACGCCCTTCAGCTCCGACAGCTTGTCCACCAGCGCCGCGCCGGCGGGGGCGAGCACCGCACCGAGGTCCATCCACGGCCGCAACGGCTCGGGTACGGAGAAGTCCTCGGTCACCCAGATGTCGGTGGTGGCGGCGCCGCGGGTCATGACGTACTTCTTCGCCTTGTGTCCGACGAGGGTCGTCGTTTCCTGCGTCGGCTTGATCTCGACCCGACGTAGCTGCCCGGTGACCAGCTGGTGGGCGCCGGAGCCGGAGCGATCGGCCTCCGCCGCCTTGCGCGTGAGGTCCTTCAGGGAGATCACGCTGTAGGTCTCGGCGGACTTGTCGATCAGGGTGGCGGTGTCGTGGTCGAGGTCGACGATGGTGCGCTGCCGGGACGAGTCGACGATGACGGATCGCGGGGTCAGGTAGGTGGTGTAGGTCTCCGGCGGGTACTTGGTGGCGAGCAGGCCGATGTGCACGCGCTTGGAGACGATGGTGAGATCGCTGGCGCCGGCCGGGCGCGCCGCCGCCGGCAGCAGCAGCCCGACAGCCAGTAGGAAAGCCGCCGAGCGCCGGCGCCGTCCTGCCTCACTTGGTTTCCGTCGCTTCATTACCTCGGCCCTCCTCTCTCGGCTTCACCTGACACCTCGCGCACGGTGCCACAAATCCGCCCGCAAAGCAGCAGGAGCGCGCTCGCGTCGGTCTGCCTGCGAGAGCGACGTGATGTGCTCTGCGCCTATTACGTTACAGACCATCCGGCTGCACATCATTTGACCCATCACGCGTGTCTGCTTCGACGGAGTACATTGAATAGGCAACCGTTCAACGCCGCCCCCCTCGCTCGCTGCCGGAGCCAGCGCTGTCAGCCCTCGCTTCGAAGGCTCGGCATGTCGGTTGCTGACTAGTGAGTTGCAATCCGGCGCTCGGGCGCGACCGCGGTGAAGACCGGCGCCTTGAATGATGGGCGCGACAAAGGCCGTCCCCGTGCACGGCGGGTGACGGCCTTTGTGTCCTCCGGGAGGGCTCATGGTCCGACAGGTGCACGCGACGCTTTCTACCCTGGTGCTGGGAACACTTCTGTTGCTTGCATCGCCGTTCTTGGCGAGCGCCGCGACCTACTACGTCGCGCCGGGCGGGATCGATCAGGCGGCCGGCAGCGTTGCCGAGCCGTGGCGGACGATCAGCTACGCCGCGAGCCGCCTGGCGGCGGGCGACACGCTGGTGGTCAGCCCCGGCATCTACCGCGAGGCGGTGGTGCTGAAGCGTTCGGGGACCGCCGCGCTCCCGCTGACGATCCGCGGGTTGCCGGGAGCGGTGCTGGAGAGCCCCAGCCCCGACGAGAGCCTCTCGGCCTTCGATCTGTCCGGCGGCGTCGCCTACCTGCGTTTGCAGGGCTTCGAGCTGCGGGGCGGCTTCGACGAGACCGTCTTCGTGCGCAGCCAGGCGCACGACATCGAGCTTTCGGGAATGAACATCCACGACAACCACACGGGCATCTGGGTCGGCGGCGCCTACAACGTCGTCATTCGCGACACGGTGCTGCGGAACAACTTCCGCACCGGAGTACGGCTGTGCGCCGGGACGCACGACGTGCAGATCATCGACAGTCGCAGCGAGGGCAACGACGACGGAGAGGGTTGCGACGGCGACTCCGACGGGTTCAACGCGGACAGTACCTGCCATGACATCCTGTTCGAGAACTCCAGCGCGATCGGCAACTCCGAGGACGGCTTCGACCTGAAGGCCGCCAACGTCACCCTGCTGCGCATCACCAGCCAACGCAACCAATGCTCGGGCCTCAAGCTGGGCGGAAACTCCTACGTCGAGAACGCCCTGGTCGAGGGCAATCGCACCGGTATCAACGTCGCCGGCACGGCGGGATCGCAGATCACGCTCGCCTTCAGCACCTTGATCGACAACGACCTGGGCGTGCGCGCGCTCGGGGCCGGCTACACGCTGGTGCTCAGCGACAGCGTCATCAGTGGTCCGGCCAAGGCGCTGGTGTACCGCTCCGGCGTGACACTGATCGAGACACGCAACGTGCTCTTCCGCCCCCAGCTGCGCGAACGGTTGATCGTGCAGGAGACGGCGACCGGTGAGGTGCTCTTCTCCGGTGACGACATCAACGCCGGCGCCTGGCAGGAGGCGAGCGGCCAGGGAGTTGGAACCGTGGCGCGCGATGCCGGACTCGATGCCGCCAGCAGCCGGCCGGCGGCGGCGAGCGCGGTGGTGGACCAGGCCGGGAACGACGGCGCTCCGCCGGTCGACCATGACGGCAATTTGCGCCCCTCGGGTGCGGGCTACGACCGCGGCGCCATGGAGCGTCAGCTGGAAGTCTCCGGGTTGGTCGTGCGCCGGGCGCTGCTGCGGTCCGAGGCCAGCGGGCGGGGCCGCGTCTGGCTGTGGGCCGACATCGACTCGCCGGGCGGCGGTGACTTTCGGCCGCAGACCGAGGCGTTCGACGTGAGCCTGCGGGGGGCGCTTGGCACCATTGCCCATCTCGAGGTCGCCGCCGGGCAGATGAAGGCCAGCCGTGGCTCGCCGGGTGTGTACCGCGCGGTGGCGCGCGGCGCCGACGGCGAGGGCCTGCGACTGACGCTGATCGAGCGACAAGGCGGCTACAGCCTGTCGCTGCGCGCACGCCACGTCGACACCTGGCGCGCCTCGGACGGCGTGCTGAGTCTGGACATTACCACGGGTGCCCATCGTGCTTCGGCATCGAGCGCTCTGCGCGGTAACGCCGCCCGCCGGCTCAGCCTGCCTTGAACGGCCCCGCCGCCGGCAACGGCGCAATTTGCCACGCTCAAATCACCGTGGTAGGTTCGACGATACACTACACGCTCGCACGAGATGGTCGCGAGGAAGTGGCCGCTCGAATCACCGGAAAGGAGA
The DNA here is from genome assembly GCA_964648215.1 of uncultured Binatia bacterium (SeqCode). Lineage (GTDB taxonomy): Bacteria > Desulfobacterota > Binatia > HRBIN30 > JACQVA1 > CAZYMF01. Next base: position 8,604 of record CAZYMF010000079.1, on the reverse strand, counting down.
AGTCTCATGGCAGGCGGAAAGACGTTCAAGCGTGACCAGAAGCGCCGCAAAGAGATGGCCCGCAAGCTCAAGCAAGAAGAGAAGATGCGCAAGAAGGCCGAACGCCGTGAGGCAAAGAAGGAAGGGGACGGCGAAAGCGACGGCGAGGAGCTGCAGGAGATCGAGCCGACCGAGAGCACGGAATCGCTCTGAGCTCTGGTTTCTCGCCCATCGTCGATTCGTCCCGGAACAAGGAGACGCCGCCCGTCTCGATAGTCCTTCCGCTTCACCCGGCGAGCCGTGCCTGCTGCGCGAGCGAGAGGCAGGCTCGATTTCCCTCCCCAGGCGCCCGCGCGCGCCGCTAGGAAAAATCCTCACTCACTCAGCTTGCTCAGGTGCTCGGGCGTGAACCAGTTGTTCGCGAAGTCGCGCACGAAGGTCTCGCGCGTGTAGCGCCCCGTCGGCGTGCCGCGGTTCTCGCGCTCGTTGACGCCGGTCATCAGGAACGGCGACGGCGCCGCGAACGAGCCGTCGGCGCTGCGCCCCCAGCCGGTGCCGCAGAAGTTGGTCTGGAACTGCTCGCCGGCCTTGTTGTAGCCGATCTTGTAGTACGCGTGGTACAGCTCGCGATCGACGTAGAGCACCACCTTGCCGATGCCGTAGTACCAATCGCGCGGTGTCCCCTCCACGATCCAGACCGGGCGTTGAACGAAGACGTTGCCGAGCGTCAGCCAGCCCGCCCCCTTGGCACCCGGCGTCTCGTAGACGGCGCGGTTGTACGGCACCTCCATCGTCCAGCGGCCGCCCTTCTCCCGGCGCAGCGGCCGCGCGTAGGGAGAGTCGGTGCCGAGCGGGCCGATGACCTCGCCGGTGCCGATCAGCTTCCAGGCGAAGTACTCCACCTTGCCGTCGTAGCAGTCGGCGTCGTCGCCGTAGACCTCGAAGCCGGGGATGCGGTCGCCGCGCGTGGCCGAGCGCACGCGGCGCACGCGCCGGATCGACGGCATGTAGGCCCACACCTGGTCCCACGTCTTCCAGTCGTTGAAGCGCCAGGTGAGCACGCCCACGCCTTCGACGTCCTTCGGCTCGGTGGCGGCGGCGAGCTGCCGCCACTCGGTGTTGTCGGGCAGCTTCTTCGGCGCCGGGCCGGTGGTGCCGAGGTAGAACTTGTACGAGAGGAAGAGCTGCACCGAGCGCAGCACCTGGCCGTCGCGGGTGACGTCGGCGAGGGAGAAGTGGTGAATGGCGCCGTCGGCCTGCATCTCGCGGGCGCGGTAGTTGTGCAGGATCTTCGCGCCGGCGAGCGGATCGGCCGGATCGATGTGCGGGAACGGCAACCCGAACAGCGCCGTCGGCCGGGCGCTGCCGCCTTTCTCCTTCAAGCCGCCGGTGTCGGGGTCGATGTCGTACTTGCCGTCGTTGGCCGCGCTCGCCTTCCAGAAGCGGTCGGTGTAGTTGGCGCGAAACCTCGCCTCGTCGACGGGCACGACCTGGAAGGTGTACTCGCCCGCCTTCAGCCGACGATACACCGGCTCGGGCAGCAGGCTCTCGTACCGGTCCGCGTTCTTTTGGCTCAGCGTGAAGCCGCCGCCGGCGGCCAACGCCGTCGCCGGCAACGCCAACAGCACGGCGCAGCAGAAAGCACGGAAATGACGCGACATGACCTTGCCTGTCTCTTCCACGCACGACTATAGTTTCCGCAGCCGCAATCCAAGAGGAGACCGCATGGCGCATCGCCCTTCGCTCTGGCTGCTTCTGCCGCTGCTGCCCGTTCTGTCCGGCTGCTTCTTCATCAGCGGCAACATCAACCCGTTCGGCCAGGCGCCGCAGCCGCTCCAGGAGCGGGTGGTCGCCGGCGAGGGCGGCGACAAGGTGCTGCTGCTCGACATCTCGCGCACCATCACCGCCGAGGAGCAGGACCAGGCCTTCGGGCTGCGGCGCAAGGCGAGCACGGTGGCCCGGGTGGAGGAGGCGCTGCAGCGCGCGGGCAAGGACGACGAGGTCAAGGCGATCGTGCTGCGCATCAACAGCCCGGGGGGCACGGTGACCGCCAGCGACGTCATCTACCACCGGCTGATGCGCTTCAAGGCCGAGCGCGGCATCCCCGTCATCGCCCAGATCATGGACATGGGCACCTCGGGCGCCTACTACGTCGCCCTCGCCGCCGACGAGATCGTCGCCAGCCCGACCACGGTGACCGGCAGCATCGGCGTGATCATGTACGGCGTCAACGTGGCGGGCCTGCTGAGCAAGATCGGCGTGACCAATCAGACGATCAAGGCGGGCGCGCACAAGGACATCGGCTCGCCGCTGCGGGCGATGACGCCGGAGGAGGCGCAGATTCTGCAGAGCATCCTCGATCAGATGCGCGGCCGCTTCGTCGACCTGGTGCGCGAGCGGCGGCCGCAGTTCGACGGCGATCCGGCGCTGATCGACGGCCGCGTTCTCACCGCCCAGCAGGCGCTCGCCGGCCACCTCGTCGACCGCATCGGCTACCTCGACGACGCCATCGCCGAGGCCCGCCGCCGCGCCCACCTCGAAACCGCGCGCGTCGTCATGTACCGCCGCCCCGGCGAGTTCGCCGAGAACATCTACTCCGAGCCGTCGCTGTCGAGCCAGATGCAGCTCAACCTGATCAACCTCGATCTCGGCGGCATGCTGCCCGGCAGCGCCCGCTTCATGTACGTGTGGCTCCCGGGAGAAGAATAGGGGGGCAGCGGCCCCCGGCGCCAATGGGGGCTTCGCCCCACGCTCCCGTTGGTCGCTCCCCTCGGTGACTCTTTGAGAGGCGAAGTAAGCAAGTCGTGGATGTCCAGGACCTAGCCCGCTCCAGAAGAGAGGCGCGGCGGTGAAGGCGATCGTCCTGTGCGCCGGGCGGGGAACGCGGCTGCGCCCGCTCACCCACAGCCTGGCCAAGCACCTGATCCCGGTGGCGAACAAGCCGGTGCTGTTCCACGGCCTGGAGAATCTCGCCACCGCCGGCCTGCGCGACGTCGCCATCGTCGTCAATCGCGAGACCCGCGAGCAGATCGAGGCCGCCGTCGGCAACGGCGAGCGCTTCGGAATCGCGGTCACGTTCCTCGAGCAGCATCAGGCCCTCGGCCTGGCGCACGCCGTGCGCTGCGCGCGCGATTTCGTCGGCGACGATCCCTTTCTGTTGTATCTCGGCGACACGATCCTGCCGCAGGGGGTCGGCGGCGTGACCGAGCTGTTCCGCCGCGAGCGTCCCAACGCCGTCCTCACCCTCGCCGAGGTTGCCGAGCCCAGCCGCTACGGCATCGCCGAGGTCGACGGCGAACGCGTCGTCCGCCTGGTGGAGAAGCCGCCGCACCCGCGCTCGAACCTGGCCGTGGTCGGCGCCTACGTCTTCGATCACCGCATCTTCGAGGCCATCGATCGCCTGCGACCGTCGGCGCGCAACGAGTACGAGATCACCGATGCCATCCAGGGGCTGATCGATCGGGGCGGGAGCGTGCGGTACCACCGGCTCGCCGGTTGGTGGAAGGACGCCGGCAAGCCCGAGGACTTGCTGGAGGCGAATCGCGAGCTGCTGGCTCGCCTCGAGCCTCGCATCGAGGGGGCCATTGACGAAGGGTCGTCGATCACCGGCACCGCGGTGATCGGCGCCGGCAGCGAGATTCGACACAGCCGCATCGTCGGACCGGTGGTGATCGGCCGCGGCGTTCACGTCGCCGATGCCGTCGTCGGACCCTACGTCGCGCTCGGCGACGGCGCCGACGTCCGCGAGGCACACGTGGAAGAGAGCATCGTCCTGGCCGGGGCCAGCATACGACACCTCGGCGGTCGCCTGTGCGACAGCCTGCTCGGCCGCAACGTGCGCCTCACCGGCGCCGGCGGCGGTAGCGAGGCGCTGCGTTTGATCGTCGGCGACGACGGCAGCGTGGACTTTCGCTAGATGCGGTGCGCCGCCGGCAGCACCGACGCAGCGGTGCGCGCCAGGGGAGCCGACGGTTGGGCGGCCACGATTGACTCGTCCTTCCCTTTCTCCTTTGATCAGGATCGGAGTCATGACCAGGGCGAGAACCGGCACCGCAGCACGGACGTGGGCCATCCTGATGGTGCTGGCGCTGCTCGGCGTGCCCCTGGCGGGGCTGCGCTCCAACGTCTGCGACCACTGCCCGCCCGGTTGCCCGATGCACGCCAAGCACCGGCTCCCCTGCCATCGAGCGATGGCCAGCGACACCATGGCACCGCGGCGGCACGTCGGTTGCGTCGCCCTGCCGGGAATCGCCAAGCCGGGCTGCGGCCACGGCGAGCAGCTCGGCGGCTTCACCCTGCCCTGGGCCGTGCCGCCGGCGCTGCGCGTCGGCTGGTTCTTGTCGGTGAGGGCTTTGGCGGATTGCTTGGCCCCGGCGTCCATTGGCCGCGGCTCCGATCCGCCGGAGCCTCCGCCCCCGATCCTCTCCGCCTGAGTCGCTGGAGAACTTTCACCATGCCGGCAGCGCTGAGGAGAGGACGGGTACGTCTGGGCTCTCCCCGGTGTAACGCCGCAGTGCTGCGCCGCCGCTTGCCGGCGCGTGCACACCCGTGTGACTCGAAGAGAACGGAGGATAACCTCGTGGAACAGACGATTTCGCCGCGGCGAGCAGGGACTCGCCGCGGTGCGGGGCTCGTGGCCGCGATCACGGTCGTGGCGTGTGCCGCCTGGATTCCCGCCGTGGCCCGGGCCTGCGACCTGTGCGCCATCTACAGTGCCACCGAGCTGCGCCAGAGCCGCACCGGCCTGCAGCTCGGCATCGCCGAGCAGTTCACCAGCTACAACACGCTGCAGCGCGACGGCGAGGAGGTCGCCAATCCCGCCGGCGAGTGGATGAACAGCTTCATCACCCAGCTCGTCGTCGGCTACCGGCTCAAGCCGCGGATCGGACTGCAGCTCAACGTGCCGTTGATCTCGCGCTACTTCCGGCGCCAGGAGGCGAGCGGCGTCGTCCACGGCGACGAGACCGGCATCGGCGACATGTCGCTGCTCGGAAACGTCGAGGCCTACGGCGACGTCACCGAGAACGGCGTGATCCGGCTGACCCTGCTGGGCGGCCTGAAGCTGCCGAGCGGCAACTCGCGGCGAATCAAAGAGGAGCTGGCCGAGCCGTCACCGGCCGGCACCGCCGCCGCCGGTATCGGGCTGCACCACGGCGGCGCGGAGCAAGGCAGCGAGGAGGTCGCCAGCGGCATTCACGGGCACGATCTCGCGCTCGGCTCCGGCTCGGTCGACGGCGTCCTCGGCGCGCACCTGTTCTGGAGCTGGAAGCGCGCCTTCGTCACCGGATCGCTGCAGTACCTGCTGCGGACCGAGGGAGACTTCAGCTACCAGTACGCCAACGACCTGATCTGGAGCGGCGGCCCCGGGGCCTTTGCCCTGGTGAGCCACGACTATACTCTCGGGGTGCAGGCGGTGATCTCGGGAGAGTCGAAGGGCAACGATTCGCTCAACGGCGTCAAGAGCTCCGATACCGCGATCACCGCCCTCTACGTCGGACCCGGGTTCCTCTTCACCTGGGGCACCTCGCTCGGCGCCGATCTCGCCGCCGACATCCCGGTGGTGCAGAACAACTCGTCGCTGCAGATCGTCCCCGACTACCGCTTGCGGGGCGGCGTCACCTGGAGCTTCTGAGGATGAACAGACGAGCGCTCGTGCCAATGCTCCTGACCTGGCTGACGCTGGTGCTCGTCGTGTCGGTGGCGCGGGCAGGGCAGCTGCAGGTCGGCGATGCCCTGCCCGCCGCGACCCTGCGCGACTGGCAGGGCCGGCCGACGGACCTCGGCGATCTGCGTGGCAAGGTCGTCATCGTCGACTTCTGGGCCAGCTGGTGCGAGGTGTGCCGCACGGCGCTGCCGGAGCTCGATGCCGTCGCCCTGCGCCACCGGGGCGAACCGCTGGCGGTCGTGGCGATCAGCATCGATCGGCACGCGTCGCTGGCGCAACGGTTCCTCGACGACTACCTGCCGCAGCCGCACGTGGAGCTGCTCCGCGATCCCGGGGCGGAGGTGATGGCCCGCTTCGGTGCCGGCGGCATGCCGACCCTCTACGTCGTGGATCGCGACGGCATCGTCCGCGACGTGAAGGCGGGATACGAGTCGCAGCAGCTCGACAGCCTCGAGCCCCTGCTCCGTCGTCTCCTCGCAGCGCCGACCGCTGGGGCAGGGAAAGACTGATCTCTGGCGAACTCGCCAGGGTCACGGACGGTCGCCACGGCTGCGGGCGCGCCCATCGAGGCGCCGAACGGCCTCCAATGGGGTCTCTTTGCGTGACCGTTCGAGGAGGCTGTGCTAGGAGGCTCAAACACAGATGGCGTCGTTTGCTGCTGGTCCCGGTCCGGGGCGTCATCACATCGGGGGGGACAAGGAGGAGCGAGATGAGAACCCTTTCCCTGCGCCCAATGCGGCTGGCCCTGCTGGTGGCGGTGATGGCTGCGGCGGTGCTGCTCACCGGCTGCGGCGATTCGGCCAAGGCGCAACCGGCAACCCAGCCGGCGGTCATCGGCGAACGGCCCGGTATGGAGCAGCACCTCCACCAGGCCGATCTGGTCTCGGGAGCGGTTGATTTCGACCAGATGTTCCACTTCGGCCAGCAGCTCTTCTCGATCAAGTTCAACAAGCTCGACGGCCTCGGGCGGCCGCTGGCGACCGGCGCCAACAACCCGACGCAGCGCCAGGCGGGGCAGCCGGATTTCGTCCGCACCTCCTCGCCCGATTCGGTCTCCTGCGCCGCCTGCCACATCGATCCCCGCCCCGGCGCCGCCGGCGACTTCGTCGCCAACGTGTTCGTCCTGGCGCAGAACAACGACCCGGTCACCTTCGACCTCCGCGACGCCGACGAGCGCAACACCCTGGGCATGATGGGCTCGGGTCTGATCGAAGCCCTGGGACGCGAGATGACGGCCGATCTGCTGGCGCTGCGGGCGAACGCGGTGCAACAGGCGGCGTCGACGGGCAGCCCGGTGACGGTGTCGCTGGATACCAAGGGAGTGAATTTCGGCAAGCTGACGGCCCAGCCCGACGGCACCGTCGACACCTCGCAGATCAGCGGCGTCGACGCCGACCTCATCGTCAAGCCCTTCAGCCAGAAGGGTGTCGTGCGCTCGGTGCGCGAGTTCACTCTCAATGCCATGAACCAGCACCACGGCATGGAAGGCGTGGAACGCTTCGGCCGCGGTCACAAGGACAGCCAGGGCAACGTCATCGACACCGACGACTTCGACGGCGACGGCGTGCCCGACGAGCTGACCGTCGGCGACGTCACCGCCGTCACCGTCTTCCAGGTCGCCGAGAACACCCCCGCCCAGGTGATGCCGCCCGAGCCGGAACGGCAGGCGGCGGTGCTGCGCGGCGAGAAGGAGTTCGACAGCGCCGGCTGCGGCTCGTGCCACACGGACTCGCTGGTGCTGAACAATCCGGTCTTCTGCGAGCCCTACGCGCTCAATCCACCCAACACCTTCAGCGACCAGTCGCAGAAGGTGTGTTTCGACCTGACCAAGGACGGGCCCGGGCCGCGTCCGGTCAAGGAGTCGAACGGCACGGTGATCGTCCGGGCGTATACGGACCTCAAGCGCCACGTCATCTGCGACAGCCAGAATCCGCACTACTGCAACGAGACGCTGGTGCAGAACGGCGTGCCGACCGACGAGTTCATCACCCGCAAGCTGTGGGACGTCGGCAACTCCGCCCCGTACGGTCACCGCGGCGATCTCGGCACCATCACCGAGGCGATCGTCGCCCACGGTGGCGAGGCCACGGCGTCGCGCGACGCTTTCAACGCGCTGCCGCAGAGTCAGCAGGCGGACATCGTCGAGTTCCTCAAGAGCCTGCAGGTGGTGCCGCAAGGGACCAAGGCGCTGGTGGTCGATGGCATGGGCAACCCGGTGAACAAGGTGGCGCTGGCGCAGCGGCTCGGTGTGCAGTAGCGCGCCCAGGTGAGTGTGCACCGGACAGAGCCCGGTGCCACCGACCGGGGGCAACATTGATCTGGGATCTGGTGGCACCGGGCTCTGTCCGGTGCCGTTCAGCGCCCGACAAGGGCGCGCTCGAGCCCCCGTTTGAGGCCACAGCTTCCCACCCGTACCCGTCAGGGCCGGCGATCGGCCACGCGGGTGGGGCCGCCGTCGAGCGCCGCGCGCTCCTGGATCTGCGCCTCCTTCTGCTGGAGGGCGGCCAGCATCTGGCTGGTGCGGTCCGGGTCGCTCTGCGCCAGGTTGCGCTGCTCCTTCGGATCCTGATCGAGATTGTAGAGGGCGACCGGCGGCAGCCCGCGCGGGTTGCCGGCGTTGGCCTGGATGACCTTCCACGGCCCCTCGCGCAAGCCGTGCAGCACGTTGCCCTCGAGGTCCTCCTCGACGTAGACAGGCGGCGTCTGCGCCGGCGGCGGGCCGAAGAGGTTGCGCCCCATGAACGAGGGCGGGGGAGTGAGCCCGGCCGCCGCCATCGCCGTCGGCGCGATGTCGAGGCTGCGGGTGACGTCGGTCACGACGCTGCCCGCCTGCGGATCGTGCGCCCGCTTGATGATGAGCGGCACGTGCATCTCCTCCTGGTACAGCGTCGTTCCGTGCCACCAGCCGCCGTGCTCCTGGAACTCCTCGCCGTGGTCGGCGGTGACGATGATCTCCGTGT
>CAZYMF010000078.1:14515-20345 GCA_964648215.1 uncultured Binatia bacterium (SeqCode) | reverse complement strand
CGACGCGGCTGGCGGAGTTCTACGAACGCGCCGGGGCCGTCGCCACCCTGGCCGGCGCGGACGGCTCGGTGAGCGCCATCGGTGCCGTGTCGCCTCCCGGGGGCGATTTCACCGAGCCGGTGACGCAGCACACCAAGCGTTTCGTGCGCTGCTTCTGGGGGCTGGACAAGGAGCTGGCCAGCGCCCGATTCTTCCCCGCCATCAATTTCCGCGACTCGTACAGCGAGTACGCCGCCGATCTCGGGGCCTGGTGGCGCGAGCAGGGATTCGCCGACTGGCAGTCGCTGCGCGCGCGCGGCATCGAGCTACTCGGCGAGGAGGTCAAGCTGCAGCAGATCGTGCGGCTGGTCGGCGAGGAATCCCTGCCCGACCGCGAGCGGATGACGCTCGAAGGGGCGTGGGTGCTGCGCAACGCCGTCCTGCAGCAGAACGCCTTCGACGCCGTCGACCGCTACAGCAGCCCGGAGAAGCAGCTGCGCATGTTGCGCGCCGTCTTCCACTACTTCGATCGCGGCCTGGGCATCGTCGAGCACAAGATCCCGGTGTACCGGGTCAAGGAGCTGCCGGTGCGGAGCACGCTGCTGCGCATGCGCTTCGAGATCGGCAACGACGAGCCGGCGAAGTTCGACGAGCTGATGCAGACCGTCGACGAGCAGATGGACGCGTTGGCGCGGGAGTGAAGCGGATGAACGCGCCCAGCTACATCGGTCTGGAATATCGCGGGTTGCACCGCATCCACGGCCCGCTCGTCTTTCTGCAGGGGGTCCACGGCGTCGGTTTCGGCGAGGTGGCGGAGGTGCTGTCGCCGACGGGGCAATCGCTGCACGGGCGCGTGCTCGAGCTGCGCGACGACCTCGCGGTGATCGAGGTGTTGGAAGGCACGGCGGCGCTGTCGGTGGCCGACACGCGCGTGCGTTTCCTCGGACATCCCTTCACCGCGCCGGTGGCGCGCGAGATGCTGGGCCGCGTCTTCGACGGGCTCGGCCAGCCGCTCGACGGCGGCCCGCCGCCGGTGGCCGAGGAGATGCGTGACGTCAACGGCCGGCCGATCAACGCGGTCCGGCGCGACTATCCGCGCGACTGCATCCGCACCGGCATCTCCAGCATCGACGGCATGAACACGCTGGTGCGGGGGCAGAAGCTGCCGATCTTCTCCGGCAGCGGCCTGCCGCACAACCATTTGGCGGCCCAGATCGTGCGCCAGGCGGCGCTCGCGGACGACGCCGGCGAGTTTGCCGTCGTCTTCGCCGCCATCGGCGTCAAGCACGACGTCGCCGACTTCTTCCAGCGCGGGCTGCAGGAGAGCGGCGCGTTCCGCAACAGCGTCCTGTTCCTCAACCTGGCCGACGATCCCAGCGTCGAGCGGCTGATCACGCCGCGGGTGGCGCTCACCGTCGCCGAGTACCTCGCCTTCGATCTCGGCATGCACGTGCTGGTGGTGCTGACCGACATCACCAACTACTGCGAGGCGCTGCGCGAGGTGGCCACGGCCAAGGGCGAGGTGCCCAGCCGCAAGGGCTACCCCGGCTACCTGTACAGCGACCTCGCCTCGCTCTACGAGCGCGCCGGCAGGATCAAGGATCGCGCCGGCTCGATCACGCAGATCCCGATCCTGACCATGCCCAGCGACGACATCACGCACCCGATCCCCGATCTGACCGGGTACATCACCGAGGGGCAGATCGTGCTCTCGCGCGATCTGAACGAGCGCGGCATCTATCCGCCGATCGACGTGCTGCCGTCGCTCTCCCGCCTGATGGAGGACGGCATCGGCGCCGAGCGCACGCGCGAGGATCACTCGCGGCTGGCGAGCCAGCTCTACGCGGCGTACGCGCGGGTGAAGGAGGTGCAGCGTCTGGCGAGCATCATCGGCAGCGAGGAGCTGTCGGCGACCGACCGCCGCTATCTCCAGTTTGCCGGGCAGTTCGAACGCCAGTTCCTCACCCAGGGAGACGAGGAGAACCGCGACTTCATCGAGACTCTCGACCTCGGCTGGCGCACCCTGGCGCCGCTGCCCGAGTCCGAGCTGACACGGCTGACGCGCGAGCTGCTCGAGCGCTACCGTCCCGCCGCGAGCGGCGCGGGCGCGACTGCGTCCGAACGCAAGGAATGAGCATGCGCCGCCCCGACATCTCGCCGACCAAGAGCAACCTGCTGCGGCTGAAGGAGCACTTCGGCTTCGTGCGGTCGGGTCACGAGCTGCTCGACCAGAAGCGCGAGGTGCTGCTCGAGCAGCTGATCGAGATGCACCGCGAGACGGCGCAGCTGCGCCGCGAGGTGGAGACGGGGCTCACCGGCGTCTACGAGGCGCTGCGGGCGGCGGCGCTCGCCGGCGGCCGGGAGTTGCTGGAGGCGGAGGCGCTGGGCGCGAGCGACGGGGAGGTGTTGCGGGTGCGCGAGCGCAGCGTGATGGGGGTGATCGTTCCCCTGCTCGAGCTGGAGATGACCGAGGTCCCCGGGCCGGCGACCGCGCCCGGCTGGGGACCGGCGGCTGCGGCGCACGTGCGACGGCGCGTGCGCGCGTTGTTGCCGCAGATCGTGCGTCTGGCCGAGAGCGAGGTGTCGTGCCGCCGGCTGGCGGCCGAGCTGCAGAAGACGCAGCGCAAGGTCAACGCGCTCGAGCACATCTTCATTCCCGAGTATCGCGATACCATCCAATTCATCGAGGCCACGCTCGACGAGCGCGAGCGCGAGGCGCTGTTTCAGCTCAAGCGCCTCAAGAGCGGACGCGAGTCCGGCGAAGGAGAATGAGATGTCCGCATTGTATCGGATCCGGCGCATCCTGGTCCCGGTGGACGGCTCGGAGTACTCCCGTTACGCGGCGGAGCACGCGGTGCTGCTGGCCGAGCCGCACGGCGCCGAGGTGGTCTTCCTCCACGTGGTCGACGAGCAGCTCGCGGCGGAGCTCGGGGCGCGCGAGCCCGAGGACGGGCAGGCGGCGCGGCAGCGACTGCTCGAGCACGGCAGCAAGTATCTGCAGTCGGTGGCGCGGCTGGCGGCGGAACGCGGCGTGGCGCATCGGGAGGAGCAGGCGGAAGGGGATCCCGGGGCCATCATCTGCGACGTCGCCGCGCGCGAGCAAGCCGACGCCATCGTCATCGGCAAGATCGGCCGCCACGGCGCCCGCCGCATCCTCATGGGCAGCATCACCCGCCGCGTGATCGAGTCCACCGACCGCCCGGTCCTCGTCGTCACCCGCCCGCCGCTGGAGGAAGTGCGCGCGGCGCCGGCTCCGGAAGCTCCGTAGTCGCAGGTTTTAGCCTGCGCGCTTTCCACCGGGCCTGGAAGTGGTGCAGAAGAGAACGGAGAACCGCCTTCGAGGAGATCGGATGACCGACGACATCGCCAGCGTTCTCCGCCGCGGCGGCTGTGACCTGCGCTCCGCCGTCCACATCTGGACCTCCCGCATGCTGCCGGGGGTCGTGCTCCCAGAGGGTGCCGTTCAGTTCTCGGGCGAACCGCGATAGGTGTTGTCCGACCGGGCACATCGCATTACCGCAACCCCGTCACCGCTCCACCGGCAGCTTCGCCTCGTTCCAGTCGAGCATGCCTCCCTTCAGGTTCGAGACGTGATCGAAGCCGAGGCTGGTGAGGATGGCGGCGGCGGTGGCGCTGCGGACGCCGGCGCGGCAGATGACGACGATGTCGTGCTCCTTGTGCGGCGTCAGCTCCGCGGCGCGCGCGGAGAGCTCGGGCAGCGGGATCAGCACGGCGTCGGAAATGTGGCCGAGCTCGCCGGAGAACTCGTCGGCCTCGCGGACGTCGAGCAGGAAGGGGCGGTTGCGGCCCTTGAGTCGGGCACTGACGTCCAGCGGCGCGGCCTGGCGCACGTGGTTGAGCTGCGCCAGCGTCGGAAACTGCACTCCTTCGTCCTCGATCGCCGACTGGTTCGCCTGCAATGCCTCCTGGATCTTGTCGGGCAACGGCAGGCCGAGGTTGTTCATCAGGTCGATATAGGCCTCTCGTGTTCGGCCGGCCAGGCGCGGATTGGCGCGCTTCTCCTCGCCGATCGTCGACTGCGTGTGACCGCGGTAGTCGTGCGCCGGGAAGACCAGGGTATCGTCGGGCAGGGTGAAGAGCTTGCTCATGATGCCGTCGTACTGCGCGCCGGCGTCGCCGCCGGCGAAGTCGGCACGGCCGGTGCCGTGGATGAGTATGGTGTCGCCGGTGAACACGCGATCGCCGGCGTAGAGGCTGATGCCGTCGGGGGTGTGCCCGGGCGTGTAGCGAACTTCGAGCTGCAGCCGCCCGACGGTGAGGCGTTGCCCGTCCTCGACGTGGATGTCGATGTGCGGCGCCGGCGCGCGACGGTGCATCGCCACCTGGGCGCCGGTCAGGTCACGCAGATCCCACGTGCCCGTGCGGTGGTCGGCATGCGTATGCGTGTCGATCACCAGCTCCAGATTGCAGTCGTAGTATGCGAGCAGGGCGAGATAGCGATCGACCCTCTCCTTCAGCGGATCGATGAGCACCGCCTTGCGCGTTTCCTCGCACGCGAGCAGGTAGGTCTTGCACTTGCCGCGGTTCAGCTCGTGAAACAGCATCTCTTCCTCCCGAGGATGAGGAGGCAACCTATCGCCGATTCCTCCGAAGTTGGCAAACGGGTGGAGCTCGAATCGGAAGTGTGAGATGAGGTGCGCGCCAAATCTGCGCGAGGAGACCGGCCCTGGCATGACCATACCCGTGAAACGAGCCGCCGTCATCGGCGGCGGCATCGGCGGCTTGTGCGCCGCGATCGGCCTGCGCCGCCTCGGCGTCGACGCCACGGTGTGCGAGCGGGCGGATCGCTTCGAGCGCTTGGGCGCCGGCTTGACCCTGTGGGCCAACGCGGTCCGGGCACTGCGGGTTCTCGGCGTCGCCGACGACGTGCTCGCCCGCGGCGCCGTCGTGCGGCGCAGCGCCATCCGCACGGCGAGCGGGCGGGATCTCGCGGTGACCGACGTGGCGGAGCACCGGCAGCGCTACGGCGAACCGACCATCGCCCTCCACCGCGGCGACCTCCAGGAAGCGTTGCTCGCCGCCCTTCCGGCCGACGCCGTTCGACTCGGGATGAGCTGTGACGGGGTGGTCCCGGAAGGCGACGGCGTGTCGGTTCATTTCGCCGGTGGCGCCGGCGAGAGGGCCGACATGGTCGTCGGCGCGGACGGCATCCGCTCCGTCGTTCGCCCGTACGTGTTGCCTGCGGTGGCGCTGCGCTACGCCGGCTACACGGCCTGGCGCGGCGTGGTGGCCAGCCCCGATCTGGTGACGGCGGGGCTCACCTCCGAATCGTGGGGACGCGGCTCGCGTTTCGGCATTGTGCCCATCAATTCGCGCGAGATCTACTGGTTTGCCACCGCCAACACGCCGGCGGGGGGGAGCCAGAGCCCGACGGAGCGCAAGGAATTTCTGCGCCAGCGCTTCGCGGGCTGGCACGACCCGGTGATGCGGCTGATCGAAGCCACGCCGGCGGAGCAGATTCTGCACAACGACATCTACGACTTCCCGCCGCAGAGTTGCTGGTCGCAGGGTCGTGTCGTGCTGCTCGGCGACGCGGCCCACGCCACCACGCCGAACATGGGGCAGGGGGCGTGCATGGCGATCGAGAGCAGCGTCGTGCTGTGCCGGGCGCTGGCCGAGGAGAGCACCCTGCCGGGCGCGTTGCGGCGCTACCAGAGCGAGCGCATGCCGCGGACCGCGTGGATCACCACCCAGTCGTGGAAGCTCGGCTACGCCGCCCAGGCGGAGCGGCCGCTGCTCTGTGCCCTGCGCGACCTGCTCATGCGATTGGCACCGGCGGGAGCGTTGAATCGTACCTTGGACAAGACCGCCGGCTATCGCGTCTGACGGC
>CAZYMF010000078.1:12874-14415 GCA_964648215.1 uncultured Binatia bacterium (SeqCode) | reverse complement strand
GAGTGGGAGATTGCCGTCCGTCGCCGGGCAGCGCGTGCCGAGGTGAACGCGCTGGCGATCGGGCGAGCGCCGAGGCAGGGGGCCGCTGGACACGAGTTGCCGGGAATCCTCGCTGTTGGCGCCGAGGATGGCGATGATGGCGATCAAAGCGCCGGCGCCGGCCACCGCACCGGCGACGATGAGCGGCGTGGTGTAGTCGGTGCCGGCCCGGGCGGGCCGCGGGACGAGCGACATCAACACCAGCGATGCGGCCAGCAGCAGCGCGACGACCATCGTTCGTTTACCGTGCATGACGACTCCTTCGAACAGTGTCGAGTTTCCGTTCCGTCGCCGCCGGACCCAGTTACACCGACTGCTTCGCCTTGGCGACCCGGTAGGCGTCGACCACCGCCCACAGGTTGATGAGGAAGAAGGGGATCGAGGTGACCAGCGTCTTCTCGAGAGCCAGCGTCGGGTCGTCGAACGCGAGGTGGGCCGCGGCGGGGCTGAAGGGGCCGAAGCCGGTGATGATGCCGGTGACGATGAACAGAGCGGCTTTGCGAAACTGGCGATTGTAGATCTGCCCGATTCCGGGAAACAGCCCGGACAACAGCGCCGCCACCATCGGCGGCCCCTTCCTGCGTAGCGCCTCGATCATCGGTGCCACCATAGCGGCATCGGCCGGGTTGTGCGAGCGCCGGCGGTACGGCGCTGCGGAGCGGCGGCGAGGGGAACCGCCGGTTCCACGAGCGTGCGGATGGCCGAAATCGAAGAGTCGAGAGCGCTCTTCCGTTCGGTCCGTTCGTCCCTTCGACTTTCGACTTTCCGACTCTCTTCGCCTTCGTCCCGATCGACCTTGAAGTCCACGAGATCCCATAATACGAGAGCCGAAGACGGCTCGGGAGGAAATCCGCATGCGGCAGCCGCCGCTCGCAGCACCCTCGGTCTGCGCCGGGATCGGTTCCGAGGGGGTTGTGCCTTGTCGGTCCCTCATGAAGACTGGGGTCGGCGGCTGGATTGTGACTTCGCGGTAGGCGATAGATCCCTGGGCAGCGGTGTGCTGACTCGTCCGAGGAGAAAAGGGAGACCATGAGCGACACCGAGCAACTCGACCAACTCTGCATCAACACGATCCGCACCCTGTCGATGGACGCCGTGCAGGCCGCCAACTCCGGCCATCCGGGTACGCCGATGGCGATGGCGCCGGTGGCCTACTGCCTGTGGCAGCGCTTCCTGCGCTACGATCCGCAGGACCCCATCTGGCCCAATCGCGATCGCTTCGTGCTGTCGATGGGGCACGCCTCGATGCTGCTCTACTCGATGCTGCACCTGTGCGGCGTCAAGGCGGTCGACCGCGACTACAAATGCCTCGCCAACCCGGCGGTGTCGCTCGACGAGATCAAGCGCTTCCGCCAGCTCGACAGCAAATGCCCGGGGCACCCGGAGTATCGCTGGACCTCGGGCGTCGAGACCACCACCGGCCCCCTCGGCCAGGGCGCCTCGACCACCGTCGGCATGGCCATCGCCGGCCTGTGGCTGGCGCAGCACTTCAACCGCTCCGG
>CAZYMF010000078.1:0-12774 GCA_964648215.1 uncultured Binatia bacterium (SeqCode) | reverse complement strand
CCGTCGGCATGGCCATCGCCGGCCTGTGGCTGGCGCAGCACTTCAACCGCTCCGGGTTCGAGATGTTCGACTACGACGTCTACGCCCTGTGCAGCGACGGCGACATCATGGAAGGCGTCGCCTCCGAGGCGGCCTCGGTCGCCGGTCACCTGCGCCTCCCCAATCTCTGTTGGCTCTACGACAACAACCACATCAGCATCGAGGGGAACACGTCCCTGGCGTTCAGCGAGGACGTGGCGACGCGCTTTCACGGTTACGGCTGGAACGTCACCCACGTCACCGACGCCAACGACCTGGCGCAGCTCGAGCAGGCCCTGCATCTCTTCAAGCAGACCACCGATCGGCCGACGCTGATCATCGTCGACAGCCACATCGCTTACGGCGCTCCCCACAAGCAGGACACCAGCGCCGCCCATGGCGAGCCGCTGGGCGAGGACGAGATCCGTCTCGCCAAGCGAAACTACGGCTGGCCGGAGGACGCCAAGTTCCTCGTCCCCGACGGGGTCTACCAGAACTTCGAGAACCACATCGGCGCGCGCGGCCATCGGTTGCGCGGCGAATGGATGGCCAAGTTCGAGGAGTACCGCCGCGCCTACCCCGAGCTCGCCGATGCGCTCGACAAGATGCAGCACCGTCAGCTCCCCGACGGCTGGGACCGCGACCTGCCCACGTTCGCCGCGGACGCCAAGGGAACGGCGACGCGGAACAGCTCGGGCACGGTTCTCAACGCCTTCGCCCGCAACATTCCGTGGCTGCTCGGTGGCTCGGCCGACCTGGCGCCCTCGACGAAGACGCTGCTCACCGGCGACGGCGCGGGCAGCTTCAGCGCCGCCGACCGCGGTGGGCGCAACCTGCACTTCGGCGTCCGCGAGCACGCCATGGGTGCCATCCTCAACGGCCTGTCGCTGTCGAAGGTGCGCCCCTACGGCTCGACGTTCCTGATCTTCAGCGACTACTGCCGCCCTGCCATCCGGCTGAGCGCGCTGATGGAGATCCCGGCGATCTTCGTCTTCACCCACGACTCCATCGGCCTCGGCGAGGACGGCCCGACGCACCAGCCCGTGGAGCAGCTGGCCTCGCTGCGTTCGATTCCCGACCTGATCGTGCTGCGTCCGGCGGACGCCAACGAGGTGCTCGAGTCCTGGCGCGTGATCCTGCAGCTACGGCACCATCCCGCGGCGCTGGTGCTCACCCGACAGAACGTGCCGACGCTCGACCGCTCCCGTTACGCACCCGCTGCGGGCGTGGCCCGCGGCGCCTACGTGCTTGCCGAGGCTCCCGACGAGCGGCCCGACGTCCTGCTGCTGGCCAGCGGCAGCGAGGTCGGGTTGTGCGTCGACGCGTACGAGGAGCTGGCCAAGGGAGGGATTGCGGCGCGCGTGGTGAGCATGCCGTCGTGGGAGCTGTTCGAGAAGCAGAGCCAGGAGTATCGCGACAGCGTCCTTCCCCCCGCGGTGACGGCGCGGGTGGCGGTCGAGCAGGCCTCCACCTTCGGCTGGGCGCGCTACGTCGGCGCCGACGGGCACGTCATCGGCATGCACACGTTCGGCGCCTCGGCGCCGCTCAAGGCGCTACAGAAGAAGTTCGGCTTCACCCTCGAGCATGTGGTCGCCGCCGCCAGGGCGCAGGTGACGCGAGCGCGGGAGGCGGACGTCAAGCCGTGATGGGGAAATCCGGGGACAGGTGATGGGTGATGGGCGACGGGTGGGAGGAAGAAAACGGAGGGGAAACGGGGGGTTTGGGTAGCAATCTTGGGATTTGAACTGAGCAATGCAGCTGGGCAATGGCGTCGTCGATGAGTGAGACGATTTCGCACAATCCGCTGGCGGCGGGGCTCGGTCGGGCGCGTGAGCCACAGCCGTGCACTCTGGTGATCTTCGGCGGCGCCGGCGACCTCGCCCGCCGCAAGCTGCTGCCGGCCCTCTACAACCTCGCGCTCGACGGCGCGCTGCCGACCAACTTCGCCGTCCTCGGCTTCGCCCGCACCGAGCTCGACGACGCCGGCTTCCGCGCCGCGGCGCGCGAAGGGGTGGAGAAGTTCTCGCGGCGCTCGATCGACGAGGCGCACTGGGCCGACTTCGAACGCGCGCTCTTCTATCTGCGCGGATCCTTCGACCGCGCCGAGGCGTACCGGGACCTCAAGCGGCGGCTCGAGGAGATCGCCCCGCGCTGCGGCGTGCCCGGCAATCACATCTTCTACCTCGCCATCGCGCCGAGCCTCATCGACGACGCGGTGCGACACCTGCAGGCGGCCGGGCTGATCGAGCCCGCCGGCCACCCGGAGGCCTTCTCGCGCATCATCGTCGAGAAGCCGGTCGGCCACGACCTGGCCAGCGCCCGCGAGGTGAACGATGCGCTCGCCCAGGCGTTCGACGAGCGACAGATCTATCGCATCGATCATTATCTCGGCAAAGAAACGGTCCAGAACATCATGGTCATGCGTTTCGCCAACGCCATCTTCGAGCCGCTGTGGAACAAGAAGTACGTCGACCACGTGCAGATCTCGGTGGCCGAGGAGGAAGGTGTGGGCACGCGCGCCGGCAATTACGAGGAAGCCGGCGCGCTGCGCGACAAGGTGCAGAACCACCTCCTGCAGCTGCACTGCCTGACGGCGATGGAGCCGCCGTGGTCGATGGCCGAGGACGTCGTCCGCGACCACAAGCTGGAGGTCTTGCAATGCCTGCGGCCGCTCGCCGGGGAGGACGTCGGTCGTCTCGTCGTGCGGGCGCAGTACGCCAAGGGGTACCAGCGCGGCCTCGAGGTGCCCGGCTACCGCGAGGAAAGACGCGTCGCGCCCGACTCGCTGACCGAGACCTACGTCGCCCTCAAGGTGTTCGTCGACAACTGGCGCTGGGCGGGCGTGCCGTTCTACCTGCGCACCGGCAAGCGGCTGCCCAAGCGCGCCAGCGAGATCGCGGTGCAGTTCAAGGACGTGCCGCAGATTCTGTTCAACGCCGATCCGGTCGCGCCGCTCGATCCCAACGTGCTCGCCCTGCGCATCCAGCCGGACGAGGGCCTGTCGCTGCGCATCGCCACCAAGCTGCCCGGGTCCAAGATGCGCATCTATCCGGTGAAGATGGACTTCCGCTACGGCAGCACCTTCGGCGATCAGGGACCGGAGGCCTACGAGACGCTGCTGCTCGACGTCATGGCCGGCGACGCCACGCTGTTCATGCGGCGCGACGCGGTCGAGACCTCGTGGGCCTGGATCACCGAGATTCTCGGCGCCTGGGGCAAGAGCGGCCGGCGCGCTCTGCCGACCTACGAAGCCGGGACCTGGGGTCCGGGCGAGGCCGACGAGCTGATCGGCGGCAACGGGCACCGCTGGAGGACGCTGTGAGCTCCGCGCCCTCCCGCCTGCTCTCGGTCGAGCCCAGGGCGGTGGACATCGGCGCGATCGAGGCCGAGCTGGCGCTCTTGTGGAAAGAGGTGCCCGAGACCTCGGGGGGCGCCCCCGCGGTCACGCGCGCCTGCATGTCCAATCTGCTCATCTACAGCTCGACGCAGGACGGGGCGCGGCGCCTCAGCGCCGACGTCGCCGCGATCGTCGAACGCCACCCGGCGCGCGTCGTTCTGATGATCGGCGAGCAGGACGATTCCGGCGGCGAGATCGAGGCGTACGTCACCGCCCAGTGTCATCTGGTGGGCGGCGGCCAGCAGGTTTGCTCCGAGCACGTCACCGTCAGCGCCGGCCTCGGGGCCTTGGCGCGGCTGCCCTCGGTGGCGCGCCCGTTGTTGATCGGAGATCTGCCGACGGCGCTCTGGTGGGAGACCGCGGAGGCGCCGCCCCTGGCCGGCGAGCTCTTCGACGAGCTGGCGATCATGGCGGATCTGGTCCTCTACGACAGCTTCGTGTGGAGCGACGCCGCGCGGAGCGTGATCGCCACGGCGCGCTGGGCGGCAAGCCAGGCCGTGGACCGGGCGATGGCCGATCTCGCCTGGCGCCGGCTGAGCCCGTGGCGGCGGCTGATCGGCGCCACGCTCGATCCGCTGGTCACCCCCGGGGCCATCGAGCGGATCGGCGAGGTGGTGATCGAGCACGGCCCGCACGGGCTGCCGCAGGCGTGGTTGCTGAGCGGTTGGCTCGCCACCTGCCTGCGCTGGCGCCCGGCGGCGGCGGCGGTCGCCCCGGGCGTCGAGGTCAGCTGGAGCTTCGAGTCGCCCCGGCGGCCGCTGCGCGTTACCATTCGCCGACTGAGCGAAGGCGCGCCGGAGGTGCGGCGGGTTTCGATCCGATGGGAGGTCGAGGGAAAAACGGAGACGGCGACCTTCGCCGAGACCGTGCCCCGCCGCCTGGGCGTCCGCGTCACCGGTGGCGCGGTCTCCCCCCGCGTCCTGACCATCCCGCTCGAGTCGCGCGCCACGCTCGTCGCCGAGCAACTGCCGCAGCTCGACCGCGATCCGCTGTTCGACAGCAGCCTGAGGATGGCGCGCACGATGGCGGAGACGCTGCAGCGGTAGGCGCGTGGTGTGGATGTTGGCGGCGCGTCGAGGCTCCCGAGGTCGAATGGAGAATGGCAAACCGAGGACCGGGAATGGAGAACCGGTGAACGAGAAGAAGAACGACGTTGGCCGGTGCTCCGTTCCCAATTCCCGGTTCCCGGTTCTCCATCTTCTTCGGTTCGATTCCTCTGCCGTCGAAGGGAGCGGCGCATGAGTGCGACGGAGGCGAAAATCCTCGCCGGGGACGTCGGCGGCACGAAGACGAACCTGGCGTTGTTCGCGGCCGCGGGCAATGACCTGCGCCCGGTGCGCCAGGCCACGTTCGCCAGCGGCGAGCACGGCTCGCTGGCGGAGATCCTGCAGCGGTTCTTGCAGGGCAAATCCGATGGCGTCGTGGCGGTCGCCTGCTTCGGCGTCGCCGGGCCGGTGATCGAAGGCAAGAGTCACATCACCAATCTCGGCTGGCAATTGGACGAGAAGGCGCTGGCCCGAGCGAGCGGCGTCCCGCGCGTCAAGCTGCTCAACGATCTCGAGGCCACGGCCTACGGGATGCTCCACCTGCGCCCGAACGAGGTGGCGGCGCTCAACTCCAAGGCGCCGCCGCGCCGCCGGGCGAACATCGCGGTCATCGCCGCCGGCACCGGTCTGGGCGAGGCGCTGCTGTACTGGGACGGCGAGCGCTACCACCCGATCGCTTCGGAAGGAGGCCACGCCGACTTCGCCCCGCGCACGGATCAGGAGATCGAGCTGCTGCGCTACCTGCGCCGCGAGTTCCACGGGCACGTTAGCTACGAGCGGGTTCTCTCGGGGCCGGGCCTGCACAGCCTCTACGGCTTTCTGCGCGAGAGCGACTGCAGAGAGGAGCCCGCCTGGCTCACCCAGAAGCTGAAGGCGGGCGATCCAAGCGCGGCGATCACCGAGGCCGGCCTGGCCGGGCGGGATCCCGTCTGCGTGGCGGCGCTCGACCTGTTCGCCTCCCTCTACGGCGCCGAGGCCGGCAACCTGGCACTCAAGTGTCTGGCGCTCGGCGGCGTCTTCGTCGCCGGCGGCATCGCGCCCAAGCTGCTCCCGGCGCTGCAGAAGAATGACAACTTCCTGCGCGGCTTCACCGACAAGGGCCGCTTTGCCGATCTGCTCGGAGATCTGCGGGTCGAGGTCTCGTTGAACCCGCGCGCCGCCCTGCGTGGCGCCGCCTACTACGCCGCGCATCTGCGCTCCTGAGGCGCGACCCCGAGGGTGGCGGCTCGCCGCCGCCGTCAGGCCCGGGGCTTGAAACCGGTTTCCATCGGCGGCATCGAAGGAAGTATGAAAGCGATTGCCGTCTTCCCGGAGCAGCGCCAGATCAATCTGATCGATCACCCCGAGCCGGACCTTGGCTCGCCGACGGACGTCAAGCTCCGCATGCTGGAGGTGGGTATCTGCGGCACCGATCGCGAGATCTGCACCTTCGAGTACGGAACGCCGCCGGACGGTTCCGACTACTTGGTCATCGGGCACGAGTCGCTGGGCGAGGTCGTCGAGGTCGGTCCGCGGGTCTCTCGCGTCAAGGTCGGCGATCTGGTGGTGCCGCTGGTGCGGCGACCCTGCCCGCACCAGGACTGCCTCGCCTGTCGCTCGGATCGCCAGGACTTCTGCTACACGGGCGATTTCACCGAGCGCGGCATCAAGCAGCGCCACGGCTTCATGACCGAGCTGGTGGTCGACGACGAGAAGTACATGAACGTGGTGCCGCCGCATCTGCGCGACGTCGCCGTTCTCGTCGAGCCGCTCACCATCGCCGAGAAGGCCCTCACCCAGATCTTCCAGGTGCAGCAACGCCTGCCGTGGATCCGTCCGGCGGAGCTCGGCAAGCGGGACGGCAGGGGCCACCGGGCCGTGGTGCTCGGAGCCGGACCGGTGGGGTTGCTCGGCGCCATGGCGTTGCGCGCGGCGGACTTCGACACCTTCGTCTACTCGCGCGAGTCACCGCCCAGCCCCAAGGCCGACCTGGCGCAAGCGATCGGCGCGCACTACGTCTCCGCCGCGACGCACTCGATCGAGGAGCTGGCCGAGGAGGTGGGCAACATCGACGTCGTCTATGAGGCGACTGGCGCTTCCAAGGTGTCGTTCGCGATGATGGAGGTGCTGGGCACCAATGCCATCTTCGTCTTCACCGGCGTCCCCGGCCGCAAAGCGCCGATCGAGCTCGACACCGACCGGATCATGCGCAACCTGGTGCTGAAGAATCAGGTCGTGTTCGGTACGGTGAACGCCAATCGCGAGGCGTTCGAGGCGGCCATTCGCGATCTCGGAATCTTCCTCGAGCGCTGGCCGCAAGCACCCGGCAAGCTGATCACCGGCCGCTTCCCGATGACGGGCTACCGCGATCTGCTGCTCGCCGGCGCCGGCGGCATCAAGAACGTGATCCGGGTGGGCGACTGATCGTCCCCGTCCCGCGGCGCTCCACTGTTCCCGGGCGCGCGCAGCTTGGTTCGGAGAGGGTTCGTCTCCGCTGTCAGAACGCCGCGGCGAGTGCGTCGCGCAGGTCGACGTCCTTGCGGCGCTTGACGATGGCGGCGACGCGCTCGCGTAGCGCGTCGTCGTGACCATACAGGCCGAGCGCGGCGACGGCGTCGCGCGCGTCCATGCCGTTGCCCTCGGCGACGAGGGAGAGGAGGAACTCCAGGGGTTGATCGCGGCGGAGCATGGCGATGGCCAGCAGGGCGGTGCGGCGGAGCTCGACGCTGGCCGTGCGCTGCCACCACTCGCGCAGGATCGCGAACGCCGCGGCCAGGCGCGAGCCGCCGAGGGCGATGGCGGCGGCCTCGCGCGTCTCCGTCGCCGGCGCGTCGAGCAGTCGCGAGACGAAGGGTAGTGAGGGATCCGGCGCCAGCCGCAGCAACGTCTGCAGACTCTCGGCGATCACCTGCGGCTCTTCGTCTCCGGTGAGCACCTTGAGCCGCAGCAGCGGAACGCCCTGGTCGCTCTCGCTGTAGGCGATGGCGCGCACGGCGGCCAGACGCACCGGCGCCTCGGGGTCGGCGAGCAGATCGGCGAGCTCGCTCATCTGCTCGCGATAGCCCATCCGTACCAGGCCCAGCGCGCAGGCGCTGCGCAACGGGCCGGCGGTGTCGGCCTTGCCGCCGTAGACCGGCTCGAGCTGCACGTGGCGGATGCCGCACAGGAAGGGGGCCTCGTCGTCGTGGCCGAGGCGATACAGCGCGTCGGCTATGGCCGCCTTCGCGGCACAGCCGGGATCCGTCTTCACCGGGTGGATCATGAGACGATCGAAGGCCGCCGCCAGATCGGGCAGCAGCGCCGCGAGCTCCGCCTCGCCGGCGATCTGCGCCGCTTTGGCGACCGCGTGCGACAGCTTGCTCTCGAGCACCTGCTTCAGCCTGGCGATCGCCGCCTCGTCGAACGGCTTCGCCTGCAGCTCGTGCAGCTCGGTGAGGAGGTCCTCGAGGCGGTGCGATCTCGGCATGGCGGCGGCTGCGCTCGCGCGGCCCGGCGGGCTACGTCAGCTCGGCGGCGCGCCGCCGCAGCAGCCACACGGCGCCCCAGCACACGCCGGCGCCGACGGCCACGAACCCCGCGTAGGCGCCGGCGCCGTAGCCGCCGGGGATCGGCTGTAGGATGGGGAAGAGCGCGAGATTGATCGAAGCGTAGACGGCGTAGGCGATTCCCATCGGCAGCGCGAAGCGCCGCAGGCGCCACAGGCCGTAGGCGTAGACGAGCATGTAGATGCCGACCAGCGGCGCCAGGATCAAGTTCGGCACGCCGGTGAGCAGCTTGCCGAAGAACACCAGACCCGCGCCGGCACCGAGCGGCTTGAAGACGTCGGTGAGGGCCCGCAGGCCGAAGAGAAGCGCAAAGATCCGAAGCGTCGTCTTGCCGGCGTCCATACCCCCTCCCGCTGCCGTGTTCGTGTCGGGCGATCTTGGCAGCTTTGTGCTCGCGTCGAAAGAGGTATCGCCGGTTCCCTGTTGCCGGCTTCTCAGGCGATCTTCCCGCGCGTCACTCGCCCGGAAAGAACATCGCGTCCTGCTCGCTGCGGAAGGTTTCGACTTCACCCTGGTCTTGGGCGAGCTTCCACATGCGAAAGCGGAACTGAACGTAGACGCTGTCCCGCATCCGGCGCACCCGCGCGATGTCGACGCGGGTGAAGAACGTCTCGCCGAGCAGGACCGGAGCCGGGAAGCGGGCATCGCGGATGCGCACGCCGTGGCCGCGCCAGCCGTTCGCGATCAAGCCCTTGCGGTGGGCGGCGATGACTCCCGCCTGGCCGGTCAGCGCGATGACCAGCTCGCCGGGCAGATGGTGCGGCCAGAGCGGCGTGACCCGCTGCTCGGCGACGCCGGGATCGGCGCGGCTGAGCGTCTTGCGGAAGACCAGGCCGTTGTCGTCCTCGCCGACGAGGGCGTCGAAGAGGACGGGCGATTGCCCCAAGGCCTCCAGCTCTTCCCGTGGGACGTGGATCTCGTGCATGACCGTCTCTTGGGGGTGTCCTCTAGCGCGCCCGGGCCGCGCTGCCAACCGCGCTTGAGTGGAGGCAGTGTTGGACTCGTGCCGGCGAGGGACTACTCTGTAGCGCATCATGGAGTCCTTCCGCCGGGAAGCCTTATGAGTTGGATGTCCAGCTGGCGAGAGCGCCTGTGGCGGTGGCGGCGCTGGCTCGTGGTGCTGCTCGTGCTCGTGATCGTGCGGGTGGCCCTGCCCGAGGTTCTGCGGCGGGTGCTGATCTCGCAGGCCTCGCAGGCGCTACAGGCCCGGGTCGAGGTGGGCGACGTCGATCTCTCCCTGCTGCGCGGCGGCGTGGCGCTCGAGGACGTGGCGATCTGGGCGTCGCCGACGGTGACCGCGGCAAACGGCGCTCCGTCACCGTCCGCGACGCCGGTGCCGCCGGCGACCGTTGGCACCGATCCACCCGCGCCTTCCCCGTCGGGCGGACCTTCGCCGGCGGCGGCGCTCGCCTCGCCCGCTCCGAAGAGCGAGCAGCCGCTGATCGCGTGGAAGAGGCTGGCCGTCAGGCTGCGTTGGCTGCCGCTGTTCCGCAAGACGATCCAGCTCAGCGAGGTGGAGCTCGACGAGCCGCATGTCGCCCTCGATCGTCTGGCGAACGGCCGCATCAATCTGATGGCGCTGGTCCCGGTGAGCAAGGAGCCGGCGGCCCCGACTCCGGCACCGACACCGGGGGCGGCGAAGGAAGGGTGGGGTTTCGGCATCGACCGCTTCGTTCTGCGCCGCGGCGGGGTGCTCTTTCGCGACTTCGAGGTCAAGGACACCGAGCCGCTGGAGATGAATCTGCAGCAGATCCAGGTCCGCGACATCGCGCTGCGACCGGGGTTCTACGGCCAGCCGGCGACGGTGCACCTGGAGCTCGCCTTCGACCAGGCATCGCTGCGCCTCGACGCGCGCTTTACCATGCTGGAGAAAGGCTTCGGTCTGGAAGCCGACATCGAGGCAGACGGTTTGCCTTTGCGCCGCTCGCGGTTCTACATCCCCAACGTCGGCTGGAGCGCGCTGCATGGAGAGGTCGATGCGGCCCTCAAGTACCGGCTCGAGACCGGCAAGCGGAACCAGGTGAGTGGCACGGTGAGCCTGCGCGACGTGGCTGTCCGTGTGTCCAACTTCGAGGAGCCGGCGTTGGCGTGGAAGAACCTCACGGTGAAGGTCGACCCGGTGGATCTGCTCGCACACCGAGCGGCGGTGGCCGAGGTTGCCCTCACCGGGGCCTCTCTTCTCGTGCGGCCGCAGGGAGGAGACCTGCTTCCCTTCCTCGCAGCAGGCACGAGCAAGGCGGTGAAGGCGGCGACGGAACCGACTCCCGCGACTCCGCCGGAGGCGACGGCGCCGCCGCCTGCGGCGAAGGCGGGGGCAGCGGCCGAGCCGGAGGAGAGTCCGTGGCACTGGTCCCTGGCCTCGCTGCACGTCGACGATTCGCGGGTGCTGCTGCTCGGCGCCGAGGAGCCGATCGACGTTGGTATTGCGGCAGCCGTCAGCGGCCTCGCCGACAGCGGCGAGCAGCCGGGCAAGGCGGATCTGACCGTCACCGTGGCCAAAGGACAGGTGGCTCTGAAGGGAGCCGTCACGGTGGTTCCTCCGGCCTTCGGTGGCTCGCTGAAGATCACCGATCTCTCCCTGCCGGGGTTGGCGCGCGCCGCTGGCGCCGTGCCGGTAACGCAGTTGCAGTCGGCAACGCTCAGCTCCGATCTGAAGATCGAAGCTGGCCTCGCCGCGCCCGGCGATGGTTCCGCTCCCGCGGCGAACGACGTGCGCGTCAGCGGCAAGCTCGGGCTCGCCGATCTGCAAGCGAGCGGCGTGGCGCCGATGGACTTCGCCGTCACGGCCAAGTCCATCGGTCTCGACATCGACGAGCTGAACGCCCCGGGCGCCCTGCCGGCCCCCGCCAGGGCCGAGCCGTCTCGAGATCTGACATTCAAGGGTCGGCTGTCGCTCGGCGACCTGCAACTGACCGGACCCGATCCCAAAGCCTTCTTGCTGGGAGTCCACGCACTGAGCCTCCCGATCACGGAGCTGAAGGTGCCCGGCCTGTTGCCGGGGAAGGGCCAGGGAGAGACGAGCAAGCCCATAGAGGTCGTGCTCGGAGACATGCGCATCGAGAGCCCGAAGGTGCGGGTCACGCGTACGGCCGACGGCTTTGTCCTGCCGAACTTCTCGGCGGCGCCGGCAACGGCGCCACCGTCGCCGCCGGCGCAGAGCGCGCCGCCGCGTCCGGTCGATGTCAAGCTGGCCTCGCTGCGCATCGACAAGGGCGACGTGGCGATGACCGATCGTACCGTGAAGCCGTTCTTCCAAGGTGGCCTGTCGCTGCTCGCCGTCGAGCTCAGCCGAGCTCGCTGGCCGGGGCCGTCGGTGGGCAACTTCAAGCTCTCGGCCATCGGTAGCCAGAAAGGGAAGCTCGACGTCTACGGCGCTCTCTCGAATGGTACCGGTTGGTTCCAGCTCTACGCCGACAAGCTGGGGTTGACGCCGTTCAACCCCTACGCCACCGCCTTCTCGAGCTACAGCATCGGCAGCGGCAAGCTGTCTGTGTCGACCAAGGTCTCGTTCGAAAAGGGCGACTACTACGCCGACAACTGGATCACGCTGCACGACTTCGACGTGGAGGGCGGGGCGGGCGAGTCGCTCTTCCAGCAGCAGTTCGGAATTCCGCTGTCGATGGCGCTCGCCTTGTTGCGGGACATCAGCGGGAACATCGATCTCGGCATCCCCGTCTCCGGCGGCGCCGAGGGAACGAAGATCGGACTGTTCACGGTGATCCGCAGCGCCTTGCAGCACGCCATCCTCAACGCCCTGGCCTCGCCGCTGAAGCTGGTCGGCGCGGTGTTCGGCGGTGGCGATGAGAAGAAGTCATTGGCGCCGCAGCCGATCGAGTTCCGCCCGGGGCGTGCCGAGCTTGTACCCGCGGGTTCCGACCAGGTGGCGCAGCTCGGCGAGTTGCTCGCCAGTCGTCCTGGCATCGGGGTAACGCTCGACACGGCGGTGACCGAGGAGGACGTCCGTTGGCTGCGCGAGCAGGATCTGCTGGCGACGTGGAACAACGAGAGCTTTTTCGCCAAGCTGGGCTCCCTGACGCACAAGGGCACGCGCGACCGCGTGCGCGACGCACTGGAAGCGCGGGCGAAAGACAAACCCGGCGAGCTGTCGCCGGAGGACGCCAAGGCACTCGACGGCTGGCTCGCCGAGCAGCCGCCGATCGCTCCGACGCGGCTGCGTGCGCTCGCCGAGGCGCGCCTGCAGCGGGTGCAGAAGCAGCTGCAGGAGGGCAGCGGCGTCGAGAGCAACCGCATCAAGCTGGCGGAACCTGCGGCTGAGCTCGCTCAAGGGGCGCCTGTGGCGACCGTGAAGCTGGGCGTGGTCGAGGGCTGAGCGGGCAAAGCCCCCGTAGAAACAGGCTTCCGCTTCGCGTTGCCTTCCGCGGCGCAACGGAATAGCGCTGGTCGGTCAGGTAGATAGAGGTTGGCCAGTGAAAATGTCCTTGAAGTTCGACGAAGCGCTAGCGGTGGTCGAGGAGCCGGCCGGCTACGAGCAGTGGCGTGCCGATTTCGAGCGGTCGGCGCACTACGTGAACCTCGCCGAGGTTCAGGTTCCCGCCGCGTTGCCGCTGCGTGAGCTGTGCACGAGCTATCGTTTTCCGCCGGCGGCGGTGGCGAGCCTGGTGGAGCAGCGCGCGACCTGGGACGAGCCGCGGGTGCGACGTCTCGGTGCCCACGTGCAGTGGCTGATCGCGGAACGCTACACACAGTCGGGCTATCTTCTGCTCGGATGGCCGGCGGCGCCGGCCGCGTGCCCGCTCTTTTACGCGTACGCCGCCATGGGCCTGCTCGG